>NZ_JBNGGG010000003.1:0-330081 GCF_049974585.1 Streptomyces sp. UG1 | reverse complement strand
TAATGTGTGGAGGTGACCGGTACTAATAGGCCGAGGGCTTGTCCATAGAGGCTCGCGTCCACTGTGTTGGTTCTGAGGCAACGACCGTGTTGTGTCCGGTTGATTGTTTCATAGTGTTTCGGTGGTTATAGCGTGAGGGAAACGCCCGGTTACATTCCGAACCCGGAAGCTAAGCCTTACAGCGCCGATGGTACTGCAGGGGGGACCCTGTGGGAGAGTAGGACGCCGCCGAACAAATTTTAAGAAAGCCCCCGGCCGGGGATACCGGTTCGGGGGCTTTCTGCATTTGTGGTCTGTTCGCCGGTCGGGGCTCTCCTGAGGACAGGAGAGCCCCTTCGGGTTGATTACAGACGGCCTGCTGTCTTGAGGGCCAGGTATGCGTCTGCCAGTGCCGGCGCGAGTTCCTCCGGTGTCGCGTCGACGACCGTAACCCCGTGTCGGCGGAGTTGGTCTGCCGTGCGGTGGCGTTCGCTCTGGGATTGGGCGGCGGCTGCGGCCTCGTACACTGACTCTGTGTTTCCGCGTGCTGTTGCCATGTAGGCGATGTGGGGGTCCGCCACTGATGCGAGCAGAACTGTGTGGCGCTGGGTGAGCTGGGAGAGGACGGGGAGCAGCCCCTCTTCGATCGGCCCCGCGTCGAGGGTCGTGAGCAGCACGATCAGGGAGTGGCGGGGAGCCGTACGGAGAGCGGTGGCCGTAAGGCCTCGGGCGTCCGTTTCGATCAGCTCGGGTTCGAGTGTGGCCATGGCATTGACCAGGGAGGGGAGGACATCGCCTGCCGTCCGGCCCTGGACGAGGGCGCGCACTCGGCGGTCGTAGGCGAGGAGGTCCACGCGGTCGCCGGCTCTGGATGCTAGGGCGGCCAGGAGCAGGGCGGCGTCCATGGAGGCGTCGAGGCGTGGGGCGTCGCCGACTCGGCCTGCCGAGGTGCGGCCGGTGTCCAGGACCAGGAGGATGTGGCGGTCGCGTTCCGGGCGCCAGGTGCGTACGGCGACCGTGGACTGTCGGGCCGTAGCGCGCCAGTCGATGGAGCGGGTGTCGTCGCCGGGGACGTATTCGCGCAGGCTGTCGAATTCTGTGCCCTCGCCGCGGGTGAGAACGCTGGTGCGGCCGTCGAGTTCGCGCAGGCGGGCCAGTTTGGACGGCAGGTGCTTGCGGCTGGTGAACGGCGGGAGGACCCGTACCGTCCAGGGGACTTTGTGGGTGCCCTGGCGGGACAAGAGGCCCAGGGGGCCGTACGAGCGGATCGTGACGCGGTCGGCCTGGCGGTCGCCTCGGCGGGTGGGGCGTAGGCGGGTGGTGATGCGGCGGCGTTCGCCGGCGGGGATTGTCAGGCGGTGGCGGGAGGCCGCCATTTCTGTGCCGGGCTGCCAACTGCTGGGTGGCCATGCGTCGCGGAGGCTCGCGCGGAGTGGGCGGCCGGAGGGGTTGGTGATGGTGAGGGTGACGTCGGCCGTCTCGCCCAGGCGTGTCGAGGTGTCGCCGGAGCGGGTGAGGCCGAGGCGCCGTACTGGTGCGGCCAGGGCGAAGTCGCAGGCGCATGCCGCGACCAGGGGGGCGTTGACCGCGAGGATGCCCGTCCAGCTCGGGTCCCAGAGGCCTACGGGGAGGGAGCCCAGGGCCGCCAGGAGTGCGGCGCGTCCGGTGAGTGCCATCAGCGGGGGACGGGGACGTGGGCGAGGATTGCGTTGATCACGGAGTCGGCGGTGACGCCTTCCATCTCGGCCTCCGGGCGGAGCTGGACGCGGTGGCGGAGGGTGGGGAGGGCGAGGGCCTTCACGTCGTCGGGGATGACGTAGTCGCGGCCGGTCAGCCAGGCCCAGGCGCGGGCGGTGGCGAGGAGGGCCGTGGCGCCTCGGGGCGAGACGCCCAGGGTCAGGGACGGCGATTCCCGGGTGGCTCGGCAGATGTCGACCACGTAGGCCGTGATCTCCGGGGAGACCGTCGTCTTGGCCACGGCCGCGCGTGCCGCCTCGAGGTCTGCGGGGCCTGCCACGGGGCGTACGCCGGCGGCGCGCAGGTCGCGTGGGTTGAAGCCCTCGGCGTGGCGGGTGAGGACGTCGATCTCGTCCTGACGGGTGGGGAGCGGGATCGTGAGCTTGAGGAGGAAGCGGTCCAACTGGGCTTCGGGGAGGGGGTATGTGCCCTCGTACTCGACCGGGTTCTGGGTTGCGGCGACCAGGAAGGGGTCGGGGAGCGGGCGAGGGGTGCCGTCGACCGTGACCTGGCGTTCCTCCATGGCCTCCAGCAGGGAGGACTGGGTCTTCGGTGGGGTGCGGTTGATCTCGTCGGCGAGGAGGAGGTTGGTGAAGACCGGGCCGGGCTGGAAGGAGAACTCGGCGGTGCGGGTGTCGTAGACGAGGGAGCCCGTCACGTCGCTCGGCATGAGGTCGGGGGTGAACTGGACGCGCTTGGTGTCGAGTTCGAGTGCGGATGCGAGAGCGCGGACGAGCAACGTTTTGGCGACCCCGGGGACTCCTTCTAGTAGAACGTGTCCGCGGCAGAGGAGGGCGACGACGAGGCCGGTCACGGCGGGGTCCTGGCCGACCACGGCTTTGGCGATCTCGGCGCGCAGGGCTTCCAGGGAGGCCCGGGCGGTGCCCGGGTCCCCGGTGTTCCCGGCGTTGTCAGTGGTCGGGTCCATCATGGACGGCGTACCTCTCTTTCGAGGGCGTCGAGTTGGTCGGCGAGGGAGATGAGTGCGGCGTCGTCGCTGGGCGGCGGGCCGAAGAGGAGGGTGTGCAGGGTCTGTCCGTCTCCGTGGTTGTGGAGGTGGGCGGACAAAGCGGGGAGCAGGGCTTCGGGCGCGTGCGCCTGGGAGACGGGGACACCTACGAGGGGGGCGAGGCGCGTGCGGGTGGTGGAGCGAAGAGCGGCGGCCGCGCGGTCGCGGGCGTTGGCCTTGCGGTAGAGGCGGGCGCGGCCTTCGACGGTTTCGGAGGCGCGGATCGCCACGGGGAGTTTTTCGGGCACGAGGGGGCCCAGTCGGCGTGCCCGCCACAGGGCGGCCAGGGCTGCGGCGAGGAAGAGCTGAAGTGTGCCCCAGAGCCAGCCCGAGGGGAGCAGGTCGAAGAAGCTGCGTTCGTCGTCCTCGTCGGCGGCTGACGTGTCGGACAGCGAGGGGAGGTACCAGACCAGATGAGGGCGGGAGCCGAGGAGTTGGAGGGCGAGGGAGGCGTTGCCCTGCTCGTCGAGGTGTTCGTTGTGGAGGATGTCGGGCGCGCCGAGGACGACGGTGTCGCCGTCCCCGTCGGTCTCCGGGACGCGCAGGAGGGTGGCGAGCCGGTCGCTGGGGTAGCACTCGTCGGCGTCGAGGTGGGTCGTGGTGTAGCGGATGCCTCCCAGGTCGGCGGTGCCGGCGCGCTGGGCGGCGGGCAGGGCGCAGTCGGGGGCGAGCTCCGAGTCGAGGCTGGTGGCGGGGTCCGCGGTGACCCCGGGGGCGAGCCGTTCGACGGACGAGCTGCCGGGGGCGACGAGGACGGTGCGGCCTTCGGAGCCGGCTGTCGCCGAGCGCAGCCAGGACTGTTGACGGTGGGTCAGCAGGTCGGGGGCGGCGACCAGGAGAGTGGTGTTCGCGGCGGTCGCGGCGCGTGCCTCGTCCAGGGAAGTGACCACGCGTGTGTCCACCCCGCGGTCGGCGAGGAGTTCGGCGACGGCCCGGCTGCCCTTGGGGTCGGCGGAGCGAGGGTCGAGGGCGCCGTGCTGGGCGCCGGAGCGGATGGTGGCGATCACGACGGCCGCCGCCAGCAGGAGCCCGACGGCGAGGGCGACGCCTCGCGTGCGGGTCCACACCTGGCGTGCGGTGGGCGAGGCCGAGGTGGACGGGAGCGTGGCCTCGGTGGTCATTCGGCGGCTCCCTGGCGGGCGTTGTGGGCCGTGCTGGGAGCGCTGCTCGCGAGTTGGGGCTTGCTGCTCTCCAGGTCGCGGTCGAGTTCCGCGAGGCGCTGGTACGCCTGCTGGGTCGAGGCCCGTCCGCCGTATGTCACGTCGTCGAAGTCACGGGCGGCGGTGCGCAGTCGGTCCGTGTGGGCGGGCAGTGAGCGCCCCGCTTCGGCGGCGGCTTCGTCCGCGGTGCGGCCGGGGCGGACGTCGAGCAGCGCGCGTTCCTCGAGGGAGCGGACGATGGCGCGCATGCGTTCCTGGACGGCCTGGTTCCAGTGGGCCTGGGCGGCGTGTGCGTCGGCGGCGGCTCGGTGTTCGGCGGCGCTGCGGGGGCGGTCGTCGAACAGGGCGGCGGAGGAGGTGGGTTGGCGGCGGGGGGTGCCGAGTCGCCACCACAGGGCGCCGAGGACCGCGAGGACGACGAGGATGATGACGACCAGGCCGAGCGGTCCTCCGGGCGCCACGGTCGAGGCGCTGCTGAACAGGTCCTCGACCCAGTCCCAGAAGGCGTCCAGGGCGCGCTGGAACCAGCTCGGTTCGTTCTCGTGGTACATGCCCTTGGACAGCTCGCGCCGGGCGGCTTCCCGCGCGGGGTCGCGGGGGATCGTCAGGGGCGGCTCGTCGTCGGAGCGTGCGAGCAGCGACAGCACGGATGTGTCGCCGCCCGGCCATGTGTGTTCGGGCAGCGCTGACGCTGCCGTGAGAACTCCCCCCGCAAGGCTCACCGGTTCTTCAGCTCCCCGGAGTGTCGGTGGCGCCGTAGCCCTGGACGCCGGCTGCTCGGGCCAGCTCGAGGTCGAGAGCCTCGCGGCGGATGCGCTGGTCGATGTAGAGCAGGACGGTGACGCCGGCCGTGATCGGGAAGGTGATCATGGAGCCGATCACCGAGCCGACGCCGCTGACGATGAGGAACGTCCAGCCGAGGTCGGTGGCGCCGTTGAGGATGTCGGTGGTGGCCTCGCCGCTGAGGGCGGCGGCGAGGAAGGTGAAGGGGATGACGACGATGGCCGCGATGATGTTCGCGATGATCGTGGCCAGCAACTGGATGCCGAAGACGCGCCACCAGGAGCCGCGGACCAGCTTTGCGGAACGGCTCAGCGACTTGACGATGCCCTGCTTCTCCAGCATCAGCGCGGGGGAGGCGAGGGAGAAGCGGATCCAGAGCCAGATCGCGACGACGAAGCCGCCGATGATGCCCAGGATGGAGAGTGCCACGCCTGCGTCGCCGGAGCCCGCGGCGGCCAGGAGGATGCCGGGCAGGGCACCCGCGAACACCACGCCGAAGGCCATGAGCAGCAGCAGGATGAGCAGGCCGAAGAGCCGCGGTACCTGAGGGCGTGCGTCACGCCAGGCCTCGCCGGTGGTCACCGACTTGCCGAGCACCGCCCGGCTGGTGACTGCTGTCAGCAGGGCGGTCGCCACGATCGCGCCGACCATCGAGATCAGGAAGATCACGCTGGAGCTGAGCATGGCGTCGCCCATGGCGCGGGTCAGCTCGTCGAGGGTGGCGTTCGGGTCGTTGAGGGCCCCGGTGCTGACGCGGTCGTTCAGGACGAAGCCCTGGACGAGGATGACGAGGATCTCCGTCACGACGGCGATGGTCAGGGAGATGCCGAGGACCGTGCGCCAGTAGGTGCGCATGGTGGAGACCGCGCCGTCGAGGATCTCGCCGACGCCGAGCGGGCGCAGCGGGATCACGCCGGGCTTGGCGGCCGGCGGGGGTCCGCCCCAGCCTGCTCCCCAGCCGCCGTGTCCGCCCGGAGGGCCGTAGCCGGAGTGGCCGCCGCCGTAACCGCCGTAGCCGCCGGGGCCGGGTGGCGGAGGAGTGCCCCAGCCGGGGCCGGGTGGCGGGGGCGGTGGGGTCTGGCCGGGGGACCGTGGCCCCGTCGGCGCGGACCACTGGCCGGGTGGCGGCTGCTCCTTGGACCACTTCGGGCCGGAGCCTTGTGGGTCCGCTCCCGGCTGCTGCGCGTGGTCGGGGCGGTCTGCGGGCTCGGCAGGGCCGGTCGCGCCGGGCTCCTGTCCATCGGACGGGGCGGATCCGGGCGAGGCCCAGCCCGGAGTGTCTTTCATCGTCGCTCCTTCACGGTGCCCGTCCGCGGTCGCGGCGGCAGGTTGGCAGCCATCGTGCCATGGGGTGGTCGGATGGGTACCGACCGCGGTATGGGCTGTGCACCTTCAATTGTCTGCCGTACAAGGGGCAGACTTGCCGCATGGCTGATCAGTACGCGCAATCCGGCGAGGACAGCAGGCCCACCGGGATTCCGACGATCCGGTGGGACGAACCACCCGAAGGTCCCGTACTGGTCCTTCTCGACCAGACGAGGCTGCCGGCCGAGGAGGTCGAGCTGGTGTGCACGGATGCGCCCGCGCTGGTGGAGGCGATCCGTTCGCTCGCCGTGCGCGGGGCGCCGGTGCTCGGGATCGCCGGGGCGTACGGTGTCGCGCTCGCCGCCGCGCGTGGCTTCGACGTGGAGGCCGCTGCGGAGTCGCTGGCGGGCGCCAGGCCCACCGCGGTGAACCTCGCCGTCGGTGTGCGCCGGGCCCAGTCGGCGTACCGGGCCGAGCTCGCCCGGAGCGGGGACGCCGAGCAGGCCGCCGCTGCGGCGCTGGGTGCGGCGCGGGCGCTGCACAAGGAGGACGCCGAGGCCAGTGCGCGGATGGCCGAGCGAGGGCTGGCGCTGCTGGACGAGTTGTTGCCCGGTGGCGGGCACCGCGTCCTCACACACTGCAACACCGGGGCGCTGGTGTCGGGCGGGGAGGGCACGGCGTTCGCGGTGGCGCTCGCGGCGTACCGGGCCGGGCGGCTGAGGCGGTTGTGGGTGGACGAGACGCGGCCGTTGCTGCAGGGGGCGCGTCTGACGGCGTACGAGGCGGCGCGCAACGGGATGGCGTACACCCTGCTCACGGACAACGCGGCGGGTTCGCTGTTCGCCGCGGGTGAGGTGGACGCGGTGCTGATAGGGGCGGATCGGATCGCGGCCGACGGCTCGGTGGCGAACAAGGTCGGGAGCTATCCGCTGGCGGTGCTCGCGCGCTATCACCATGTGCCGTTCATCGTGGTGGCGCCGCTGACGACGGTGGATCCGGACACCTCGGACGGGGGGTCCATCGAGGTCGAGCAGCGCCCCGGGTTCGAGGTGACCGAGGTCGCCGCGCCTCAGGCGCCGGTGGTGGGCGGGGAGCCTGGGGGCGGGATGCCGGTGGCGCCGCTGGGGACGCAGGCGTACAACCCGGCGTTCGATGTGACGCCGCCGGAGTTGGTGACGGCGATCGTCACAGAGGAAGGGGTTGTGTCGCCGGTGACGGCCGAGGCGCTGGCCGAGCTGTGTGCCGGGTCGCGGCAGGTGACACAGACGACGTTGTGAGGTCGGGGGCAGAGCCGGTGGGCGGATAGAGCGGGATGAACCCGGTCATAGGTCACGCCCTGTGATGGGGGCAGGGGCAGACAGTGGCGATCGCCTACGACTAAGGTCACTGGCCGGTGACCTATCTCACCACTGCCTTCGCCACTGTTATGAGAATGGGATGATGTCGTTTATGAAGGGACGAGTCCTTGTCGTCGACGACGACACCGCACTGGCCGAGATGCTCGGCATTGTGCTGCGTGGTGAAGGTTTTGAGCCGTCTTTCGTAGCCGACGGCGACAAGGCGTTGGCTGCGTTCCGGGAGACCAAGCCCGATCTGGTGCTGCTCGACCTGATGCTGCCCGGCCGGGACGGCATCGAGGTGTGCCGCCTGATCAGGGCGGAGTCCGGCGTGCCGATCGTGATGCTGACGGCCAAGAGCGACACCGTCGACGTCGTCGTGGGCCTGGAGTCCGGCGCCGATGACTACATCGTCAAGCCGTTCAAGCCGAAGGAGCTTGTCGCCCGGATCCGGGCGCGCCTGAGGAGGTCGGAGGAGCCGGCGCCCGAGCAGCTCGCCATCGGCGACCTCGTGATCGACGTGGCCGGGCACTCCGTCAAGCGGGACGGGCAGTCGATCGCGCTGACGCCGCTGGAGTTCGACCTGCTGGTCGCGCTGGCCCGCAAGCCGTGGCAGGTGTTCACGCGCGAGGTGCTCCTGGAGCAGGTGTGGGGCTACCGCCATGCGGCCGACACGCGTCTGGTCAATGTGCATGTGCAGCGGCTGCGTTCCAAGGTCGAGAAGGACCCGGAGCGGCCGGAGATCGTGGTGACCGTCCGTGGCGTCGGGTACAAGGCAGGGCCGAGCTGACATGTCCGGGGACAGTGCCGCTGGGGCCCCCGGTCGCACCGGGTCCCGTCCGAAGCGGCCTGTCGGCCGGAAGTCGGCGGATTCCCGCTGGGGACGGTTCCTCGATGGCGGGCTGCTTCAGGGCGGAGTCCAGGGCAGCCCGGTGCTTCGTCTGGTGCTGCGCTGGGTGCGTCGGCCGGTGCTGCCCGTCATGCGGTTGTGGCGACGCAATATCCAGCTCAAGGTCGTCGTCACGACGCTGCTGATGTCGCTCGGCGTCGTCCTGCTGCTGGGCTTCGTCGTCATCGGGCAGGTGCGCAACGGCCTGCTGGACGCCAAGGTGAAGGCGTCGCAGAGCCAGGCCACCGGCGGGTTCGCGGCGGCCAAGCAGCAGTCCGACGAGGCGGCGGCGGGAATCGCCCACGACGGGGCGACGGCGGACGAGCGTGCCGAGCAGAACGTCATCCCGTGGATGAGCGCTCTCGTCACCTCGCTCTCCAGCGGTGGCCAGGGTGCCTTCGAAGTGGTGACGCTCCCGGCCTCGGCGGGCGGCGACACCGGTGGGCGCGGTCCGCGTGCCTCCGGCGGGCTGGATCCGACGGCGAGTGTGCCCGAGGACCTGCGTGAGCGGATCGACAGCAATACGGGGGCGTTCCAGAGCTATACCCGCATGATCTACCACCCCACCGAGCGCAAGGAGTCCCAGCCGGCCCTGGTCATCGGCAAGCAGGTCAACGACCCCAACGGCGACCCGTACCAGCTCTACTACCTCTTCCCGCTCACCCAGGAGGAGAAGTCGCTGAGCCTGGTCAAGGGGACGTTGGCCACCGCCGGGCTTTTCGTCGTCGTGCTCCTCGGGGCCATCGCGTGGCTCGTGGTGCGCCAGGTCGTCACGCCGGTGCGGATGGCGGCCGGGATCGCCGAGCGGCTGTCCGCCGGGCGTCTGCAGGAGCGGATGAAGGTCACAGGTGAGGACGACATCGCGCGGCTCGGTGAGGCCTTCAACAAGATGGCGCAGAACCTGCAGCTGAAGATCCAGCAGCTGGAGGACCTGTCGCGGATGCAGCGGCGGTTCGTCTCCGACGTGTCGCACGAGCTGCGGACCCCATTGACGACCGTACGGATGGCCGCGGATGTCATCCATGAGGCGCGCGAGGACTTCGATCCGGTGACCGCGCGGTCGGCGGAGCTGCTCGCCGACCAGCTGGACCGGTTCGAGTCGCTGCTCGCGGACCTGCTGGAGATCAGCCGCTTCGACGCCGGTGCGGCGGCGCTGGAGGCCGAGCCGATCGACCTCAGGGAAGTCGTACGACGCGTCGTCAGCGGGGCCGAGCCGCTCGCCGAGCGCAAGGGCACTCAGATACGCATCGTCGGTGACCAGCAGCCCATCGTCGCCGAGGCCGACGCCCGCCGCGTCGAGCGTGTGCTGCGCAACCTCGTCGTCAACGCCGTCGAGCACGGCGAGGGCAAGGACGTCGTCGTCAAGCTCGCGGCCGCGGGCGGAGCGGTCGCGGTCGCGGTGCGCGACTACGGCGTCGGACTCAAGCCCGGTGAGGCGACCCGGGTCTTCAGCCGCTTCTGGCGGGCCGACCCGGCACGCGCGCGCACCACGGGCGGTACGGGGCTGGGGCTGTCCATCGCGCTGGAGGACGCGCGGCTGCACGGCGGCTGGCTGCAGGCGTGGGGCGAACCGGGTGGCGGTTCACAGTTCCGGCTGACGCTGCCGCGGACCGCGGACGAGCCGCTGCGGGGCTCGCCGATACCCCTGGAGCCCAAGGACTCGCGACGCAATCGTGGACTTAATGACGCCGGTCTGCCGCGCGGCGGCGCCGAGAAGACCGCGATGGTGCCGGCTCAGCCCCATGGCGACCAGGTGGCCGCGATGCCGTCGAGGGACCCGATCGCGTCCCGCCTGGCAGCGGCGGCGGTCCCCAAGGCCGATCCGACGGCACTGCCCGGAAACGGCGCGCGCGTGGTCCCCCGGCCCGCTTCGGGAGCGCGGCGCCAGGAGGAGACGCCTGGCGCGGAGGAGCCGCCGGGCGAGGAAGCCGGGCACAGCGAGGAGTCGAGCAGGCATGGGGAGGCATCGCGTGGGCGCTGAGCGCGAGGGGGGAGCCCGGCGCAGGCCGGGGCGGGCGGTGGTGTACGCCGCCTGTGGCGCCGTACTGCTGGCGGGGTGTGCCTCGATGCCCGACAGCGGCAATCTGCAGGGCGTCGATTCCACGCCGCGCCAGGACACCCAGGTGCGGGTGTTCGCGATGCCGCCGCATGAGGACGCCTCGCCCTCGGAGATCGTGTCCGGTTTCCTGGAGGCGCTGACCAGCGACGATCCGGGCTACGACACAGCGAGCATGTACCTGACCAAGGAGGCGTCGGACAACTGGCGGCCCCTGCTGTCCACGATGGTGCTCGCCGACGGACCGAGCGCCGACGTCGAGCGCGTGGGAGGCCGCGAGGAGAGCGACGACCTCACGTACACGCTGACCGGCACCAAGGTCGCCACGGTCGACGCACAGCAGTCGTACTCGCCCGCCAGCGGTGACTACAGCGAGTCGATGCACCTCACCCGGGACAAGAAGACCAAGCAGTGGCGCATCGACGTGCCGCCGCGCGGTGTCGTCGTGGGCAAATCGGACTTCCAGCGCAACTACATGTCCGTCGACAGGTACTACTTCGCCGCGAACACCACGCTCGGGGCATCCCCGCACACGGCGGCCGTCGCCGATCCCGTCTATGTGCGCCGGAACGTCGATCCCATGACACAGACGGTGCGCTCCCTGCTCAAGGGGCCCACCAGCTGGCTCGACCCGGTGGTCAGGTCGAGCTTTCCCACCGGTACGGCGCTGAAGGACGACTCCACCACGCTGACGCCGGACGACCAGAACCGGCTGACCGTGCCGCTGAACGACAAGGCCGCGCGGGTCGGGCCGGCCAAGTGCAACGAGATGGCCGCCCAGGTGCTGTTCACCCTTCAGAACCTCACCCCCACCGTGGACGAGGTCGCGCTGAAGGCGGGCGGCAGGCAGTTGTGCGCGCTGGACGAGAACGGGGCGGAGGACATCGCCACGCGTGGATCTGTGGAAAGCGCCAACTATCTGTACTTCCTCGACGCCGAGCACCGGCTGGTACGGCTGGCCGCAGCCGGCAACGGCACCGCGCCCGAACCCGTGCCGGGCGCCCTCGGTGAGGGCGACACACAGTTGAGGTCCGTGGCGGTGTCGCGCGGCGAGGACATGGCGGCCGGCGTCGGCCTGGACGGCAAGCACCTGTACGTCGGGGCGCTGGTCTCGGGCGGCCCGCTCGGCGGGCCCGAGCTGTCGAGTGCCGGCAAGACGGAGGGCGAGCGGTTCTCGGCGCCCAGTTGGGATGCCCAGGGTGATCTGTGGGTGGCCGACCGCGATCCCGACAACCCCCGGCTGCTTCTGCTGAAGGAGGGCGTGGGCGATCCGCTGGTCGTGAAGATGCCGCCGGGGCTGGAGGGACGCATCGAGTCCGTGCGGGTGGCCGCCGACGGCGTGCGGATCGCGCTCGTGGTCAAGAAGGGCGAGAAGTCCTCGCTGCTGATCGGGCGGATCGAGCGGAACGAGGACGGGAAGTCGAGCGAGCGTTCAACTGTCTCGGTGCACGAACTGCGGTCCGCCACGCCTGAGATGGAGGAGATCACGGCCATGTCGTGGGCCGGCGACAGCCGGCTCGTCGTGGTCGGGCGCGAGAAGGACGGCGTGCGGACGTTGCGGTACGCACAGGTGGACGGCTCCGCGCCGGAGGGGCCCGCGCCCGCGGCCCTCAGCGGGGTGAAGGAGATCACCGCGTCCGAGGACGCGCGGCTGCCGCTCGTCGGGTATTCGGAGGACGGGGTCGTCCGGCTGCCGTCCGGGGCCCAGTGGCAGAAGGTGGTGACCGACGGGACGGCCCCGGTCTATCCGGGGTGAGGTTTCGTTCGCGGTGGGACTCCGGCTGGAAGCGACCGCCGTTCTGACGACCGCCGTTCCAGACGCCTGCGCGGGGGCCGGGGTTTTCCACAGGGGGTTATCCACAGGGGTGGCCGGTCTGCTCGGGCATTGGCACAGTGGTGGGCATGCGGGGGTGGTGGCAGGACCTCACCGACCTGGTGCTGCCGGCCGAGTGCGGAGGCTGTGGGAGGCCTCGCACGGTGCTCTGTCCTGAGTGCCGTGCCGTCCTGAGCGGGACCGCACCGAGCCGGGTGCGACCGGTGCCGGAGCCGCCTGGGCTGCCGGTGGTGCACGCGGCGGCCCGGTACGCGGACGAGGTGCGGGCCGTGCTGCTGGCCCACAAGGAACGCGGCGCACTGGCGCTCGCGGCACCGCTGGGGGCGGCCCTGGCCGGGGCTGTGACAGTGGCGCTGTCCCGGGGCTCTCGGGCGCCGGCCCGCGGGGCGGAGCGGTTCGGGAACACCGGTGCGCCTGTGCTGCTCGTACCCGTGCCGTCTGCGCGTGGGGCGGTGCGGGCGCGAGGGCACGACCCGGCGCGGCGGATCGCGCTCGCGGCCGCGGGAGAGCTGCGGCGGGCCGGGATGGCGGCGCGTGTGCTCGCCGTGCTGCGGCAGGGGCGTGCGGTGGCCGATCAGTCGGGGCTCAACTCCCGGCAGCGGCTGGACAATCTCGCGGGTGCGCTGACGGTGGCACCCGGAGGAGGCCGGCTGCTCACGGGCGGCGGTCCGGTCGTGCTCGTCGACGACCTGATGACGACCGGTGCGTCTCTGGCGGAGGCGGCGCGCGCTGTGCGGGCGGCGCTGACCGAGCAGGCCGGGCTTGATCGCACGGAGCGGTCGGGGGCGGTCCGGGACTGGGTGGAGAGCGCGGGCGTATACGGCAGAACGGCAGGGGAGGCAGACGCGTATGGATGGGGGACCGTGGAGCGCGGCGCGGGTGGTGGCGGGGCAACCGTCGTGTACGCGACGGGGAGTCGGGAAAGGACAGGGGAACGGACGGCTGCATCGTTGGAGGGCGCTGTGCGGCGAACGTGTGAGAGGCCGGGAATCATGGGTGCCGGAGGGCCCCGCGACCTGATCTGTGCGGCTGTCGTCGCTGCGTCTCCGGATTCTTTCGAAATAAACCGGAACTGACTGCGAACTTGCATCGTTGCAGGTAACGAGAGGATCCATTCACCTGAACGGAGGTACGCCGCAGTAGAGGGTGACGACATCCGTCCGGGCGAGATATGTTCGGTTGTGAGGGAAAGGCGCAGGCCATCCCCGTCATATCCGAATGCCGTGCCGCGGGTTTTGCACAATCACCCGGCGGCCATGGGGTGGAGATCTTGCCCATGGGGGAGGAGGAGGTGGAGTCACCGAGTCCGTAGGTTCCGGCGCTCACCGGAACCTGGTGCAAGAGGGAGATGCTCCGCCGATGGAGCGGAGCGATCCGGGAACGGAGTTCTGCGTGGACATCGTCGTCAAAGGCCGCAAGACCGAGGTGCCCGAGCGGTTCCGCAAGCACGTGGCCGAGAAGCTGAAGCTGGAGAAGATCCAGAGGCTCGATGCCAAGGTGATCAGCCTCGACGTCGAGGTGTCCAAGGAGCCCAACCCGCGACAGGCCGACCGCAGTGATCGAGTGGAGATCACGCTCCGCTCCCGCGGTCCGGTGATCCGGGCGGAGGCAGCGGCCAGCGATCCGTACGCGGCACTCGACCTGGCGGCGGAAAAGCTGGACGCCCGGCTGCGCAAGCAGCACGACAAGCGTTTCTCGCGCCGAGGCGCACGCCGACTCACGGCGGCCGAGGTCCCCGACCACGTTCCGGGCGCGGCGACGCTCAACGGCAATGGCCACACCGTCCAGGAAGAAGAGCCGGACGGAATTCCCACGAAGAAGATCGGCTCGCTGGAAGTGAAGGGCGAAGGGCCCCTCGTCGTACGCGAGAAGACACACGTGGCCTCCCCGATGACCCTCGACCAGGCCCTCTACGAGATGGAGCTGGTCGGGCACGACTTCTACCTCTTCATCGACTCCGAGACGAAGGAGCCCAGTGTCGTCTACCGGCGGCACGCCTACGACTACGGAGTCATCCACCTCAACACGGACCCGATGGTCACCCAGGCGCAGTCTCCCGCGGCTGGTGGCACGCTGGGCGGCTGACCCACCCGGCCGACAGCCGAGCGGTGCCCCTGGAGCGCGTGTGCGCCCCCAGGGGCACCGGTGTGCGACCACTTCGCGCCCCGCTCGTCACCGGAGTGTCGGCCGGGCATGAAATCATGGCAGCAGCGGCCCAACCGGTGGGCCGCTGCCTTGGGTTGGCGATGGCAGATGACCAGCCACAGCCTTCAGGGGGAGGAACGATGGCGGACAGCTTCGGACCGATGCGGGACGAGGATGCCGACGGCGATGTCGTCGGCATGGGCCCTGACACGGGCTCTCCACGCAAGGAGCCGATCAGAGTCCTGGTCGTGGACGACCACGCCCTGTTCCGCCGCGGACTGGAGATCGTGCTCGCGGCCGAGGAGGACATCCAGGTCGTGGGGGAGGCCGGCGACGGCGCGGAAGCCGTCGACAAGGCCGCCGACCTGCTGCCGGACATCGTTCTGATGGATGTCCGGATGCCCAAGCGGGGCGGGATCGAGGCCTGCACCTCCATCAAGGAGGTGGCCCCCAGCGCGAAGATCATCATGCTGACGATCAGCGACGAGGAGGCCGACCTCTACGACGCGATCAAGGCGGGCGCGACCGGCTATCTCCTCAAGGAGATCTCCACGGACGAGGTGGCCACGGCCATTCGCGCGGTGGCGGACGGGCAGTCGCAGATCAGCCCGTCCATGGCGTCGAAGCTGCTCACCGAGTTCAAGTCGATGATCCAGCGCACGGACGAGCGCCGGCTCGTGCCGGCGCCACGGCTGACGGACCGTGAGCTGGAGGTCCTCAAGCTGGTCGCCACCGGCATGAACAACCGCGACATCGCCAAGGAGTTGTTCATCTCCGAGAACACCGTGAAGAACCATGTGCGCAACATCCTGGAGAAGCTTCAGCTCCACTCCAGGATGGAGGCCGTGGTGTACGCGATGCGGGAGAAGATCCTCGAGATCCGCTGAGCTCAGGCGACCAGGCGGGCGAGCTCCTTGGCGAGCGGCTCGCGCAGGTCGGGTGCGTCGACCCGTTCCACCCGTACGTCCGTGCACTCCACCCAGCTCGCCGCCTCGACCAGCGCCTGGGCCACCGCCGGGACCGCTCTCGGGCCGTCCAGCGTGACCTGCTTGGCGACCAGGGTGCGCCCCTCGCGCGCCGGGTCCACGCGGCCCACGAGCCGGCCGCCGGCCAGGACCGGCATCGCGAAATAGCCGTGGACCCGCTTCTGCTTCGGTACGTACGCCTCCAGGCGGTGTGTGAAGCCGAAGATCCGCTCCGTGCGCGCCCGTTCCCAGATCAGGGAGTCGAACGGGGAGAGCAGCGTCGTACGGTGGCGGCCGCGTGCAGGAGTCTCCAGGGCCGCCGGGTCGGCCCACGCGGGCTTGCCCCAGCCCTCGACCGTGACCGGGACCAGACCCGAGTCGGCGATCACCGCCTCGACCTGCTCGCCCTTGAGGCGGTGGTAGTCGGCGATGTCCGCGCGCGTACCGATCCCCAGGGACTGGCCGGCCAGGCGGACCAGGCGGCGCAGGCACTCGGAGTCGTCCAGCTCGTCGTGCAGCAGTGCCGACGGAATGGCGCGCTCGGCGAGGTCGTAGACGCGCTTCCAGCCGCGGCGCTCGACACAGACCACCTCGCCGTACATCAGGGCACGCTCGACGGCCACCTTCGAGCCCGACCAGTCCCACCACTCGCTCGTCCGCTTCGCGCCGCCCAGCTCGGTCGCGGTGAGCGGGCCCTCGGCGCGCAGCTGCTTGATCACCTGCTCGTAGGCGCCGTCGGGGAGTGCGTGGTTCCAGTGCGGGCGGTTGCGGTAGGCGCGGCGCCGGAAGGCGAAGTGGGGCCACTCCTCGACGGGGAGGATGCACGCCGCGTGGGACCAGTACTCGAAGGCATGCGTGTCCGTCCAGTACGCCCTCTCCACCGTCTTGCGGCCCACCGCGCCCAGGCGGGCGTACGGGATGAGCTCGTGGGAGCGGGCCAGGACCGAGATGGTGTCGAGTTGCACCGCGCCGAGGTGGCGGAGGATGCCGCGGACGCCGGACCTGCGGTCGAGGGCGCCGAGAAAGCCCTGCGCGCGCAGGGCGATGCGGCGGGCCTCGTCGGCCGAGAGGGCGGTGGTGGGGCGCAGGGTCGTCATGGGCGGCACCCTAGAGGCCGGCACTGACAATGCGGGCTGAGCTGGGGATTTGCCCGAGAGGGCGCTACGCCTGCCGATTCCTCGGCGGCAGGTACGGTGCCGTCGACGGCAGCGCCAGGTCCGACGGGAGCAGGGAGCCCACCCAGCAGTCCCGGCGTACGCCCTGGTGGACGATGGCGGAGCGGAGGGTGCCCTCGAAGGCGAAGCCGGCCCGTTCGGCCACCGCGCGGGAGGGCCCGTTGCCGACCTCCGCGCGCCATTCCACGCGGTCGATCGACAGATCGACGAAGGCCCAGCGGGAGGCGGCGAGGACGGCCTCGGTGACGTAGCCGTTGCCGCGGTGCTCCTTCGTGCCCCAGAAGCCGATCTCGGCCTCGCTCATGGAACGCATCGTGAGACCGAGCATGCCCACCAGATCCTCCCCTTCGGGGAGGAAGAGCCCCCAGGTGAACATCGAACCGTTCTTCCAGCCGTCGGGGACCAGTTGTTCCGTGAAGCTGTGCGCGTGCTCGCGCAGATAGGGCGAGGGGATCGTCGTCCAGCGCTGGATGGCGGGATCCTGGGCGGCCTCGTACACGGCATTGGTGTCGTTGGGGCCGACCGTGCGCATCAGCAGGCGGTCGGTGGTCAGCGTGACGGGTTCCATCGGCCGATTCTCCCCGTGGCCTCGGCGCAGGCGCCAACGCTTATGCGGTGGGTGAGCGTGTGATCGCATTTCGCACAATTCATGGGCGCAACGCGGCACCATCCGCGACCTCCGTCCGTTGTCCCCTTTGACGGAGATTTGAAGCAGTGGACGCTCGTCGCCCCCGGCAGGCTCCCGGCGCGGCGGGGTCCTCGCTTACGATGGCCGTTGCTCAGTCAAGTCAAATGGAAACCGACCGTCCCAGGCCCGACCGGCAAGGAGACCAACCCCCGTGTCCGTCCTCTCGAAGATCATGCGTGCAGGCGAAGGCAAGATCCTGCGCAAGCTGCACCGCATCGCGGACCAGGTCAACTCCATCGAAGAGGACTTCGTCGACCTCTCCGACGCCGAGCTGCGGGCCCTCACCGATGAGTACAAGCAGCGGTACGCCGATGGCGAGACCCTGGACGATCTGCTGCCCGAGGCCTTCGCCACGGTGCGCGAGGCCGCCAAGCGCGTCCTCGGCCAGCGGCACTACGACGTCCAGATCATGGGCGGCGCGGCGCTCCATCTCGGCTATGTGGCCGAGATGAAGACCGGTGAGGGCAAGACGCTCGTCGGCACGCTGCCCGCGTATCTGAACGCCCTGTCCGGCGAGGGCGTTCACCTGATCACGGTCAACGACTACCTGGCCGAGCGCGACTCCGAGATGATGGGCCGCGTCCACAAGTTCCTCGGCCTGAGCGTCGGCTGCATCCTCGCCAACATGACGCCGACCCAGCGCCGCGAGCAGTACAACTGCGACATCACGTACGGCACGAACAACGAGTTCGGCTTCGACTACCTGCGCGACAACATGGCGTGGTCCAAGGACGAACTCGTCCAGCGCGGCCACAACTTCGCCATCGTCGACGAGGTCGACTCCATTCTCGTCGACGAGGCCCGTACGCCGCTGATCATCTCCGGCCCCGCCGACCAGGCCACCAAGTGGTACGGCGACTTCGCCAAGCTGGTCACCCGCCTGAAGAAGGGTGAGGCGGGGCAGCCGCTCAAGGGCATCGAGGAGACGGGCGACTACGACGTCGACGAGAAGAAGCGCACCGTCGGCATCCATGAGTCCGGTGTCTCCAAGGTCGAGGACTGGCTGGGCATCGACAACCTCTACGAGTCGGTCAACACCCCGCTCGTCGGCTACTTGAACAACGCCATCAAGGCCAAGGAACTGTTCAAGAAGGACAAGGACTACGTCGTCATCGACGGCGAGGTCATGATCGTCGACGAGCACACCGGCCGTATCCTCGCCGGCCGCCGCTACAACGAGGGCATGCACCAGGCGATCGAGGCGAAGGAAGGGGTGGACATCAAGGACGAGAACCAGACCCTCGCCACGATCACCCTTCAGAACTTCTTCCGCCTGTACAAGCGCCACGACCACAACGGCAAGGAAGTCCCCGGCCTCTCCGGCATGACCGGTACGGCGATGACCGAGGCCGCCGAGTTCCACCAGATCTACAAGCTCGGCGTGGTCCCGATCCCGACGAACAAGCCGATGATCCGCAAGGACCAGTCGGACCTGATCTACCGCACCGAGGTCGCCAAGTTCGAGGCGGTCGTCGACGACATCGTCGAGAAGCACGCGAAGGGCCAGCCGATCCTCGTCGGTACGACGTCGGTCGAGAAGTCCGAGTACCTGTCGCAGCAGCTCAGCAAGCGCGGCGTTCAGCACGAGGTGCTGAACGCCAAGCAGCACGACCGTGAGGCGATCATCGTCGCCCAGGCCGGCCGCAAGGGCGCCGTCACCGTGGCCACCAACATGGCCGGCCGTGGTACCGACATCAAGCTCGGCGGCAACCCCGAGGACCTCGCCGAGGCGGAGCTGCGCCAGCGCGGCCTCGACCCCGAGGAGCACATCGAGGAGTGGGCCGCGGCTCTGCCCGCCGCCCTGGAGAAGGCCGAGCAGGCGGTCAGGGCGGAGTTCGAAGAGGTCACGGACCTCGGCGGGCTCTACGTCCTCGGTACCGAGCGGCACGAGTCGCGTCGTATCGACAACCAGCTCCGCGGTCGTTCCGGCCGTCAGGGCGACCCGGGCGAGTCCCGCTTCTACCTGTCCCTCGGCGACGACCTGATGCGCCTGTTCAAGGCCCAGATGGTCGAGCGCGTGATGGCGATGGCGAACGTCCCGGACGACGTGCCGATCGAGAACAAGATGGTCACCCGCGCGATCGCGTCCGCCCAGTCGCAGGTCGAGCAGCAGAACTTCGAGACCCGTAAGAACGTCCTGAAGTACGACGAGGTCCTCAACCGCCAGCGCGAGGTCATCTACGGCGAGCGGCGCCGCGTCCTGGAGGGCGAGGACCTGCACGAGCAGGTGCAGCACTTCATGGACGACACCATCGACGCCTATGTCGGCGCGGAGACCGCCGAGGGCTTCCCGGAGGACTGGGACCTCGACCGGCTGTGGGGCGCGTTCAAGCAGCTCTACCCGGTGAAGGTGACCGTCGAGGAGCTTGAGGAGACGGCCGGCGACCGGGCCGGTCTGACGGCCGAGTTCATCTCCGAGTCCATCAAGGACGACATCCACGAGCAGTACGCGGCGCGTGAGGAGCAGCTCGGCTCCGAGATCATGCGTGAGCTGGAGCGCCGGGTCGTGCTGTCGGTCCTGGACCGCAAGTGGCGCGAGCACCTGTACGAGATGGACTACCTCCAGGAGGGCATCGGCCTGCGCGCGATGGCGCAGAAGGACCCGCTGGTCGAGTACCAGCGCGAGGGCTTCGACATGTTCACCGCGATGATGGAGGGCATCAAGGAGGAGTCCGTCGGCTACCTGTTCAACCTGGAGGTCCAGGTCGAGCAGCAGGTCGAGGAGGTCCCGGTCGAGGACGCCAAGCCGGTGGCCGACCTGGAGAAGCAGGACGCGGTGCCGGCGCAGGCGGGCGCGCGCCCCGAGATCCGCGCCAAGGGGCTCGAGGCTCCGCGCCGTCCGGACCGGCTGCACTTCACCGCGCCCAAGGTGGACGGCGAGGGCGACATCGTCGAGGGCGACTTCGCCAACGGCGACGAGCCGGTGCGCTCCGAGGCGGACGGCCTCACGCGCGCGGAGCGGCGCAAGCAGGCGCGTGGTGGGCGGCGTCGTAAGAAGTAAGGGCGGCTGATGAAAGGGCCGGGTCTCCTTCGCGGGGACCCGGCCCTTCGCTCTTGAGTGGCTCGGGGAAGCTGTCAGTCGTCGTATGTGTGTGGCCTGCGAGGGCCGCCCAGTTCCACTGCCGTGCAGCGCCAGCGGAGGTCGCCGCCCTGTTCCAGGCGGAATGCCATGGCGCGCAACTGATCGCCGGCGCCGATGCGGGCGAAGACCTCGAGGGCGCCCGGGCGGGGCTCGAAGTAGCCGATGTCGCGGACGACGGGGCGGGTGCCGCGGGTGCGCAGCGGGCCGCGTTCGGCGAGCCAGGCGAGTTCGTCGTAGGCGCGGCCCGCGGTGTGGCGGAGCATCGAGTGCACGGGGCGCTGGCCGCTGAGGACCAGCAGGAGGCGGTCGGCGAAGACGTCGGTGGGGCGTGGGACGGCGGGCCTGGGCTTGCGCGGGGTGGGTTCGGCTGCCGGGGCGGGCAGGCTGCGCGGCGTCCGGGGCGAGGCCGGAGCGGCCGGTGGACGGGTGTCGGCGGGGCCTGTGCGGGCGCGGGTGCCCGTCGTGTGCGGGGAGCCTGGTGGGCGGCCTCCCGGGGACGTCGTACGGGATGGGCCGCCGCTCGGTGTGCGGGGCGGGGCCCCGGCGGGGCGGCGGGAGTCGCGGCGGGACGGTGGGCGGGTGCTGGGGCGGTGCTGTGTCCTGGTCATGACCTTGTGCATGGGGTCCCCGTTCGGCGGGCCCGGGGATACCGGGCAGTAACTTCGTGGTTGGTGATCTTGTACGGGGTCGTGAGGGCCGGCGGCAAGGAAGCGAAGGCCCGGACGGGGCGGCCGGAATCTTCACTTATCCGGGTGATCGGCGGGCGCGGGAGGCCGTGATGGCAAGGGTGCACCGGGTGAGTTCGTGGATCGGAGTGGACGCCGCGGGAGATGGTGGTGGGGACTCGAAAGGGGACACCCGCACGTATCCTGAAGGCCCTCCGGGAGGCGCGGGAGCGCCCTCTGAGAGTTCTTGCGGAGCCTTACGAACACGAAAGCGGTCAGCCATGCGCGTCTACGTCCCCCTGACCCTCCCCGGTCTCGCCGAGGCGTACAAGACGGGCGAGCTGGGGGCCGGGCCGCTCGTCGCGTACGCCGTCACGCCCGCGTTGCGCGAGTGGTACCTCTCCGACGACATCGAGGAGTTGGAGTACGCGGCGCTGAACCGGGCCGCGCTGGCCTCGCTGCGGCTGCTCGCGGCGGACGCGGGCGCCGTGCGGCGGCGGGTCGTGGTCGCCGCCGATGTGCCGGACGGGGCGGCCGTCGCCGACCCCGACCGGGGGCTGGATCCCTCGGCGCTGGGCGAGGTGCGGATCGCCGGGGGCGTGGCGCTGGGCAAGGCGGCGGCCGTGCATGTCGACGCGGGGGACGCGGAGGCGGATGTGGCGGCGGCCGCGGCGGCGCTGGAGGCGGCGGACGGCGGGGACGACGACGCGCAGTTCGTCGTGGACGGGGCCGAGGACCATGAGCTGCTGTGGTACGCCACGCAGGAGATCCCGAACCTGGTGGGGCTGGGGGACTGAGTCGCGGCGCCGCGCCTTCCCTACTCGCTGTGACCGGCTGTGACCTGCTGTTCTCTTGATTGTCAGTGGTGGCGGGTACGGTTTTTGGCATGGGGAAGCAGCTAGGGGCGCACATTGTCTGGGACTGGAACGGGACGCTGTTCCACGACAATGACGCGATCATCGGGGCGACGAACGCGGCGTTCGCCGAGCTCGGGCTCGAGCCGATCACGATGGAGCAGTACCGGGCGCTGTACTGCGTGCCGGTGCCGAAGTTCTACGAGCGGTTGCTGGGGCGGCTGCCGACGGATGCCGAGTGGGTCGTCATGGACGAGACCTTCCATCGGTACTACACCGAGCACCGGGTGGGGTGCGGGCTGACCGACGGTGTGGCGGAGCTGCTCGTGCGGTGGCGGTCGGCGGGGCGCAGTCAGTCGATCCTCAGCATGTACGGGCATGACGAACTCGTGCCGCTGGTGCGGGGGTTCGGGATCGAGGACCACTTCATACGCGTCGAGGGGCGGACCGGGCCGTCCGGGGGCAGCAAGACCGAGCACATGGTGCGGCACATCGAGGCACTGGCGAGCGTGGATCCGGCCCGCACGGTGGTGATCGGGGACGCCGCCGATGACGCGGTGGCGGCGTTGCACGTGGGGGCGCGGGCCGTGCTCTACACCGGGGGGTCGCACAGCCGGGCGAGCCTGGAGGAGGTGGGCGTGCCGGTGGTGGACACGCTGGGGGATGCGGTCGCGGAGGCGGAGCGGCTGGCGGCCTGAGCGAGGGCATAGTGGTCGGCGGCCTTAGCGGGGCGGAGCGCTCTGCGGCCTGAGCGGCGGCCTGAGCGCAGGCGGAGCGGTCGGTGGCCTCGACGCGAAGCGCAGGGGTCGGCGGCCCGAGCGGAGGCGGCTCGGCGCGGCGCCGTGTACGCCGCGCCGTCTGGTTCGCCGTTGTCAGGTCACCGGGGCCTTGGCGCGCAGGACGGTCAGGAACTCCCTCATCCACGCCGAGTGGTCCGGCCAGGCGCGGGACGAGACCAGGGTGCCGTCGACCACCGCCTCGGCGTCCTGGAAGGTGGCGCCGGCTGCCTGCATGTCCAGCTCCAGGGCGGGGTACGCCGTGACGCGGCGGCCGCGCAGGCCGTCGGTGGCGGCGGTGATCAGGGGGCCGTGGCAGATCTGGGCGACGGGCTTGTCGGAGTCGAAGAACGACTTGAGGATCTTGCGCAGCTCGGGGTCGTTGCGGAGGTACTCGGGAGCGCGGCCGCCGGGGATGACGATGGCGACGTAGGCGCCGGGGTCGACCTCGGAGAAGGCGAGGTCGGCGGGCCAGGTGTAGCCGGGCTTCTCGGTGTAGGTGTCGAAGCCGGGTTCGAAGTCGTGGACGACGAACTGGAGCTTCTTGCGGGTGGGGGCCGCGATGTGGACGTCGTAGCCCTCTTCGCGGAGGCGCTGGTAGGGGTAGAGGACCTCCAGGGACTCCGCGGCGTCGCCGGTGACGATGAGGATCTTCGTTGTCATGTCGGGTGCGCTCCTCTTGTGGGCCGTGGTGAGCGGCTCCGTCGGGCTGGCCTACTGGCAACGTGCCTCGGGGCGGGGGGATTGCCAAGAGGCCGTGCGGGGTGCTGCGCAGGCCGGCCGGCGATGGCCTGTTTTCGGACACGGGTTGCCTTCCATGGCCCGCCTTCGGCCTCTGTTTCCGGTGTGGGTGTGCACCTCGGCTCCACACCTCACCCTCCCTCTCCACACCCCACTCCGCCAGTTACGCGAGTTACGCCCTCCCCGAGCCCTTTGCCCCTGTGCAGAACGTCAAAGTTCTCCCCCCGGTTTTGTACACATACGGCTCATGACGGGGGGCCTGTAAGGAGCGATAGCCTTAGTGGCGTGATCAGCGCGATAGTTCGCGGGGGCATCGGTGCCCCTGCCCTGCGCCCGGGCAGCACGGAACACATCCGTGACCGGGCGGCGGTCGCTGGTCCTCGCGGGCGGGAGGGGGCCGGAAGGGCTCCCGGGAAGCCATGCGCACCCTGGGCCCGGGCATCGCAGAGAGCAGCGTCACACCCTGCGGGCAGCTCAAGATTGGCTCATATAACCCCGCTCATCCCACCTCGCGGCATAGCGTCGAAGCAGACCGGACACCCCGCGTCGCGGCGTTACGCCGGAGGGGACGACACCGTACTTCCTTCAACGTCACGCAACGGCGCGCGACAGGAGCCAGAGGACAATGCAGACCAAGCTGGACGAAGCCAAGGCCGAGTTGCTCGAGAGGGCCGCCCGGGTAGCTGAGAACAGCCCGGTCGGGGGGTATCTACCGACTGGGACCACGGACGAGAGCAGCCCCGGCACCCCGGACCACGACACCGTGCTCTCGTTCCTCCAGCGCTACTACCTGCACACCGCCCCGGAGGACCTCAGCGACCGCGACCCGGTCGACATCTTCGGAGCCGCCTTCTCGCACTACCGTCTGGCCGAGAACCGCCCCCAGGGCACGGCCAACGTGCGGGTTCACACGCCCACCGTGGAAGAGAACGGCTGGACGTGCAGCCATTCCGTCGTCGAGGTCGTCACCGACGACATGCCCTTCCTGGTCGATTCCGTCACCAACGAGCTGACCCGGCAGGGGCGGGGGATCCATGTGGTCATCCACCCCCAGGTCTTCGTCCGCCGCGACGTCACCGGCAAGCTCATCGAGATGCTCCCCGCGCCGCCGACCGGCGAGCAGTCGCACGACACCCACACCGAGTCCTGGATCCACGTCGAGTTCGACCGCGAGACCGACCGCGGCGACCTGAAGCAGATCACCGCCGAGCTGCTGCGCGTCCTGTCCGACGTCCGCGAGGCCGTCGAGGACTGGAGCAAGATGCGGGACGCGGCCCTGCGCATGGCCGACGAGCTGCCCGCCGAGCCCACCTCCGACCTGCGTGAGCAGGAGATCGAGGAGGCCCGGGAGCTGCTGCGCTGGCTGGCCGACGACCACTTCACCTTCCTCGGCTTCCGCGAGTACGAGCTGCGCGATGACGACTCGCTGGCCGCCGTGCCGGGCACCGGCCTGGGCATCCTGCGCTCCGACCCGCACCACGCCGAGGACGAGAACCACCCCGTCAGCCCGTCCTTCGAGCGGCTGCCGCGCGACGCCCGGGCCAAGGCCCGCGAGCACAAGCTCCTCGTCCTCACCAAGGCCAACAGCCGGGCGACCGTGCACCGGCCGTCGTACCTCGACTACGTCGGGGTGAAGAAGTTCGACGAGAACGGCGAGGTCGTCGGCGAGCGGCGCTTCCTGGGGCTGTTCTCCTCCGCCGCCTACACCGAGTCCGTCCGGCGGGTGCCCGTCATCCGACGCAAGGTGGACGAGGTGCTCCAGGCCGCCGGGTTCTCGCCCAACAGCCACGACGGGCGCGACCTGCTGCAGATCCTGGAGACCTACCCGCGCGACGAGCTCTTCCAGACCCCGGTCCCCGAGCTCCAGCGGATCTCCACCTCCGTCCTCTACCTCCAGGAACGGCGCAGGCTGCGCCTCTACCTCCGCCAGGACGAGTACGGCCGCTACTACTCCGCCCTCGTCTACCTCCCGCGCGACCGCTACACCACCGGCGTGCGGCTGCGGATCATCGACATCCTGAAGGAGGAGCTCGACGGCATCAGCGTCGACTTCACCGCCTGGAACACCGAGTCGATCCTGTCCCGGCTGCATTTCGTCGTCCGCGTCCCGCAGGGCACCGAGCTGCCGCAGCTCAGCGACAGCGACAAGGAGCGCATCGAGGCCCGGCTCGTCGAGGCCGCCCGCTCCTGGGCCGACGGCTTCGCCGACGCGCTGAACGCCGAACTCGGCGAGGAGCGCGCCGCCGAGCTGCTGCGCCGCTACTCGGGCGCCTTCCCCGAGGGCTACAAGGCCGACCACACCCCGCGCTCCGCAGTCTCCGACCTGGTCCACATCGAACAGCTCACTGAGGAGAACGACTTCTCGCTGAGCCTGTACGAGCCGGTCGGCGCCGCCCCCGAGGAGCGCCGCTTCAAGATCTACCGCAAGGGCGCGGCCGTCTCCCTGTCCGCCGTACTGCCGGTCCTCAGCCGGCTCGGCGTCGAGGTCGTCGACGAGCGGCCGTACGAACTGCGCTGCGCCGACCGCAGCGTCGCCTGGATCTACGACTTCGGCCTGCGCATGGCCCCGTCGGCCGGCGCCGGTGAGTACCTCGGCGACGACGCGCGCGAGCGGTTCTCGGAGGCCTTCGCCGCCACCTGGACCGGCAAGGCCGAGAACGACGGCTTCAACGCCCTCGTGCTGGGCGCCGGGCTCACCTGGCGGCAGGCGACGGTGCTGCGGGCGTACGCGAAGTACCTGCGCCAGGCCGGTTCCACCTTCAGCCAGGACTACATGGAGGACACCCTCCGAAACAACGTCCACACCACGCGTCTGCTCGTCTCCCTGTTCGAGGCGCGGATGTCGCCGGACCGCCAGCGCGCGGGCCGCGAGATCGTGGACGCGCTGCTCGAAGAGGTCGACGCGGCGCTCGACCAGGTGGCGAGCCTGGACGAGGACCGGATCCTCAGGTCCTTCCTCACCGTGATCAAGGCGACGCTGCGCACGAACTTCTTCCAGGAGGCGAACGGCGGCCAGCCGCACGACTACGTCTCCATGAAGTTCGACCCGCAGGCCATCCCGGACCTGCCGGCGCCGCGTCCGGCGTACGAGATCTGGGTCTACTCGCCGCGCGTCGAGGGCGTGCACCTGCGCTTCGGCAAGGTCGCGCGCGGGGGCTTGCGCTGGTCCGACCGGCGTGAGGACTTCCGCACCGAGATCCTCGGCCTGGTCAAGGCGCAGATGGTGAAGAACACCGTCATCGTGCCGGTCGGCGCCAAGGGCGGCTTCGTCGCCAAGCAACTGCCGGATCCGTCCGTGGACCGGGACGCGTGGCTGGCGGAGGGCATCCGCAGTTACCGGACCTTCATCTCGGCGCTGCTCGACATCACCGACAACATGGTCGCCGGTGACGTCGTGCCGCCGCCGGACGTCGTACGGCACGACGAGGACGACACCTATCTGGTGGTCGCCGCCGACAAGGGCACGGCGACGTTCTCGGACATCGCCAACGAGGTGGCGCAGTCGTACAACTTCTGGCTTGGCGACGCCTTCGCCTCCGGCGGCTCGGCCGGCTACGACCACAAGGGCATGGGCATCACCGCGCGCGGCGCCTGGGAGTCCGTCAAGCGGCACTTCCGCGAGCTGGGCGTGGACACGCAGAGCGAGGACTTCACGGTCGTCGGCATCGGCGACATGTCCGGTGACGTGTTCGGCAACGGCATGCTGCTCAGCGAGCACATCCGCCTGGTCGCCGCCTTCGACCACCGGCACATCTTCATCGACCCCAACCCCGACGCGGCGACCTCCTACGCCGAGCGCCGCCGCGTCTTCGAGCTGCCCCGCTCGAGCTGGGAGGACTACGACACCACCCTGCTCTCGGCCGGCGGCGGCGTCTTCCCGCGCAGCGCGAAGGCCATCCCGGTCAACGCGCACATCCGCGAGGCCCTGGGCATCGAGGGCAAGGTCTCCAAGATGACCCCGGCCGAGCTGATGAAGGCGATCCTGAAGGCGCCGGTGGACCTGCTGTGGAACGGCGGCATCGGTACGTACGTCAAGGCCAGCACCGAGTCGCACGCCGACGTCGGCGACAAGGCCAACGACGCCATCCGCGTCGACGGCGCCGATCTGCGGGTCAAGGCCGTGGGCGAGGGCGGCAACCTGGGTCTGACCCAGCTCGGGCGGATCGAGTTCGCGCGGCACGGCGGCAAGATCAACACCGATGCCATCGACAACAGCGCGGGCGTGGACACCTCCGACCACGAGGTGAACATCAAGATCCTGCTCAACGGGCTGGTCGCCGACGGCGACATGACCGTCAAGCAGCGCAACAAGCTGCTCGCCGAGATGACCGACGAGGTCGGCCGCCTGGTGCTGCGCAACAACTACGCGCAGAACACGGCGATCGCCAACGCCCTGGCCCAGTCCGGCGCCATGCTCCACGCCCAGCAGCGCTTCATGAAGCACCTGGTCGGGGAGGGGCACCTGGACCGGGCGCTGGAGTTCCTGCCCACCGACCGCCAGATCCGCGAACGCCTCGGCGCCGACCACGGCCTGACCGGCCCGGAGACGGCCGTGCTGCTGGCGTACACGAAGATCACGGTCGCCGACGAGCTGCTGCACACCACGCTGCCGGACGACCCCTATCTGAGCACGCTGCTGCACGCGTACTTCCCGACCGCGCTGCGCGAGCGGTTCCCGGAGTACCTCGTCAGCCACCCTCTGCGCCGGGAGATCACCACGACCGTGCTGGTCAACGACACGGTCAACACGGGCGGTACGACGTATCTGCACCGGCTGCGCGAGGAGACCGGGGCCTCCCTCGAGGAGATCGTCCGGGCGCAGACCGTGGCCCGCGCGATCTTCCGCTCGGCGGAGGTGTGGGACGCGGTCGAGGGGCTCGACAACAAGGTCGAGGCCGCCGTGCAGACGCGGATCCGGCTGCATTCGCGCCGTCTCGTGGAGCGCGGCACGCGCTGGCTGCTCAACAACCGGCAGCAGCCGCTCGAACTCGCCGACACGGTCGACTTCTTCAGCGACCGGGTCGAGCAGGTGTGGTCCGAGCTGCCGAAGCTGCTGCGCGGCGCGGACCTGGACTGGTACCAGCAGATCCACGACGAGCTGACCGCCGCCGGCGTCCCCGTCGAACTCGCCACGCGGGTCGCCGGGTTCTCCGCCGCCTTCCCGACGCTCGACATCGTCTCGGTGGCCGATCGCATGGGCAAGGACCCGATGGACGTCGCCGAGGTCTACTACGACCTCGCCGACCGGCTGCACATCACCCAGCTCATGGACCGCATCATCGAGCTGCCGCGCGCCGACCGCTGGCAGTCCATGGCCCGCGCCTCCATCCGCGAGGACCTCTACGCCGCCCACGCGGCCCTGACCTCGGACATCCTGGCGGCCGGCAACGGCACCGCGACGCCCGAGCAGCGCTTCAAGGTGTGGGAGCAGAAGAACGGCGCGATCCTCGGCCGGGCGCGCACCACCCTGGAGGAGATCCGCTCCTCGGACTCCTTCGACCTGGCCAACCTGTCGGTGGCGATGCGCACGATGCGAACGCTGCTGCGGACACACACGTGAGCGGTGTGACGCCGTAAGGCGGCGGTCCCCCATACGTACGCGTATGGGGGACCGCCGCCTTACGAAGGAACCGGCGCGGCCTTCGGCTTCGGCTTGGGCGTCTTGTCGCCGGTGAACGCCTCGTATTCCTTGAGGACCTCGTCCGTCGGGCCGTCCATGCGCAGCTCGCCGCGCTCCAGCCACAGGACGCGTTCGCAGGTGTCGCGGATGGACTTGTTGTTGTGGCTGACCAGGAACACGGTGCCGGCTTCCTTGCGCAGCTCGCGGATGCGGTCCTCGGAGCGCTTCTGGAAGGCACGGTCGCCCGTCGCCAGGGCCTCGTCGATGAGCAGGACGTCGTGGTCCTTGGCGGCGGCGATGGAGAAGCGCAGGCGGGCCGCCATGCCGGAGGAGTAGGTGCGCATGGGGAGGGTGATGAAGTCGCCCTTCTCGTTGATGCCGGAGAAGTCGACGATCTCCTGGTAGCGGTCCTTGATCTGCTCACGGGACATACCCATGGCGAGGCCGCCGAGGTGGACGTTGCGCTCGCCGGTGAGGTCGTTCATCAGGGCCGCGTTGACGCCGAGCAGGGAGGGCTGGCCGTCGGTGTAGATGTGGCCGTTCTCCACCGGGAGCAGGCCCGCGACGGCTTTGAGCAGCGTCGACTTGCCGGAGCCGTTGGTGCCGATGAGACCGATCGCCTCGCCCTTGTACGCCACGAAGGAGACCTTCTTGACGGCGTGCACCTTGCGCACGCCCGCCGCCTGCTCGGCCCGCCTGCGGCGCAGGATGCGGTTGAGGGCGGCGGTGGCGGAGCCGCGGCCGGCGCCCGTGCCGTTGACGCGGTAGACGATGTCGACGGCGTCGGCGATGACGGTGGGGGTCTTCTCGCGGGTGTTGTCAGCCACGGCCGTACGTCTCCTCAGCCTTCCAGAAGTAGATGAAGCCGCCGGCGCCGGCCAGCAGGGCCCAGCCCGTGGCGATGGCCCACACGTGCGGCGGGAGCTGGCTCGCGTGGAAGCTGTCGATCAGCGCGAAGCGCATCAGGTCGATGTAGACGGCGGCCGGGTTGGCCTGCAGGGCCGTGATCACCCAGGACGGCAGGTCCTTGTCGCTCAGCATGTGGCTGATGCTGAACATCACGCCCGACGCGTACATCCAGGTGCGCAGCACGAACGGCATGAGCTGGGCGATGTCCGGGGTCTTGGCGCCCATCCGGGCCATGATCATCGCGATGCCCGCGTTGAAGGCGAACTGCAGCACCAGCGCCGGGACCGCCAGCAGCCAGGAGGCGGAGACCGGGATGCCGAAGCAGAGCAGGATCACGACCAGGGCCGCCATCGAGAACAGCAGTTGCTGGAGCTGCTGCAGCGCGAAGGAGATCGGCAGCGCGGCACGCGGGAAGTGCAGGGCCCGTACGAGGCCGAGGTTGCCGGAGATCGCGCGGGTGCCCGCCATGATCGAGCTCTGGGTGAACGTCCACACGAACACCCCCGTCACCAGGAACGGGATGTAGTCCGGCACGCCGCGGCTGGTGCCCATCAGCTTGCCGAAGATGAAGTAGTACACCGCCGCGTTCAGCAACGGCGTCAGCACCTGCCAGACCTGGCCGAGCTTCGCCTGGCTGTACTGGGCGGTGAGCTTGGCGGTGGCGAAGGCGCCGATGAAGTGGCGGCGCGCCCACAACTGGCGGATGTACTCGGGCAGGGAGGGCCGGGCACCGCTGACCGCGAGGCCGTGCCGGGCGGCGAGGGCCGCGAGGTCGTGGGCCTCGGGTGGGGCGGGGGCCGTCTGGGGCGGTGTGTGGAGGGCCTGGGTCACATCCGCTGCTTTCGCTCGGGAGGGGGGTTGGGGGGTGGGCACCGGAGGAGCCGAAGGGGTTGGGCAGGGCCGGACGAGCCGGGGTCCTTACGCTTCTCTTCACGTTTTCTTACGTCGGGACGGGACCGTATCGTCGCAACGTGAGCGTAAGTCGAGTGGACGTCGGAACGCAACCGTTTCGTCGTAACGCCCTATGCTGGTCCGTATGACGACCAACGCCGATCAGCCCCAGACGCCGCCGCGGCGCCGGACTCCCGCAGGGGCCGCCGTGCTCCGGGAGGACGTGACGGAGGCCATTCGCGCGGCCGTCTTCGAGGAACTCGCCTCCGTCGGCTACGCGCGCATGTCCATCGAGGGCATCGCACGCCGGGCGGGCGTCGGCAAGACCGCGGTGTACCGGCGCTGGCGTTCCAAGCTGCACCTGGTGCTGGACGTGGTGTCGGCGGTGGCGGTGATGGGGCTGCCCGTCCCGGACGCCGGCTCCCTGGAGGGCGACCTGCGGCTGCTGTACGAGGTGACCGCGCGCGCCCTGCGCCACCCCCTGGCCTCGCAGATCCTCCCGGACCTCCAGGCCGAAGCGGCCCGCAGCCCCGAGATCGCCGAGGCCGTGCAGAAGGCGCTGCGGGACGGGCAGGCGAGCGTCGCCAGCGGCATCGTGATGGCCGCGGAGAAGCGCGGCGAGGTGCGTGCGGGCATCGACGAGGAACTGGCGCTCGACTTGATCTCGGGCCCGCTGTACTGGCGTTCCGTGGTGATCCGCAGCCCCAAGGTGCCCAAGGGCTATCTGGACGCCCTGGCCCGCGCGACCGCGCACGCCCTCAAGGCGCTCTGAGCAGGCTCACGGTGGGGCGCGCAGGGCGAGGAGTTCGGGGGCCGGGGTCTCGATCGTGAAGGCGCACCTCGACGACGCCCCGTACTACCGCCGTACGCCCGGTGTCGAGGTGCGGGGGATCCGGGAGTGGACGCCGGTCGTGGGTGGCGGGTGGCCGGGCTGGGCGGTCAGAGGCCGGGCCGGCCCGGCCACGGCCCGTGCCCGCAGCACCCCTTCGCCAAAGCCCGGCAACGTCGGCTCAGCTCAGCTCAGCTCCGCGCCGCCTCCGGATGCATTCGCACCCAGCCCGCCCAGGCCGACGTGATCATGTCGTCCACCCCGTACCGCGCCTTCCAGCCCAGTTCGGTGGCGATGCGGTCGGCCGAGGCGACGACGCGGGCCGGGTCGCCGGGGCGGCGGGGGGTGACGGTCGGGGGGCGGTCGTAGCCGGTGACGGCGTTGATCTGGTCGATCATCTCGCGCACCGAGACGCCTTCCCCGCGGCCGATGTTGAGCGTGAGGTCGAGGCCGGGCGAGCTCTGGAGGGCGCGGGCCGCCGTCACATGGGCCTCCGCCAGGTCGACGACGTGGATGTAGTCGCGGACGCAGGTGCCGTCGGGGGTCGGGTAGTCGTCGCCGAAGATGCGCGGGGGCGCGTTCTGCGTCAGCTTCTCGAAGACCATCGGGATGAGGTTGAAGACCTCTACGTCGGCGAGTTCGGGGGTGGCCGCGCCGGCCACGTTGAAGTAGCGCAGGCATGCCGTGGACAGGCCCGTCGCGCGGCCCGTCGCCCGGACCATCCATTCGCCGGCCAGCTTGGTCTCGCCGTACGGCGACATCGGCGCGCACGGCGTCTCCTCGGTCACCAGGTCGACGTGGGGCATGCCGTACACCGCCGCCGAGGAGGAGAAGACGAAGGACCCCACCTCCGCCGCCGTCACGGCCGCCAGGAGGACGCGCAGGCCCTCGACGTTCTCCCGGTAGTAGTGCAGGGGGAGGTCGACCGACTCGCCGACCTGCTTCTTCGCCGCCAGGTGGACCACGCCGGTGATGCCGTGGTCCGCGAGGGCGCGGGCCACCCGGTCGCCGTCCAGCGTCGAGCCCACGACCAGCGGGACGCCGTCCGGCACGCGCTCGGCGATGCCGGTGGACAGGTCGTCGTAGACCACCGCGTCCTCGCCCGCCTCCGTCATCGCCCGTACGACGTGCGCTCCGATGTAACCGGCGCCGCCGGTGATCAGCCAGGTCATGTGGGCCGCCCCCTCTTCGATGAGCCCGTGGTTTCCGTGGTCTGCACCAGTGCAAGCGCCGGTGCCAGTGACAGTGAAGCAGGCGATGGAGCCTGACTGCCGCCCCTACGACTCCTCCAGCGCCGCCGCGTCCAGTGCCGCGGTGAGCTGGTCCAGCCGTGCCCGCAGCTCGCGGATCTCGTCCACGTCGAAGCCCGTCGCCGCGGCGATCCGGCGCGGCACCTGCAGGGCCCGCTCGCGCAGCGCGGTGCCCTCGTCCGTCAGCCGCACCTCCACGGAGCGCTCGTCGCGGGCGCTGCGCTCGCGGCGTACCAGACCGGCTGCCTCCAGCCGCTTGAGCAGGGGCGACAGGGTGCCGGAGTCCAGGCGCAGATGCTCGCCGAGCTTCTTCACGGGCAGGTCGCCGTGCTCCCACAGCACCAGCATCACCAGGTACTGCGGGTAGGTGAGCCCCAGGTCCTTCAGGACCACGCGGTAGACGCCGCCGAAGGCGCGGGAGGCGGCGTTCAGGGAGAAGCAGATCTGCTGGTCGAGGCGGAGCCAGTCCGCCGTGGGCGTGGTCGTCATGGTTCCAGGGTAACCCCTGTTCGCCACTTAGTTGTGTGCAATTGAATTGTGTGCTCTACTTGTGGTCGTGCGGCGGCCGCCAACAGAGCCGCCGGAACGTGACGAGAGGGATGGTTATCCATGGACGCGCTCTACACCGCCGTCGCCACCGCCACCCACGGCCGTGAGGGCCGTGCCGTCTCCAACGACGGCAAGATCGACCTCCCGCTGAGCATCCCGGTGGAGATGGGCGGCAACGGGCAGGGCACCAACCCCGAGCAGCTCTTCGCCGCCGGATACGCCGCCTGCTTCGGCAGCGCCCTCGGCCTCGTCGGCCGCCAGGCCAAGGTCGACGTCTCCGACGCCGCCGTCACCGCCGAGGTCGGCATAGGCAAGCAGGGCGAGGGCTTCGCCCTGGCCGTCACCCTGCGCGTCGAGCTGCCCGACACGCTGGACGAGGCGACCGGCCGCAAGCTGGTCGAGCAGGCCCACCAGGTCTGCCCCTACTCCAACGCCACCCGCGGCAACATCCCGGTCGAGCTCGTCATCGAGTAACCGCGTAGGGACTGTCACCCGATCCGCGCCAGCACCTCCCCCGTCTCCCGGCTCCACGCCACCACCACCGCCTCCTCCGGCACCCGCTTCCACCGCGTCAGCAGCAGCCAGCGCGCGTGGTAGCGCCGGGCGACGGCCGTGCGCTCGGCGCGGGTCGACGACGGGGCGAGGTAGGCGCGGACAGCGGCGAGCCGGCGCTCCCGCTCCCGCTCCTCGAGGGCGGGGTCGGGCCAGACCGGCGCGGCGAGGTTGAGCCCGTACCCGGGGAGGGAGCGCGGGCCGTGGTGCCCGTCGGAGATCACCACCTCGCCCTTCCCGACCTGCCGCGCCACCCAGGCGTACGACGGCCAGCGCGACGGCTGTTGCAGCCCGACCGGATCCAGCGCGCGCGGCAGCACCGCCCCGCCCTGCACGGTGAGGAACCCGACACAGGCCCCGGCCGCCGCGGCCCCGCCCAGCGCCCGCCGCGCCCTGCCCCACGGCCGGGGCGCCGCCAGCTCCACGGCCAGCGCGAACTGCGGCGCCACCAGGGTGAGCCCGAGGATCCTGCCGTAGGTGTAGTGGCCGCTGACCCAGCCGTACGCCACGAGCAGGCAGTCGAGCGTGAACAGCAGCACCAGTGGATCCCGCCGGGAGTCGCGCCGCCAACGCAGCCACAGCGCTGGCAGCCCGAGCAGCGCCAGCCAGAACTGCCCGGGCAGACCCTCGTACAGCCGCTGGTGCAGCCGGTCCGCGCCGCGGTCCCCGGCCAGCGTGAACACGTCGAAGTACGGCCAGGCCCAGGCGACCAGCACCGCGGCCCCCGCCGTCACCCCCCAGCGCACCACCACGGCGGCGCCCCACCCCCGCTGCCACCCGGCGATGAACGCCACCGCCCCCAGCGCCGCGGCCGCCGCCGTGATCGGATGGATCAGCAGGATCAGCCCGTACAGCGCGCCGAGACCCGCGTACCCGGCGCACCCCGGCAGCCCGCTCGGCCCGACGTACCGGACCTGCCCCTGCCCCCGGGCCCGTGCCCCCGTCCACGCCCAGGCCCAGAAGGTGAGCCCGACCGCGAACGCCGACGGGTAGCCGAGGTTCCCCGTCATCGACATCAGGCTCGGATACCCGCTCCACCCGGCCCGCTCGGTGCCCCACAGCAGCGTCATCGCCCCCAGCGCCAGCACCGGCGCCCACGGCCTCGGCGTCAGCACCCGCACGAAGCGGCCGACGCCGGTCAGCAGCACCAGCAGATGCAACGCCCCGGCCGGCCGCACCACCTCCCAGCCGCCCAGCCCGGTCAGCCGCGCGAACACGCCCTGCGCGACCGCGTACGGCGAGTAGTACGGGCTGCCCGCGCCCGGCAGGTCCGCCGTCGGATGGCCCGGGTGGAGCAGATCCGCCTTCAGCCGCTCCACCACCGCCGCGTGCTGGCCCGCGTCGCAGCACGGCGGCACGGCCCAGTACGCCAGCAGCATCACCAGGAAGAACAGGAAGCCGAAGACCATGTACGGCGTCGGACGCGGGCCGCGACCACCGTGCAGGGCGCTCGCACCGCGTACGTCCCTCCGGGCGACGGTGCCGGCGACCGCCGCTCGTGCGGAGGGATTCGCGTTGGCCTGGGGCATTTGCCGTATGTTCCCGAACGGGTCAACGGCATTGCCTCACGTCATCACATCGAGTGAGTCGGCCCATGGAGTGTCAGGAGCGTCACGCGGTCGGTGACGGCACGGGGTGGCGTCGGTCGAGCGGTACGACCGGCGGGGTGCCCGTCTCGCCCAGCACCACCCGGCGTACCACCCGCTCGGCGGCCCGCCCGTCGTCGTGCGGGCAGAACCGCTCGCGGAACGCCGCCCTGAGCTGGGCGGAGCGCGAGCCTCGCCAGTGACCGGTGGCGAAGATGTCGATCAGCTCGTCCTCCCCGCGCGCGACCGCGCCCGGCGGAAAGGACCGCAGGTCGAAGTAGGTGCCACGGGCCGCCTCGTACGCCTCCCAGTCGTCGGCGTGGATGACGATCGGCCGGTCCAGATTGGCGTAGTCGAACATGATCGACGAGTAGTCGGTGACCAGGGCGTCCGAGGCGAGGCACAGCGACTCGACGCTCGGGTGGTCGCTGACGTCGATGACCCGGCCGGACGGGGCGTCGACGAGCGGGCCGCCGTGGCGGTGGTGGGCGCGGGCCAGGATGACGTAGCACGGGCCCAGGCGGCGCAGGACGCGATGCAGGTCGAGAGCGCAGCGCTGGGTGCGACGGTAGTCGCGGTGGGTGGGGGCGTAGAGGATCACGACCGAGCCCTCGGGGACGCCGAGCTGCTCGCGGATCCGGGTCACGTCCGCCGAAGTGGCCCGCTGGAAGACGTCGTTGCGCGGGCTGCCGTACTCGAGGGTCGTGTACTCGCCCGGGTACACCCGCTCCCAGGCCAGGGTGGAGTGGCGGTTGGCGGACACGACGTAGTCCCACTTGTCGATGTCGTCGAGGACGTCGTCGACGTCCATGTCGCCGCCGGCCGCCGGGCGTTCGCACAGGTCCAGGCCCATGTGCTTGAGCGGGGTGCCCCGTTGGGTCTGCACGACGACCTGGCCCCGGCGCTTGACCAGGCGGCGGTCGAGGCCGGCGTTGTGCACGAGGTACTTGGAGCGGGCCAGGGCCGTCCAGTAGGCGGCCGTGCCGGGGCGCAGCCGACGGGTGCCGGGCCGGACGGTGTCCTGCTGACCGGCGTCGGCGATCCAGGCCGTGCGGATGTGCGGGGCGTGGGTGCGGAACGCCTGCTCCAGGGCGCCCGGGGCGCAGCCCTGGCCGCGGACGCCGTGCGCGCCGAAGACGGCGCGGTCGGCCCGCACGGGCAGCCTGCGCTGGACGCGGTAGTGCAGCCGCAGCGCGGCCGAGCGCAGGGACTTCAGCAGGCGGTCGGCGGCCTTGGCGGTACGGCGCAGCAGGGCCGCCGTGCGCCGCAGGGCGCGGTAGGTGCGGTGCAGGCCCAGGCGGATCAGCGTGCAGTGCAGACGGGCGCGCACCGGGACGGGGACGCCGGGGGTGCGGTAGCGGCGGTAGTACGTGCGGGCCGTGCGCAGGAACGCGGTGCGGCTGCGGCGCGGGAGGCGGTCGCGGCGGGCGAACACCACGAGCAGATGGTCGACCATCCGGCGGAACAGCAGCGGGCGCCAGCGGGCGAGTTCGGGGTGGCGGTCGACGTAGGCGAAGACACGGTCGTACTGCTCGAAGACGTCGAAGTGGCGCGGGCTGACCGTGCCGAGGATGCCGCCCCGGCGCCGCTGCCGGTAGTGCACGCACACCCGGTCCAGGGTCGCGATCGACTCCGCCGTCATCAGAACCGGGTACGTCCAGGGCGTGTCCTCGTAGTAGCCGGACGGGAAGGCGAAGCCCCTCTCCTCGACGAAGCCGCGCCGGCAGGCCTTGTTCCAGGCGACCATCAGCATCCGCAGCAGCCCCGGGCGGTCCGTGAGGCGGAAGGGCGCCGGGCCCTTTTCGGTGAGCCGGGCGGCGGCCTGGTTGCGGACCGTCTCGCCGGTCCAGTGGGTGCGCGCGTAGTCGTAGACCAGGACGTCCGGGTCGCCGGTCTCCTTCAGCCGGTCGGCGATGGCGTGCAGGGCGCCCGGGGTCAGGCTGTCGTCGCTGTCCAGGAAGATCAGATAGTCGCCGGTGGCCCGCGCGATGCCCGTGTTGCGGGCGGCTCCCAGGCCCTGGTTCTCGGCGAGGTGCACCGCGTGCACGCGCGGGTCGCGGGCCGCGAACTCGTCGACGATCGCCCCGCACGCGTCCGGTGAACCGTCGTCGACGGCGATCAGTTCGAGATCGGGGTACGACTGGCTGAGCACCGATTCCAGGCACTCGTGCAGATACGCCTGCACCTGGTACACGGGGACAATGACACTGAACCTGGGCAAGGGGCATCCATCGATCGGTACGGGCGTTCGGCCCGGGAACGGCCAATGGAGTGACTTGGTTACGGGACCTACGGCATACGAGGGACCGTAAGTGGACGCCAAGGGGGCGAACCGATGACGGCCCACCCCCTCAAGCGTGGTGCGCCCCCGCCTACTTGACCGCGCCCGCCATCACGCCGGACACGAACTGCCGCTGGAACGCGAAGAACACGACCAGCGGGATCACCATGGAGATGAACGCGCCGGGCGCCAGGATGTCGATGTTGTTGCCGAACTGGCGTACCTGGGTCTGCAGCGCGACCGTGATCGGCTGGCTGTCGGCGTCCGTGAAGATCAGCGCGACCAGCATGTCGTTCCACACCCACAGGAACTGGAAGATGCCGAGCGCGGCGATCGCCGGACCGCCCAGCGGCATCACGACACGGAAGAACAGCCGCAGTTCACCGGCGCCGTCCAGCCGGGCCGCCTCCAGCAGTTCCCTCGGGATCTCGGCGAAGAAGTTCCGCAGCAGGAACACCGCGAACGGCAGCCCGAAGCCGACGTGGAAGAGGATCACGCCGGTCAGGGAGCCGAAGATGCCGATGTTGCCGAACAGTTCGGCGATCGGGATCAGCGCCACCTGCACCGGAACCACCAACAGGCCGACCACGCCCAGGAACCACCAGTCGCGGCCCGGGAACTCCATCCACGCGAACGCGTATCCCGCGAGCGAGCCGATGACGACGACGAGGACCGTCGCCGGGACCGTGATCAGTACGGTGTTGAGGATCGAGTTCGTGATGTCGCTGTTGCCGAGGAGCTTGTCGTAGCTCTCGAAGGTGAGTTGGGACGGTTTGCTGAAGACCTCCCACCAGCCGCTCGCGGTCATCTCCTCCGGCGGCCGCAGCGAGGACAGCAGCAGACCGATCGTCGGCACCAGCCAGAACAGGCCGACGACGATGAGGAACACCCGCACAAGACCGCCGCTGACGAAGGAGGCGAGCCGGCCGCCGAGGGTCTGCTCGCCCTTGACGACGGTGACCGGCGCGGGCGCCGCCTCGGTGACCCTGCCGGCGTCCGCACTCATCGCCGCACCTCCCGCCTGAGCCGACGAACGTTGAACCACATCACCGGGATCACGAGCAGCAGCAGGAACACCGAGATCGCGCTGGCGATGCCCGGCTGGTCCTCGGAGAAGCCCTTGCGGTACAGCTCGAGCGCCAGGACGTTCGCGTCGTCCTGCGATGAGCCCGGGGCGATGATGAAGACCAGGTCGAAGATCTTCAGCACATTGATCATCAGGGTGACGGTGACGACCGCGAGGACGGGCGCCAGGAGGGGCACCGTGACCCTTCTGAACACCTGCCACTCATTGGCGCCGTCGACCCGGGCCGCCTCCAGCAGATCGCGCGGGATGCCGGCGAGCCCGGCCGCTATCAGCACCATCGCGAACCCGGCCCACATCCAGATGTACGACCCGATGATGGCCGGCGTGACCAGGGACGGGCCGAGCCAGTCCAGGCCGTTGTACGGCTCCTTGAAGTTGTCCGCCGGGAGCCGGAGCTGGGCCCCGTCGGCGGCGGCCGGCAGGGTGAAGGTGCCGTCGTCGGCGGCCTTCGTCGAGGCCACGACCTCGCCGTCCTTGACGGCCTCGATCTTCATCCCGGCATAGCCCAGCTCGGAGGCGTCGACCCCGCCGAGCGTGCCGACGCCCTTGCCCCGGGTGAAGTCCTGCCAGGTGGTGCCGGTGACCTTGCCCGGCTCGGCCTTCGGCTCTGCGGCCTTCTCGGCGCCGTCCGGCATCTGGTCGGGGGCGACGCCGACCAGGGGCAGGGTGACCGGGGTGCCGGCGCTGACCGTGGCCCTGGTGATGAAACCGCCGCCCGGTGCCGCCTGGAGGGGCGACTCCCGGCCCGGGTGGGCCTTGGGGAACGCGGACGCCTGCGCGAAGGTGTCGTGGACGCCCACCCACACCGCGTTCGCGACGCCCTTGTCCGGGTCCTGGTCGTAGACGAGCCTAAAGATGATGCCCGCCGCCAGCATCGAGATCGCCATCGGCATGAAGACGACCAGCTTGAACGCCGTGCCCCAGCGCACCCGTTCGGTCAGCACCGCGAAGATCAGACCGAGCGCGGTGGCGACCGTCGGCGCGAACACCACCCAGACGACGTTGTTCTTCAGGGCGGTGCGGATGCCGTCGTCCGTGAACAGGGCCTCGTAGTTGTCGAAACCGGCGAAGGAGCCGCCGGACTGGTCGTAGAAGCTGCGGATCACCGAGTACCCGATCGGGTACACCACGAGCGCGCCGAGCAGCACCAGGGCGGGCAGCAGGAAGAGCACCGCCACGGTCCTGCGGGTGCCGGTCACGCTCTTGCGCGACTTGGGTGCGGCAGGGGGCGCGGTGCCCCCTGCCGCTTCCGCGGACGCCATGGCGTCAGTTTCCGTATGCCGCGGCCGCGTCGGCCTCCAGCGTCCGCTGGGTGCCCGCGACGTCCGACGGGTTCTTCAGGAAGTCCTGCAGCGCCTTCCACTCGCCCTTGCCGGGCGTGCCGCCGAAGGCCTGCGGGGCCTGGTCGGACATGTCGAAGCGGAAGTCGTCGCCGGAGTCGATGAGCGCCTTGGCGATCTTCTGCTGCACCGCGTTCGGATACGCCGAGTTGTCCACGTTCTTGTTCGGCGAGAGGTAGCCGCCGAGCTTCGCCTGGATCGTCGCCGCGTCCGGGGAGGCCAGCCAGGTGGCCAGGGCCTGCGCCGCCTTGGAGTCCTGAAGGATCACGGCCGCGTCGCCACCGGAGACCACGGGCGCGGTGTCACCCACGGCCGGGAACGGGAACACCTTCGCGTCCGTACCCACCTCCGCCTTCGCCTGTGTGATGTTGACCTGCGCGAAGTCGCCCTCGTAGACCATGGCGGCCTTCGGCTGGTCGCCGCCGGTGAAGGTCTGGGTGACGGAGGTCGGGAAGTCCACCTGCAGCGCGCCTGTCGGACCGCCCGCCACATAGTCCTTCTTGCCCCACACCTGGGCGAGCGTGGTGAGCGCGTCCTTCACGGACGGGTCGGTCCACTTGATCTCGTGCCGCGCCAACTGGTCGTACTTCTCAGGGCCGGCCTGGGAGAGATAGATGTTCTCGAACCAGTCCGTGAGGGTCCAGCCCTCGGCGCCGCCCACCGAGAACGGCGTGACGCCGGAGTCGTAGACCGTCTGGGCGGTGGTGAGCAACTCGTCCCACGTCTTGGGCTCGCTGGCCCCCGCGTTCTCGAAGACCGCGTTGTTGTACCAGATCAGGGACTTGTTGGCGGCCTTGTAGTAGACGCCGTACTGCTTGCCCCCGACCTTGCCGATGTCCTGCCAGCCCTGCGAGTAGTTCTCCTGAAGCTCCTTCACCGCGTCGGCGCCGATCGGCTTGGCCCACTTCTTGTCGACGGCCTGCTTGATGGCGCCGGGCTGCGGAAGCATCGCGATGTCCGGCGGCTGGCCGCCCGCGACCTTCGAGCCGAGGAAGTTGATGATCGGGTCCTGGGCCGGCACGAAGGTGACCGTGGCTCCGGTGCGCTTCTCGAACTCCGCGAGGACCTTCTTGAAGTTCTCCTGCTCGGCACCGGTCCATACGGCGGCGACCTCGAGGGTCTCGCCGTCGAGCTTGGGAAGGGTGACGGTGCCGGCGGTCTCCTTGCCGGATCCGCCCTGTTCGTTGCCGTCGCCGCCGTCGTCGCCACCGCAGGCGGTGAGCGAGAGGGCGAGGGCACCCGCGAAGACGACTGCCGCGGTCCTGGCGGCCCTGCTTGTCCGGTTCTTGCTGCTCGTGCTGCGCATCACTGCCCCGTTCTTCGTGCCTCGTCGAACGTTCGAGCGCTGTCCCGTGCGATCTGGTCTACGCCTCGGCCTGGGGGTCGGCAAGAGCGCGTCCGCTGTCAAGCGGGACATCGTGACCGCCTCGTGACCAGGTGCCCTGCGTTGGTGTGAACGTCGCTGGGGGCTGCCGCCCCCAGACCCCCGCTATCGGCCTGAACGGCCTCGTCCTCAATCGCCGGACGGGCTGATCTTGTCCCCCGCGCTACAGCAGCGAGGGCACCTCGGTCGCCGAGACCTGCCTCGCCGCCCGCTCCACCGCACTGGCCAGCAACGCCAGATCCGTCGGCCCGTTCCCCAACTCCCGCACCTGACGCCGGGCCGGAGGATCGCCCATCCGGTGCCACTCCAACGGCACGACCGTCGGCCGCAGCGTCGCCGTCCGCGGGATGCGTCCGGTGACCCGCCCGCCCTGGAACGGCACGACCCCGCCGTCCGCCCGGGCCAGCCTCCCCCGCCCCGGCGCCGGTTCGTCCGGCCCGGCCGCCACCGCGTCCAGCGTCACCCGCAACGTCGCCCGCCGCGCCGGCTCCGACTCCGCCGTACGGCCCCCGACGCCCGCCGCGGCCACCAGATGCACCCCGAGCCGCTCGCCCTCCCGGGCCACCGCCTCCAGCGCCCGTATCACCGAGCCCGCCGCGGGCCGGCCCGTCGATCCCAGCGCGGGGGAGACCAGGGCGTCCAGATCGTCCACGACCACGACCAGGCGGGGCAGCGGCGGCACGGCCTCGGTCCGCCGGCGTCCCGCCCCCGCCCGCAACCGCAGCGTGGAGCTGGGCGGCGTGTCCAGATCCCCCGACCCGTCACCGGCCCCGGCCGCCGCCGCGCGCTGTGCGACCATCCGGCCCGACAGTGCCCGCCCCGTGTGCCACTCGGCGAAGTCGGACCGCCCCAGCAGCTCGGCCCGGCGCTTCAGCTCGGCGCTGAGCGACTGGGCGAACTCCCGCATGCGGACCGGGTCGTTGGCGGTCAGGTGGGTGGTGACATGCGGTATGTCGGTGCACACCCGCAGCCCGTCGCCCTGCGCGCCGCCCGCGCCGACGCCGTCCCGGCCGTCTATCAGCACGACGCCCAGCCGGTCCGGCCGCTCGGCCGCCGCGAGCGACGCGACGACGGCCCGCAGCAGCTCCGTACGCCCGCTGCCGGGCGGGCCCTCGATCAGCAGATGCGGCCCGTCCGCGCCGAGGTCCGCGGCGACCGGCCCGCGCGGCCCGGCCCCGAGCACCGCGCACGCCCGGCCGCCGAGGGCCTGCGGGTCGTCGCCCGCGTCAGCCCAGCGCGCCATCAGCGACGCCGGTGTGGCCCGCGCCAGCCCCAACTCGTCGAGCAGCCGGGCCGCCTGGGGCAACGGCATGGACAGGCGCAGGGCCCGCTCCCCGACGCCGCGCTCCGTGCGCAACGGTGCCAGGGCACGCCCGAACCGCTCGGCCCAGGCGAGCGAGACGGCGTCCACGGCGGCGACGGTGCCGTGTCCTACGGGGCCGTGCGCGGCGGAGGCGTCGCGTCGCTGGTCCCCGACGGTGCCGTCGTCCACCCGCTCACGGCCGGCTGCGGGGGCGCTCTGTTCGGCCGTCCCGCCCCGCGCCACCCGCATCAGCCGCAGCGCCGTGGCCACATCGCCGCTCAGCAGGGCGACCGCACCGCACTCCCGGAACGTCGGCGACACCGTGCACGCCGCCTCGTACGTCTCCGTCACCGGCGAAGCGGGCGACGCCGAAGCCGTCTCGGCGAGGCACACGACGTGTATCCCGGCCCGCGGCCCCTCCGACGCCAGCCGCGCCACGGCCTCCCGCAGATCGGCACCCCCGGGATCGCCGTCCACGACGACCACGGTGTACGGCCCCGCGAACCCGGCCGCGCCATCGCCGGACTCGTCGTCCCGCGCCCAGGAGGGCCGCCGGAGGGCACGCTGGGCGGGAAGTCGGCCGTCGGATGCGGGAGTTGTCGTCTCTCGGATGTCGTGTCCGGCCGGTGTCGTCTCCCTGCCGTCCGGGCCGCCGAGGCCCCCGCCGCGCGTGCTTGTCTCCGCGGCCACGTCCTCCAGACGCCGCAGCAACTCCTCCGTACGCGCCGTCGCCTGTTCGCGGTCGTAGGCCAGCAGCAGGCGGCAGTCCTGGCCGTGCCCGGGGCGGACATGCGGGAGCCAGCCCAGCCAGGCCCATTCGGCGGTGCGCTCCTGAAGCGGACGGGCGCGGTCCACGCTGAGCAGGACCATTTCCAGGGCGTCGGGCGAGTGCAGCGCGGCGAGTTGGGCCAGCACCGCGCGGGCCAGCCCGGCGAGCCGTTCACGCGGACCGGCCAGGCCCAGCGCCCCGACCTCCCGCAGATCCGCGGTCACCGGCACGGCGGGCAGCAGCCCCGAGCCGTCGGGCGCCACCCGGTCGGCCGTGCCCAGCCGTACCGTGAGCGCCTCCGGGTGGCTCGGTGCGCGCTCCCACAGCCGGGGTCCGGGGCCCAGGGCCGTCAGCAGCAGGGTCGCCGGGTTCGGCCAGATCTCCGGCAGCCGGGGGCCGTTCGCCGTCGGAAGCCGCTCTGCGGGCTCGGCCGGCAAGTCGTCGTCGTACGGCTCGGCCCGGCTCGAGACCTGCTCCCCGCGCCCTCCGGTCAGCCGCCGCGCCCACGCCGTGAGCCCGCCCCGCCTGCGCACGCCCTGCGGGACGTCGGTGCCCCGCAGCGGGGTGCCCTTACGGCTGCCGCCGACCGCCTCGCCCTCGGGGGCCGGGGGAGCAGCGGCCGTGGAAGCCGTGGAAGAGGAGGAGGAAGAGGCAGAAGCGGCCGTGGAAGGGGTCGTACCGGAGGCCGTCTCCCCGGCGGACGTACGTGAGGCCGTCTCCCCGGCGGACGTGCGCGAGGCCGTCCCCCCGCCGTGCCCCTCACTGAGGGCCCCCACCCCGAAGCCCGCACCGTGGGTGTCACCACCGCGCGGGCCCGCGGGGGCCGGCTGCTGCGATCCACCCCGTTCGATCCGCGGTGCCCCGCCCTGGACCGGCACGATGGGCGGCTCCACCGGGCCGTGTTCGGGGAGCGTCCCCGTGTCGCCGCCGCCGTCCGGCACGCGTGCGTGAGGCACTGCGGGGGGCGTGGGGGCCGTAGGGGCCGCGGGACCATCGGCCTCCGGGTCGCCCCCGGCAGGAACCCGCACATGCCCCTCCCCGTCCGGCTCCGTCCGCACCCGCGCCCCCGGCCCGCCGGCCGGAGTCAGCCGCAGCGCCGACTCGCCGATCCGCAGCAGCGCGCCCGGCGCGAACCGCACCGGGCGGGTGGTCAGACGGGTGCCGTCCAGCGTCGTGCCGTTGGTGGAGCCGAGGTCGGCGACCGAGACGCGGCCGTCGGCGGCGACCGTGACCGCGCAGTGCAGCCGGGAGACGTCCGGGTCGTCGAGCGGTACGTCGGCGTCGGCGGAGCGGCCGATGCGGATCTCGCCGCCGTGCAGGAGGTGGACGCCGCCCGCGTCCGGGCCGGCGACGACATGGAGCTGGGTCGGGGCGTCGTCCAGCTCGGGATGCGGCTCCGGTGCCGCCGGGGCGCCCAGGGACAGCACCGCGCCGTCCGTCAGCGGGGGCTCGCCGAGTGTGGTGCGCCGGTCGTCGAGGCGCTCCGCGCCCGCGTACAGCACGACGGGCCCGTCGCCGCCGGACACGGCCGAGGCAAGCGCTGACGCCACCGCGGCCAGGGCCGTGCCCGCGGGCGCCGTGACCAGCACGTCGCAGCTCGCGGCGCGGCCACGCGCCGGGGCAGGCGGGGCCAGCGGGTCTACGACGGTCAGCCGGATCTGCATCGGCGTCAGCGGTCCCTTCTGCGAGGGCGCGAACCACCCCCACCCCACACGAGCACATCGGCCAGTACTCCACGTACTCCACGCACTGCACGCATCCTCGCACCTGCCACTGACAACGCGCCCCCCGCCCGAAGGCAAGTGATCTTGATTGGTCGGCTCTGCCCGCAAAAGTGCCTGACAAGTGGACTGCCGACGATCACTTGAGATCGCTCACGTCCACTTGCGGCAACCACAAGACAGAGCCGAGCGTCTTTCCTTCGAACATGTACGGGGAGCCGTACGTAAGACGCACAGAATGACGACAGGTCGGTGCCAGGGGGCACGGCACTACAGTGGGTCGGAACGTAGGCAAGCAGCAGGGAGCGCGACGTGCGGCCGGTAGGCAGCAAGTACATCCTCGAGGAGCCGCTCGGTCGTGGTGCCACGGGGACCGTCTGGCGGGCCCGCCAGCGGGAGACCGCGGGCGCCGAGGCGGCCGTGCCGGGGCAGCCCGGCGAGACGGTCGCGATCAAGGTCCTCAAGGAGGAGCTGGCCAGTGACGCGGACATCGTCATGCGGTTCCTGCGCGAACGGTCCGTCCTGCTGCGGCTGACCCACCCCAACATCGTCCGGGTCCGTGACCTGGTCGTCGAGGGCGAGCTGCTGGCTCTGGTCATGGACCTCGTCGAGGGCCCCGACCTGCACCGCTACCTGCGCGAGAACGGCCCGTTCACCCCGGTCGCCGCGGCCCTGCTGACCGCGCAGATCGCCGACGCCCTCGCCGCGAGCCACGCCGACGGCGTCGTCCACCGCGACCTGAAGCCCGCCAACGTCCTGCTCCAGCAGAACGGCGGCCAGATGCACCCCCTGCTGACCGACTTCGGCATCGCCCGCCTCGCTGACTCCCCGGGCCTGACCCGCACCCACGAGTTCGTCGGCACGCCGGCGTACGTCGCGCCCGAGTCCGCCGAGGGCCGCCCGCAGACCTCCGCCGTCGACATCTACGGCGCCGGCATCCTGCTGTACGAGCTGGTCACCGGCCGTCCCCCGTTCGGCGGCGGCTCCGCCCTGGAGGTCCTGCACCAGCACCTGAGCGCCGAGCCGCGCCGCCCGTCCACGGTTCCCGACCCGCTGTGGACGGTCATAGAACGCTGCCTGCGCAAGAACCCCGACGAACGGCCCAGCGCCGAGAACCTCGCGCGCGGGCTGCGCGTCGTCGCCGAGGGCATCGGCGTGCACGCGAACTCCGCGCAGATCGCCGCGGCCGAGAGCGTCGCCGCGCTGCTCGCCCCCGACCCCGCGCCGGCCACTGTGCCGGGTTCGGCCGACCCCACCCAGGTGCTGCCGCACGGCGCGGGCTCGTTCGACCCGAACGCCGCCACCAGCGTCCTGCCGCACACCGGCGCCCCCGGCCCGGCGGGCGCCGCGGACCCCACGGCCGTACTGCCGAACACGGGCGGTCCGGGCGGGCCCGGAGCCGGCGACCCGACGTCCGTCATGCCGCCGATGCCGCAGGGCCAGCCCGGTCAACCCGGTCATTCCGGTCAGCCGGGCCCCGAGGACCCGCACCCTTGGCAGAACCAGCTCCGCGCCGCCCGGGACCGCAACGAGCAGACGCAGGTCCAGTACCTCGACCCCAGCCAGGACCCGCTGCGCCGCCGCCCCCAGCGCCAGGTCGCCCGCCCGCAGCAGCAGCCCCAACAGCGGCCGCCGCAGCGTCAGCAGCCCGGGTACGGCTACCCGGCGCAGCAACAGCCACAGCAGTACGCCCCACCGCAGCAGCCCCAGCAGCGGCCTCAGCCGCAGCCGCAGCGGTACGCGCCGCCGCCCACGCCGGAGCCGCAGCGGCCCCAGCGCGAGCCGCGTCAACCCCGTCAGCGCAGCGCCAACCCGATGCGGATCCCCGGGCTCGGCTGCCTCAAAGGCTGCCTCTTCACGATCGTCATCCTGTTCGTCGCGGGCTGGCTGGTCTGGGAGCTGAGCCCGTTGCAGGAGTGGATCGGCACGGGCAAGAGCTACTGGCAGCAGCTCAGCGATTGGTTCGGCTCCGTGACGGGGTTCATCGAGGACCTGGGCGGAAGCTCCGGCTGAGCCGGGCGCCAGTTTGGTTATTTGTCGACACCTGGCGGGTGATTTCCGCCTCGACGGTGAAGGTTGGCTCCTCGAACGCGTAGTTTTAGCGACAACACGCGGCAGTGGGAGCAGTCTTGGCACGGAAGATCGGCAGCCGGTACACCGCCAACCAGATCCTGGGGCGGGGCAGCGCCGGCACGGTGTGGCTGGGTGAGGGGCCCGAGGGGCCCGTCGCCATCAAGCTGCTGCGCGAGGATCTCGCGTCCGACCAGGAGCTCGTCGGACGCTTCGTGCAGGAGCGCACGGCGCTGCTCGGCCTGGAGCACCCGAACGTGGTCTCCGTGCGCGACCTGGTCGTCGACGGCAACGACCTCGCGCTCGTCATGGACCTGGTCCGGGGCACGGACCTGCGCACCCGCCTGGACCGCGACCGGCGGCTCGCGCCCGAGGCGGCGGTGGCGATCGTCGCGGACGTCGCCGACGGGCTGGCGGCGGCGCACGCGGCCGGGGTCGTGCACCGGGACGTCAAGCCGGAGAACGTACTGCTGGACATGCAGGGCCCGCTGGGCCCGGGCGGCTCGCACCCGGCCCTCCTGACGGACTTCGGTGTGGCGAAACTCATCGACTCACCGCGCCGTACCCGTGCCACGAAGATCATCGGGACGCCGGACTACCTCGCGCCGGAGATCGTGGAGGGCCTGCCCCCTCGGGCGGCGGTCGATATCTACGCCCTGGCGACGGTCCTGTACGAGCTGCTGGCCGGCTTCACGCCGTTCGGCGGCGGGCACCCCGGTGCCGTGCTACGCCGTCACGTCACGGAGACGGTTGCCCCGCTGCCCGGTATCCCCGACGAGCTGTGGCAGCTCATCGTGCAGTGCCTGGCGAAGGCGCCGGCCTCACGGCTGCGGGCCTCGGAGCTCGGGGCGCGGCTGCGGGAACTGCTGCCGCTGGTCGCCGGGATGCCGCCGCTGGACGTGGACGAGCCGGAGGCGGAGTCGGCGCAGGACGAGGCTCCGGCCGCCGAGGAGGCGGCGCCGGTGGGGGAGCGGGTGCGGCGGCGCGGCGCGGTACCGCTCGTACCGGGCGCCAAGCCGGCCGACTCCAACCGGGACACGCATACGTCGATGAGGGTGCCGGGGCCCGATGAGCTGGCCGGGGGTGCGCGGGGTACGGCTCGGGTGCCGAGGCCGGCGGGCGCGCCGCGGCCGGGGTCGGCGCGGCATCGGGCGGTGGCTCGGCGGCGACGGGTGGCGCTGGGGGTGGCGGCGGTGGCGCTGGCGGCCGTGGCCGGGGTGGGCACGTGGCTGGCGACTTCGGGGGACGGTGCCGGGGCGAACCCGGGGGACACGAACAACTCGGCTCCGGCGGAGCAGCCGTAACGGGGGCGACCGCCCGCGTTGCCGTACCCACCGCGCTGGCGGCGTGGACAGAAGACGCGGACGAAGACCTCCTGGGTGAGGTCCTCGGCGTCGTGCTGGCGGTTGTGTTCACACTGGGGTCGATGCCGGCACCGGATGCCGCCCTGGAGGTCCGCGGTGGCGGGAGGGTGGCACCGAAGGCGGCGGCGGTGGGCTTCCGCTCTAGTGGCGAAGTTCCTGGGGCCCCTGGATCGTCTTCGAGGATGAGGCCGGAGATGACCTGAAGCCTGACAAGGCCGCTTTGTGATTGCCACTTGGAGGGGATAGGTGAGGAAACAGTGGGCGGCAATCCGCATGGCGGTGGTCGCCATGGTGGCTCTGTCTTCTGCTGCTGCGTGTGGCGAGGGTCCCGTGGGTAGTGCCGTGAATTCGGCGACGGAGCACTCGTCGAGAATGCTGCCCGCAGCGGCAGTGGAGAAGGCGGCGAAGAACTCGGAGCGCGTCACGTCCCTCCGCTACCGGGTCGTCGGCACTGTGCCGGAGGTGGGCCGGCTGAGGGGCGAAGCATCCATGACTACGGAACCGCTGGCCATGAGTATGAAAATGACCCCGACCGGCCAGGGCGAAGACGGTCGGACGGAGATCCGATTCGTTGATGGGGTGATGTATGTCGGCTCCCGGGTCAGGGCCGCCCCGGCCGTGTGGGGCCGTGGTGCGGTGGACAACAACTCCTACGGCATACTGCCGCGCCAGATCGAGGGAAGCCCGGTCGTGCAGGCCACGATCCTGACCGGCTCCAAGGAAGTGCGGAAGATCGGGACTGAGCCGATCGATGGCACTCCAACCACGCACTACAGAGGAACGGTCACGAGTGGCGGCCTGCGTGCCGCCCGTGACGCTGCCGCGGACAAGGCGACCCAAGAGCGTCAGGTCGAGAGCCTTGATCAGTTCTTGGGGCTCAACGTCGATGACGTACTCACCATGGACCTGTGGATCGACCACGACGACCACATCAAGCAGTTCCGCGTGCGAGGAGAGACCCACAACCGACGGGGTGGCAGCCCCGGCGAACCGTTTGACCTGACCACCACCTTCCTCGGCGTCAACCAGCCGGTGACCATCGCGGTCCCGCAAGCCGCGGACACCGTCGACATCGACACGCTGGCGGACGACGGAGAAGGAGGGAGCGGCACCGGGAGCTGAATGAAAGCGCCCTCTTGCTTGTCACAGCACGATGAGTCGGGTGGAGTGACTGACTGGGGTGTGGGAGGAGATCTCGGCGGGGTAGCCCTTCGAGGCGGGACCGTCATCCGGAACGCCCGAAACGTGGTCCAGATCGGCAGCCGGACGCGTTCATGGCGGCATCACCGTCGACGGCCGCAGTTGTGTCCTGGTCTCCTGGATCGCTGATTTCCGCACGCTTGGCGTTGTGGTATCCGGAGCCTTCGAAGTCGAGCGGTGCGCGAGCCGACAGCCGTGGGGCTTCGCCCTTCGCGCGGATCGGCAATTGGCCCGTTTGGGTCGGCTTCAACGGCCGTGGACAGGCGGGACTGGCGTTGCCGGTGACCCAAAGCGGCCACTCGCTCATGACTGGGCCACCGCTCAACTTCGGAGACCCGGTATGCGGAATTACGGCTGCGGTTGTGGGTGTCTGACGCCAGGCTGGGTCGGCTCCAGTACCGCGTAGTCCCCGAAGGAGCGGCGGTAGCGCAGGTGCCGTGTCTCCTGCGTGTGCCTGCGCTGCCACTCCTCCACCTCCGTGGGGTCGAGCCGCAGGCCCGACTCTGCTCCGCACTCCTCCTCGTCCCCGGACACGCACCGTGCCTCGTACTCCGGCATCGCCGTCGCGTCCTGCACGATTGAGTACGGCACGTAGCGGAAGGTCCGTCGGGTTCGGGTGGTGCCATGCTCACGCCGTTGATGCCGGCGCAGCAGCACATTCGCGTCGGTCTCCGCACTGCCGTCGTGCCGGGCTCGGGCCTCGTCACGTTGCACGGCGAGTTCCGCGCACGTCTCGCAGTCGGGGACGGTGGCGGGTGGGCGGCCGAAGTCACCGGGGCTGTCGTCCTGACGCACGTCACACCCTCCGCTTCGTACGGCGGTTGGCGGCGCGCACCCCGGCCCCGATCCGCTCCTCCTGCGTGGCCGGGCGGATCAGCGCCGGGTCGGCCTCCCACTCCCGGCCGCCGCCCATCGGGCGCAGCATCGCGTACGGGCCCGCCTTGCCCTGGTACTCCCCGACCTTTTTCGTCGCCGGGTCGTAGACCGGCATCCCGGGCTCGAAAGCCGTCGTTTCCATGCTCGCTCCGCACATCGCCAACTACTCTGTGTGCATTGAGCGTTGCTCAGGGGAACGGCCGGTCACAACGGCAAACGCGTGTCACTGATTCACTGTCACAGGGGGAAGCCATGAGCCGACGCAATGCCGAAGGGAGCACCGGGGTCACTACGGCGGCCGTGTTCGGCGAGGTGCTGAAGCACTTTCGTGAGGCCGCGGGTCTCACGCAGGGAGCGCTGGCGGCCCAGATCCCGTGCGACCGGTCCCATGTCGCGCGTATCGAGGCGGGCACGCGGGTGCCGCAGGACACGTTCGCGAAGACGTGCGATGAGTTGCTGGGGACGGGTGGGGTGCTGCTGCGGTTGTGGGGGCGTATCGACTGGTATCCGGAGGTGGAGCATCCGGACTGGTTCGAGCGCAGGGCCCAGATGGATGCGAAGGCCGTCCAGCTCTACGAGTACCAAGTCATGGTCATCCCGGGCTTGTTGCAGACGCCGGACTACGCGCGCGCCCTGCTGTCCCAGACCGTCAAGGGTGACGAGGTCGAGGAGCGGGTGCGGGCTCGACTCAGCCGACAGGGGCGCTTCCTCGCCGATGACGGTCCCGTGTATGTCGCCGTGCTGGACGAGAGTTGCCTGCGTCGTGTGGTGGGGAGCCCAGCCGTGATGCGCGACCAGTGCGCGCACTTGCTGAGGGTCGGCAAGTGCTCCAACATTCGCGTTCAGGTTGTCCCGGCCGACCTCTACGGCATCATCCGCCCCACGTCATCCATGTCGTTGATCACGTTGCCCGACGGGGAGCGTTGGGTCTACTCGGAGTCGCTGAGCCGTGCCCACTTCAACAACGATCCGGAGGTCTACGCGCGGCACAACCGAACCTATGATGTGCTCAGGGCCGACGCGCTGTCCGCCCCGAAATCTGCCGCTCTGATCGGCGAGACGATGGAAGGGTACGCCCACGATCATGAACAGGCACGAGCTGAGCGCGGCGATCTGGATCAAAAGCAGCTACAGCGACAACGACGGCGGCAACTGCATCGAAATAGCCCCCGCCATCCCCGCCGCCGTCCCCGTCCGCGACAGCAAGAACCCTGACGGGCCGGTGCTCGTCGTCAGTCGGTCGGCCTGGCTGGCGTTTGTGTCGCATCACGGAGAGTGACCGCGCCGCACCGCTTGCCGTAGCCGTTACGCTGGAGGCGTGGCAGTCGTCGATGTATCCGAAGAGCTCAAGTCCCTCTCCTCGACCATGGAGTCGATCGAGGCCGTTCTGGACCTCGACAAGCTGAGGGCAGACATCGCCGTGCTCGAGGAGCAGGCGGCCGCGCCGTCCCTGTGGGACAACCCGGACGAGGCGCAGAAGATCACCAGCAAGCTGAGCCATCTGCAGGCCGAGGTGCGGAAGGCCGACGCCCTGCGCGGCCGGATCGACGATCTCGCCGTGCTCTTCGAGATGGCCGAGGAGGAGGACGACCCGGACACCCGCGCCGAGGCCGAGTCCGAGCTCGCCGCCGTCCGCAAGGCGCTGGACGAGATGGAGGTCCGCACGCTGCTCAGCGGGGAGTACGACGCCCGCGAGGCGGTCGTCAACATCCGCGCCGAGGCCGGCGGCGTCGACGCCGCCGACTTCGCCGAGAAGCTCCAGCGGATGTACCTGCGCTGGGCCGAGCAGCGCGGATTCAAGACCGAGGTCTACGAGACGTCGTACGCCGAAGAGGCCGGCATCAAGTCGACCACCTTCGCCGTGCAGGCGCCGTACGCCTACGGGACCCTCTCCGTCGAGCAGGGCACGCACCGGCTCGTGCGGATCTCGCCCTTCGACAACCAGGGGCGCCGCCAGACCTCCTTCGCGGGTGTGGAAGTGCTTCCCGTCGTCGAGCAGTCCGACCATGTCGAGATCGACGAGAGTGATCTGCGCATCGACGTCTACCGGTCCTCCGGGCCCGGCGGGCAGGGCGTCAACACCACCGACTCCGCCGTGCGGATCACCCACATCCCCACCGGCATCGTCGTCTCCTGCCAGAACGAGCGGTCGCAGATCCAGAACAAGGCCACCGCGATGAACGTCCTCCAGGCCAAGCTGCTCGAGCGGCGTCGCCAGGAGGAGCAGGCCAAGATGGACGCCCTCAAGGGCGACGGCGGCAACTCCTGGGGCAACCAGATGCGGTCGTACGTGCTGCACCCGTACCAGATGGTCAAGGATCTGCGGACCGAGTTCGAGGTCGGCAACCCCGAGTCCGTGTTCAACGGTGAGATCGACGGTTTCCTCGAGGCCGGAATTCGCTGGCGCAAGCAGCAAGAGAAGTAACTTTGTCGACAAGGCAACTGCCGCCAACCCGGCGGCAGTTGCCTTGTCTGTACCTGCATGTCTGGGTTTTACATCACACTCACAGGGTCCAACTCCCGGCATAGTTCCCGTATTCGGACATGGCTGTCGCAAACGGCCTTGACGTGTCTTTGAAAAATGGGAAGGGTAAAGCGTGGCATGCGTATCTCTGGGGCGCATGTGAACCGGGGGGCTTGAGTTCTGCTAACCCCGTCGATCACGGCTCCCGAGCGCCGCCTCATTGACGATCAGCTACTGGGGGTAGCAACCACATGACTAAGAAGACGCGGATCCGTATCGCGCGCCTCGCGGCCGGTGCCGTGATCGCGGCCGGTGCCTCGCTGACCGCTGCGGGTGCCGCTTCTGCCGCGGACGGGGAGCCGGGCGAGGGCGAAGGCTGCATCCTCGGCATCCTGGGTAACTGCTCTGACCCGACCACCCCGCCGGCGCCCGACCCGGAGCCGGAGAACCCGATCCCGACGGAGGGCATTCCGACCGAGGACCCGATCCCGACCGAGGACCCGATCCCGACCGAGGACCCGATCCCGACCGAGGACCCGAACCCCACCGAGGACCCGACCACCGACCCGACCGACCCGGGCAACGGGAACGGTAACGGGAACGGCAACGGCAACAACGGCGGCGGCAACAACAACACCGACCCCGACGGTGGCACCTCCACCCAGGAGCAGGGCTCCAGCGGCCTGGCCGACACCAGCACCGACAGCGTCGGCAGCGGCACCGGCACGGGTACCGGCGCCAACTCCGCCGCCCAGGGCGGCGGCGACGAGCTGGCCGAGACGGGTGCCGCTGAGACCACGTTCCTGCTGGTCGGCGCCGCCACGATGATCGCCGGCGGTATCGGCTTCCGCATCCTGCCGCGCCTCGTGGGCGGCCGCGGCGGTGCGGCTGCCTGACGGTAGCCGATCGTCACGCCGTGTGACCGGCCTCGTGCGGTAGGTCGTACATGCGGTAGGTCGTACGGCCGAGGGGCCCGGAGCGTGCTTCGCTCCGGGCCCCTCGTCATGTCCGCGTACGGTCGGCGCGGTGCCCCATACGATCTCTATACGGTCTGGTGCGCCAGCAGCGCCACCGCCGCGATCAGCACCGCCAGCAGGGCGATCAGCGTCATCGGGTTCAGGCCCGCCAACGGGTTCTCCTGCTGCAGCCGCTCACGGTTCGCCCGGCACACGGGGCAGCGGCCCTCACTCACGGGCGCGGCACAGTTCGCGCACACCAGCCGGTCGTACGTCATGCGCTCGCCCTCCTAAGCCGCCGGTTCCTTGTCATCAACGCTCGCAGGGCTGCAAACGTTCCCCACTCCACTGTGCCAGCTTCCCGGGGAAAGGGCGCGGGCGCTCCGGGAACGGGGGGCACCCGACCCGGCACAAAAGCGCACAAGCTCTACGCAACCCCATCCGGCGACTGCGCCCCCACCCCCGGTTCGCGTATGGTCACGCTCATCTACCCCCGGCGACCCGTGGTGCATCCGTGATCCGATTCGACAACGTCTCCAAGGTCTACCCCAAGCAGACCCGCCCCGCACTCAGGGATGTGTCCCTGGAAGTGGAGAAGGGCGAGTTCGTGTTCCTCGTGGGGTCCTCCGGCTCCGGAAAGTCCACCTTCCTGCGGCTGATCCTCCGCGAGGAGCGTTGCAGCCACGGCCAGGTGCACGTCCTGGGCAAGGACCTCGCGCGCATCTCCAACTGGAAGGTGCCGCAGATCCGCCGCCAGCTCGGGACCGTGTTCCAGGACTTCCGGCTGCTGCCGAACAAGACGGTCGGCGAGAACGTCGCCTTCGCGCAGGAGGTCATCGGCAAGTCGCGCGGCGAGATCCGCAAGTCCGTGCCGCAGGTGCTCGACCTCGTCGGGCTGGGCGGCAAGGACGACCGGATGCCCGGTGAGCTGTCCGGTGGTGAGCAGCAGCGCGTCGCCATCGCGCGGGCCTTCGTCAACCGGCCCAAGCTGCTCATCTGCGACGAGCCCACCGGCAACCTCGACCCGCAGACCTCCGTCGGCATCATGAAGCTGCTCGACCGGATCAACCGGACCGGCACGACGGTCGTGATGGCCACGCACGATCAGAACATCGTGGACCAGATGCGCAAGCGCGTCATCGAGCTGGACAAGGGCCGCCTCGTCCGCGACCAGGCACGCGGCGTCTACGGCTACCAGCACTGACCCGGACCGACCCACTTCAAGGCCTGAAAGAGTCGCCATGCGCGCCCAGTTCGTACTGTCCGAGATCGGTGTCGGTCTCCGCCGCAACCTGACGATGACGTTCGCCGTCATCGTCTCCGTCGCCCTGTCGCTCGCCCTGTTCGGCGGGTCGCTCCTGATGAGCGACCAGGTCAACACGATGAAGGGCTACTGGTACGACAAGGTCAACGTCTCCGTCTTCCTCTGCAACAAGAGCGATGCCGAGTCCGACCCCAACTGCGCCAAGGGCGCGGTCACCGAGGACCAGAAGAAGCAGATCCTCGCCGACCTGGACAAGATGTCGGAGGGCAAGGAGCGGCTCGTCGAGAAGGTCACGTACGAGTCGCAGGACCAGGCGTACAAGCACTACAAGGAGCAGTTCGGCGACTCCCCGCTGGCCGCCTCGCTGACGCCGGACCAGATGCAGGAGTCGTACCGGATCAAGCTGAAGGACCCGGAGAAGTACCAGGTCATCGCGACCGCCTTCGACGGGCGGGACGGCGTGCAGTCCGTGCAGGACCAGAAGGGCATTCTGGACAACCTCTTCGGACTGCTGAACGGCATGAACTGGGCCGCGCGGGCGGTGATGGCGCTGATGCTCGTCGTCGCGCTGATGCTCATCGTCAACACGGTGCGGGTGTCCGCGTTCAGCCGGCGGCGTGAGACCGGCATCATGCGGCTGGTCGGCGCCTCCGGCTTCTACATCCAGGCGCCGTTCATCATGGAGGCCGCGGTCGCCGGGCTCATCGGCGGCACGGTCGCCTGTGGCTTCCTGGTGACCGCGCGGTACTTCATCATCGACCACGGCCTGGCCCTGTCGCAGAAGCTGAATCTGATCAACTTCGTCGGCTGGGACGCGGTGTTGACGAAACTGCCGCTCATCCTCGCCACGAGCCTTCTGATGCCCGCGTTGGCGGCGTTCTTCGCGCTGCGCAAGTACCTGAAGGTGTGACCAACGCCAAGGGGGCCGTACGGGCAAGGCACCGTGCGGCCCCTTCGCGTTGTCCTAGACTCACCGGCATGTCAGGCCGTGACCTGTTCTGTCAGCCCCGCCGTTTCGGCCGCGGGGCCGCCTTGACATTGGTCTTCGCGAGCGTGCTCGTCGCCGGTGCCGCGACCGGCTCGCTGCCCGGCCCTGACCGGAAAACCGCGGCCGACACGGCCCGTTCGGCCACCACCGCCGGCCACCACGAGGACGTCGCCGACGCGGCCGCCGAGGCCATGGCCACCGGCCAGTCCCCCATGGAGGCCGCCGAACGAGCGGTCAGCCGCAGCGGGGACCGCTGGGGCGCCGTGTACTCCGAGGGCGAGTACGAGGAGTTCGAGGAGGCCCTGGACGGCGTGTACACCGGCGTCGGGCTGTGGGCGCGGCGCCAGCGGGACGGCCATGTCGAGGTGACGAAGGTGCGGCCGGGGTCGCCCGCGGCCGACGCCGGGATCCGCGTGGGCGACAAGCTGCGCAGCGTCGACGGCACGAAGGTCGACGGGCGCCCGGTCACCGAGGTCGTCTCCTTACTACGGGGCGACACGCTGGACACGCCCGCCGGTACGCGGGTGAGGCTGGGCCTGGAGCGGGGCACGCGCGCGTACGATCTCACGCTGCGCCGCGCCCGGCTGTCCATCGACCCGGTCACTGTTCGAGAACTCGCCGGCGGCATCACCGTCATCCGGATCGCCTCCTTCACCAAGGGCGCCGGCGACGCGGTCCGCGACGCCGTGCGCCGGGCCCCGGCCGCCGGCGGCATCGTCCTGGACCTGCGGGGCAACGCCGGCGGACTGGTCGCCGAGGCCGTCACCGCCGCCTCCGCCTTCCTCGACGGCGGCCTCGTCGCCACCTACGACGTCGACGGCGACCAGCGCGCCCTGCACGCCGAGACCGGCGGCGACACCGGAAGACCCCTGGTCGCGGTCGTCGACGGCGGCACCATGAGCGCCGCCGAGCTGCTCACCGGCGCCCTCCAGGACCGCGGCCGCGCGGTCGTCGTGGGCACCCGCACCTTCGGCAAGGGCTCGGTCCAGATGCCCAGCCGGCTGCCCGACGGCTCCGTCGCCGAGCTGACCGTCGGCCACTACCGCACCCCCTCCGGACGGACCGTCGACGGGCGGGGCATCACCCCCGACCTGGACGCCGACCGGGGTGTGCTGGAGCGGGCCGAGACGGTGCTCAGCGGGCTCGGGGAGTCGTAAGCCGACTCAGTGGTCGCGTTAATCGGCTTTCCGCGCACCCCCTCCGTAGTGCGAAAATGGACGGCACTATGAGCAAGGGAATGTACGTACCGAAGGAGTCCCAGCCCAAGAAGGGCGGGGCGGCCGCGAAGGCCAGGGACGGCGAGAAGGGCGGCAAGCGCAAGATCGTCGCCCAGAACAAGAAGGCCCGGCACGACTACGCGATCATCGACACCTACGAGGCAGGGCTGGTCCTCATGGGCACCGAGGTCAAGTCGCTGCGTGAGGGGCGGACCTCGCTGACCGACGGCTTCGTCCAGATCGACGGAGGCGAGGCGTGGCTGCACAACGCCCACATCCCCGAGTATCACCAGGGGAGCTGGACCAACCACTCCGCGCGCCGCAAGCGCAAGCTCCTGCTGCACCGCGAGGAGATCGACAAGCTCCAGGCCAAGTCCCAGGAGACGGGGCACACGATCGTGCCGCTCGCCCTGTACTTCAAGGACGGTCGGGCCAAGGCGGAGATCGCGCTGGCGCGAGGCAAGAAGGAGTACGACAAGCGCCAGACCCTGCGGGAGAAGCAGGACCGGCGGGAGTCGGACCGGGCGATCGCGGCGGCACGCAGGCGCCAGCGGGGCTAGGGCCCGGCGGCGGGAATACGGTGGCATCGGCGCGCGTTGGTCACGTAGGATGGCACCAACACCGGTTGAACCCGGTGTGAGCATTGAGAACAGAACATGGGGATGATCGGTTTCGACAGCGGCTGTCGAAGCAGGGGAAGCGTGTCGAGGAAGCGGCAATGATCTCGTAAACCATATGTCGCAAAAAATAATCGCCAACACCAAGCGCGATTCCTTCGCCCTCGCTGCCTAAGTAGCGACTTGCGAAGTGTCAGCCCGGGGCTGTTCCCGACCCGGATCCTGGCATCAGCTAGGGAACTAAACCTCGATCCCGGTCACGGGGTGAAGAGGGAAACCAAACAGTGACTGGGCCCGTCGGCGACTTGTTCGCGTGATCGCCGGGGCCGAGAAAATCACAGCGGACTGCACACGGAGAAGCCCTGATTCCGCACCGTTGGACGCGGGTTCGATTCCCGCCATCTCCACTCATCCCATGTGGGCAAGGCCTCGTCACCTTCGGGCGGCGGGGCCTTTGTCATGCCGCGACCGTCCGTCGGGACGGGAGTGATCTGTGACACTGCTGTGACCGGAGGTGTGGGTTCCGCCACAGCTCGCCTGATCGGCCCTTGATGAGGTGGGCCAATGTCTACCGCCTCCCGCACCGCCCCCACCGTCCTCGCCTGCGCGATGCTGCTCGCCGCGTGCGGTACCCAGAGCGCCTCGCCGGGCGGTGACGACGGCCGGGTCCGGGCCGAGAAGCCGTGCCCCTCGGACTTCTCGCAGTACGGCGGCGCACCGTCCGCCGAACCCACCGCGGGCCCCTCCGGCACGCCGAGCCCGGTGCCCGCGCCCTCCGGCGACGACGGGGTCGACGACGGCGTGAAGATCACCGCGCTGTACGCCTGGGGGCCGGAGAGCGGCTGCGCCGGGGCCGACTACACCGCCGAGTTCGAGGTCACCAACCAGCAGACCAAGGCCGCCACTTACACGGTGACCCTCGGCTTCCGCTCGGCGGCCGGAGGCCCGGCCATCAACGGGAAGCGGGTCGTCGGGTCCATCGAGCCGGGACGGACCGTCAAGAGCACCGTCGTCATGAAGGAGACGACGGTGCAGGCACCCAAGGTGTCGAGCGTCGAGGTGGTCGAGGTGCGCAGCGTTCCCACCGCCGAGGCCTCCACCGCCTCGGGGCCGTGCCCCGAGTCCGGGGTGCATCTGTACGCCGACGAGGGGAACGCCGCGATGGGGCTGCGGGTCGTCGGTCTGCACCTGGTCAACTGCGGTACCGCGACGTACCGGCTGGACGGTTACCCGAAGCTGGAACTCCACGACGAGGACCACGACACCGTGGACGACGTACGGATCCTCCGGGGGACCGACCGGATCAGCACCGGCGTCGGCGGGAGCGGCAGCCCGCAACCGGTGGTACTGCGTCCGGGTGAAGCCGCGGAGGCCGAGCTGGCATGGCGCAACACCACCGAACTCGGCGTCGGCGACCCGGTGAACGCGCCGTACGTCCGCGTGTGGGCGAAGCCGGGTGCCCGCCCCGTCATGGTGGTTCCGGAACTCGACCTCGGTACGACGGGGAAGCTCGGCGTCAGCCCGTGGGAGAAGGACGACACCTACCGGGCCCCCGCCACCGGCACCCCACAGCAGTGACCGGGATCCTCGTCGTCCTCGCCTGCGCCGCCGCGCTGTACCTGCTCGTCCATCCGCGCGTCGCGCCCGGCATCAAGGTCGTCACCCTCACCGCGCCCCCGGTGGCCGGAGTGATCTGGCTCCTGAGCGAGGTGCTCGACGAACCGTCCGCCGCCCTTGCCGTCGCCGGGGTCTTCGTGGTCGTACTGATCGCGCTGAACGGGCTCCTCGGCCACCCTCGCCTGCCGCTGTGGACGAAGATGTCCGTGTTCGCCACGGTCCCGGCGGCGGCCCTGGCCTGGCTGATGGTCGTCACGGCCGACGACACCGCCAAGGACCCCGGCGAGGACCCGTGCTCCATGTACTACGGCGGGGTCGGGGTCTCCAAGGCGTTTCCCCCGCAGGCGTACTGCCTCTACGAGAGCGGCGACAGGCACCACCTCGCCACGGGCGCCCAGTTCGTGTTCTGGGCCTGCTTCGCCACCAGCGTGCTGCTGCTCTCGCTCGGCCTGTGGCAGGTCGTACGGGACCCGAGGACGTTCGTGCGGCAGTTCCGTCCGGAGAGGTCGCTGCCCCCTCGCTGAATCGAACACTGAACTGAACCACCATGACGGACCCGGCCGTTGTGTAGTCCCACCCCATATCGACGGGCCGTTCACGCTTCTACGGTCCCTCCGCATGACACCGACCAGAGCCGCAAGCCGACGCATCCCCGTCCTGGCGACGCTCCTCGTCGCCCTCCTCGCCGCCTTCCTCACCCCGGGCCGAGCCACCGCCGCCTCGCTCCAGGAGGTCACCGGCTTCGGGACCAACCCCGGTGCCCTGCGCATGTTCCGCTACGTCCCCGACGGCCTGCCCGCCGGCCGCCCCGTGGTCGTCGCCCTGCACGGCTGCACTCAGAACGCCTCCGGCTACGGCACCGGCACCGGCTGGCTCCAGCTCGCCGACCGCTGGGGCTTCTCGGTCGTGCTCCCGCAGCAGCAGAGCGCCAACAACGCCTCGTCCTGCTTCAACTGGTTCCAGAGCGGCGACATCGCGCGGGGCCAGGGCGAGGCCGCGTCCGTCGCCCAGATGGTGGACCGGCAGCTCGCGGACGTCTCCGGTGCCGCCTCGCGGGTGTATGTCACCGGGCTGTCCGCCGGAGGCGGCATGACGGCCGTGATGATGGCGACGTATCCGGAGAAGTTCGCCGCCGGCGGGATCGTGGCGGGGCTGCCGTACGGGTGTGCGCAGGCCGCCTGGTCGCCGTATGTGTGCATGTACGTCGGGGCCACCCAGACCCCGCAGCAGTGGGGCGACCGGGTGCGCGCCGCCCGGCCCGGCCACACCGGCCCCTGGCCCACGCTCGTCGCCTTCCAGGGCACCGCCGACCACACCGTGAAGCCCGTCAACATGACCGACCTGATGCGGCGTGGACCGATGTGCACGGCGCCGACCAGACGGCCGACGTGAGCGACAGCGTCGCCGGCCATCCGCACCAGGTCTTCCGGGACGCGGGCGGACGCGTGATCGTCGAGACGTACAGCGTCACCGGCATGGGGCACGGACAGCCCGTCGACCCGGGGAGCGGGAGCGAGCAGTGCGGGAGTGCCGGGGCGTACATCCTCGATGTGAACCTGTGCGCCGCGTACCGGATGAGGCGGGCCTGGGGGCTGGGCTGATCCCAGGCGCTCTGTCGCCGGGAGAGGTTGTCCGGGATGCTGCTGAGGCATGACCAGACCCGTGAGCAACTCCGGGAGAGCCCTCAACTCCCGCAGCAGACTGTGGATTTGGCCCGTCGCCGTGGCGCTCGTCGCCGCCGTCCTCGGCCCCGGCGCGCAGGCCGGAGCGGACTCCGACCCCTCCGGCCTGCCGGAAGCCGTGGACACCATCCTGGGCGACGCGCGGATGGAGGGCGGCGTGGCGAGCGTCGTGATCGCGGACGCCGGCACCGGTGAACTCCTCTACCAGCACCTTCCGACGACCCGGCTGATGCCCGCCTCCAACACAAAGCTCGCCACCTCGGCCGCCGCGATGGAGATCCTCGGCCCCGACCACCGGTTCAGCACCGATGTGCTGGCAACGGGGCGGCGGTACGGCTCCGTGCTCCACGGCGATCTGTATCTGCGGGGCACCGGGGATCCGACCCTGCTCGCCGCCGACTACGACCGGCTCGCCGCCCGCCTCGCCGCGTCGGGGATCCGGCGCGTGCAGGGGCGGCTGATCGCCGACGACACCCGCTTCGACGACCGCCGCCTCGGCCGCTCCTGGGCCGCCGACGACGAGTCCTCCTACTACTCCGCGCAGATCAGCGCGCTGAGCGTGGCGCCGGACACCGACTACGACACCGGGACGGTGATCGTGACGGTGCGCCCGGGGAAGTCGGCGGGGGACCGGCCCGTCGTGACCGTCACACCCGACACCGACTACGTAGATCTCGACGTGACTGCCACGACCGCCGCCGCCGGCGGGGCCAACGACCTCACCGTGGAGCGCGAGCACGGCACGAACACGATCGTCGTCAGCGGTACGACCCCCGTCGGCGGCGCCGGCGCCAAGGAGTGGGCCACCGTGTGGGAGCCCACCGGCTACGCCGCCGCCGTCTTCCGGGACGCGCTCGCGGACCACGGCGTGCGGGTCGCGGGCCCGACCCGCCCGGGAGGCCGGACGCCCGCCACCGCACGGCAGTTGGCCTCGCACGACTCCATTCCCCTCAAGGACCTGCTCGTCCCGTTCATGAAGCTTTCGAACAACATGCACGCCGAGATCCTCACCAAGGCCATGGGCCACAAGGTCTCGGGGGAGGGGAGCTGGGGCGCCGGGCTCGCCGCGATCGGCGGCTACCTCAAGGGCATCGGCGTCGACACCGGCACGGTACGGCAGGTCGACGGCTCCGGGCTCTCCCGGATGGACAACTTCCCGGCCGGGCAGCTCGTCAAGCTGCTCCTCGCCGTGCGCTCCGAGCCCTGGTACGCCGACTGGCACCGCTCCCTGCCCGTCGCCTGCGACCCGGACCGGTTCGTCGGGGGCACGCTGCGTTCGCGGATGTGCGGTACGGCCGCCGCGCTCAACGCCCGTGCGAAGACCGGGTCGTTGACGGGGGCCTCGGCCCTGTCCGGGTACGTCACGGACGCCGGGGGACGTGAACTCGTCTACGGCATCGTCCTCAACAACTATCTGGCCTCGTCGGTGAAGCCGTTGGAGGACGCGATCGTGGTGACGCTGGCCAAGTCGACTGCGGAGGGGGCCGGTTCGGTGTCGGTGCGTGGGGGTGGAGGTGGGGCGTCGGACGCCGACATCGAGTGCAGTTGGCGCAAGCCGGATATCTGCTGATTACGCACAGCAAGCGCACAGGAACCGGTAGTATCTGACGACGTGACGCACCCCTCTGGGTGCGTCCTCCCTTCACTCCGGGTCCCGTCCCCTCGGGGCCCGGCCCGACGAGAGCGTGCCCCGGGACCTTGCAGAGGCCGCCTCACGTCGAAGGGAGGACGCCCCAGCATGTGCCGTCACGAGGAGCGGAAACCGACTCTCGTCATGCGGCTGATCCGGCTTTTGCCGGAGCGGGCTGCGAAGCACGCGAGGAGGTGGCTGCTCTGGTGGTTTACCAGGTAGTCGGATATCCCCACAAGGTCTGGGGACATCCGACAAACACCCGGTAAGCCGGGGCCTCGCTCGGAGTACACCCTCCGGGCGGGGCCCACTTCCTCTGGTGGCTCAGCAGCTAGCCGTATGTCCCCACATGGCCTGGGGGCATCCGACACACTCCTGTTGAGCTTGGGCATCCGCCTGGGAAAAAGCATGCCTCTCGGAGCAGGGTCTCCGAACGGCGCCCAGCACGGCACCCGCCCTCGCCCCAAGTACAGCACACCAGCCCCTCACCCGGCACCACGATCACCCACACTTCACGCCCCCGCCCGCTGCCCCGTACTCCCCCGCTCCGTCATCCTCGGCGCCAGCAGAGTCACCCCCGGCACCCCCTCCCCGCCCAGCTTCCTCACCAGCAGTTCCACCGCCCGCGCACCCACCTCCGCGGCCGGCAGCGCGACGGACGTCACCGGCACCCGCACCGACTCGGCCAGCTCATCCGGGCAGATCGCGGTGACCGACAGGTCGCCCGGCACCCGTAATCCCAGCTCCTCGAAGGCGTCGATCAGGGGCTCCAGGATCGCCTCGTTGTGGACCACGAGCCCCGTCAATGCCGGCTGATCCCGCAGCAGTTGCTCAGCCACGGCACGTGCCGCCGCGGGTGATGCCTCGCACGGATGTACGGCGGAGGTGAGCCGCCCCCGATCGGCGGCCACCGTGAACCCCTGCACCAGCCTCTGCGCGAAAGCGGTCCCCCGCACGTACACCTCCGGCGGCGACCCCACCAGCGCCACCACCCGGTGCCCGAGCCGCGCCAGATGCTCCACGCACCGCTCGCCCGCCGCCTCGAAGTCGAGGTCGATGCAGGTCAGATCGGCTGGATCCGCCGGGAAGCCGATCAGCACCGACGGCAGGTCCAGGCCGCGCAGCAGTGGCAGACGCGGATCGTGCCACTGCACGTCCATCACGATCAGCCCGTCCGCCGGCCCCGTCTGCGTGACCCGCCGCAGCCCCTCCTCGCCCTCCTCCTGGGTCAGCAGCAGCACGTCATGGTCGTAGCGCCGTGCGGTGGTCGCCACCGACTGCGCGAACCGCGTCGCCACCGGTACGTCGATGCCGGCCCGCAGCGGCACCACCAGCGCCAGCACGTTCGACCTGCGGCCGGCCGACGCGTGGGCGCCGGTGTGCGGGCGGTAGCCCAGGGTGCGGATGGACTCCTCGACGCGGCGCCGGGTCGCCTCGGAGATCGGGCGCTTGCCGCTCAGCGCGTACGACACCGTGCTGGGGGAGACCCCGGCATGCCGCGCGACATCCGTGATCCTCACCATCAGGCCGGCTCCAATGTCAGCAGCCCCGTCCCGGCCTCCGCCCGCACCTCCCGGTCACCCGCCGCCAGCCCCCAGGGCCCGGCCGGGTCACTGCACGAGGCCCGCAGGGTGTCGCCTTCGCGTACGACTGTGAAGGCCACCTCCCCGACCCGCACCACCCGCCGCATGCCCGGCTCCAGCTCGAACGCCCGCAGGGTCACCCCGTCGGCATGGTCGTAGTCGGGCCGGCCGGCCACCGCGCCCACCGGGATCACCGCACCCGGCCGGACCAGCAGCGGCACGCTGAGGAAGCCGTGCCGCTCGCGCACCCAGCGCGGGCCGGTCACCGTCCGTCCGGTCACGTAGTGGGTCCAGGTGCCCTCGGGGACGTAGTAGGTCACGTCCCCCTCGTCGCTGAAGACCGGCGCCACCAGCAGGTCGGGGCCGAGCATGTACTGCTGCTCCAGCTGCGCGCACCCGGGGTCGTCCGGGAACTCCAGCACCATCGCCCGCATCATCGGCAGGCCCTCGGTGTGGGCGGTGCGGGCCGCCTCGTACAGGTAGGGCATCAGGCGCAGCTTCAGCCTGGTGAAGTGGCGGGCCACGTCCACCGACTCCTCGTCGAACAGCCAGGGGACGCGGTACGACGACGATCCGTGCAGCCGGCTGTGGGACGACAGCAGGCCGAAGGCCAGCCATCGTTTGAAGAGCGCCGGCGACGGGGTGCCCTCGAAGCCGCCGATGTCATGGCTCCAGTACCCGAAACCGGACAGGCCCAGGGACAGGCCGCCCCGCAGCGACTCCGCCATCGACTCGTACGTCGCCTCGCAGTCGCCGCCCCAGTGCACCGGGAACCGCTGGCTCCCGGCGGTCGCCGAGCGGGCGAAGACCACCGCCTCCTGCTCGCCGCGGTGCTTGCGCAGGACGTCGAAGACGGTGCGGTTGTAGAGGTAGGTGTAGTAGTTGTGCATCCGCTCCGGGTCGGAGCCGTCGGACCAGGTCACATCGAGCGGCACCCGCTCGCCGAAGTCGGTCTTGAAGCAGTCGACGCCCTGGGCGAGCAGCGCCTCCAGCTTGGCCGCGTACCAGTCGCGGGCTGCGGGGGAGGTGAAGTCGACCAGGGCCATGCCGGGCTGCCACATGTCCCACTGCCAGACGCCGCCGTCCGGCCGTCTCAGCAGATGGCCCAGCGCCCTGCCCTCCGCGAACAGCGGTGAGCGCTGGGCGATGTAGGGGTTGATCCAGACGCTCACCCGCAGGTCCTTCGCCTTCAGCCGGGCCAGCATCCCCTCCGGGTCGGGGAACACCCGCGGGTCCCAGAGGAAGTCGCACCAGTGGAACTCGCGCATCCAGAAGCAGTCGAAGTGGAAGACGGAGAGAGGGAGTTCGCGCTCCCGCATGCCGTCCACGAAGGACGTCACCGTCTCCTCGTCGTACGACGTCGTGAAGGACGTCGACAGCCACAGGCCGAAGGACCAGGCGGGCGGCAGGGCGGGGCGGCCGGTCAGGGCCGTGTACTTGCGGAGGATGTCCTTCGGGGTCGGGCCGTGGATGACGTAGTACGTCAACTCCTGGGTCTCCGCGCTGAACTGCGCCCGCGACACGACCTCCGAGGCCACCTCGAAGGAGACCTTGCCCGGGTGGTCGACGAAGACGCCGTAGCCCGCGTCCGTCAGGAAGAACGGCACGTTCTTGTACGCCTGCTCGCTGCAGGTGCCGCCGTCGGACTGCCAGACGTCGACGACCTGCCCGTTTCTGACCAGGGGGCCGAAGCGCTCGCCGAGGCCGTAGACGGAGGTGCCGACCCGCAGGCCCAGTTGCTCGCGCAGATAGTGCGCCCCGGTCGCGTCCCGCATGATGCCCATGCTCTTGGGGCCGCTGGAGGTGAGGGTGCGGCCGCCGGCGAGGAACTCGACCTGCCAGGGGCCGGTGCGCGCGAACCGGACCGACAGCGCGCCCGAGGTGAGGGTCACGTGCTCGTCGCCGTACGAGATCCGCGGGTCGGTCCCCGCCGACTCGGCCAGCTCGAACTCGGGGCCGCGGGGAGCACCTCCCGCGAAGTGCGTCAGGGTCAGGCCGATGACGTCGGGCATCGGCGTGTGCGCCCTGATCGTCACGACCGGTCCCGTCATCAGATCGCCCCGTGAGCGGATGGGCCGGGTCGGCGCGTGGATCTCCAGGGCGCCGTCCTGCTCGATGACGTCGAGGACCTCGGCGGGGTGGGCCGCGGTGACGCCCTCGCGCAACAACCAATAGCCGTCGGTGAACTTCATGTGGGTCCTTATGGGAGGTCCCTGTCGGGGATCCGGGGATCCCTGTGTGGGGGAGGCTTGGCCTGTCGAAGCGCTTCGACGGGCGAAGGTATGTGTGACCCGGGGGTGAGTCAATGGGGCGGGGCGGCCGAGGGCGCGCAGCAGGTGCCGGCGGACCCCGGGGCCGCCAACTTCCGCAAGGACAACGTCTTCCACGAGGAACTGCGTCAGTCGGTGGGCAATGGGCTGCTCACCAGCCAGGACGAGCCCTACGCTCGCCAACGGCGCCTGATCCAGCCGCTGTTCACCCGGCGCCGGGTCAACGGCCATGCGTCCCAGGTGGGGACGGGGGCGACCGCGCCTGCCGCGGCGTGGCGTGCGGCGTCGGACGGGTCCGCGGCGGGCGACATCGCCGAACTCGTCAGCGATCCCTGAGGCGCCCCGATCCGGGTCCCTGCTGCCCGCCTCCAGCCGGAGCGGTTCGCGCTGTGCGACGAGGCTGCCGTCCTGCTCGCCGGCCACGACACCACCGCCACCGCACTCGCCTTCGCCCTGCACCTCCTCGCCCGGCACCCCGGCCGGATGTGGAGCGCTTCGATCCCGCGGGCTTCACGCCGGAGGCGGAGGCGGGGCGGTCGCGGGCCTGTATCGGGCAGCATCTGTCGGTGTTGGAGTCGGTGCTGTCGCGCTCCGCTAGGAGGCGGGCGGTGGGTTGTCCTTCGTCTGCGGCGCCGTTGTGGCTGGTCGCGCCCGCGCGGCGGAGCCGCAAATTGATTCAGCCCCGCGCCCCTAGCGGCGTTGCTGCGAGCGCGATGAGTAATGCCGCCGCCGCTGCCGTGATCGGTACTCCGTAACCGGCCGTCGCCGTCAGGTGCTCCACCACCCAACCGCCCACCGCGCTCCCGCCCGCGATCCCCCCGAGCAGCGCCGTCACCGCCAGGGTCATGCCCTCGTTGAGGCGGCCCTCTGGAGTGCGCTGCTGGATCAGGGTCATGTTGGTGATCATGGTCGGGGCGGTGGCCATCCCGGCGATCAGCAGGGCGGGGGCCAGCAGTGCGAGCGAGCCGGTGAGGGTCGCGGCCAGCAGAGGCAGCGTCAGCAGCGCGGTCATCGCGGCGATGCACCACGGGTAGCGGTCCTCGGGCCGGCCGGTGAGCCTGAGCCGGCCGTACAGCAGGCCCGCCGCGCACGATCCGGCCGCCTGGAGCGCGAGCACCGCACCGGCCGCCGTACGGTGCCCCGTGGCGTCGGCGAACGCGAGCGTGACGACCTCCGTCGACCCGAACACGGCGCCCATGGCGAGGCAGACGGCGAGCAGCGGGCGCGTGCCGGGGGCGCGCAGCGGTGCCGGTGCGGCCGCGAGGGCCGTACGGCCCCGGGGCGGCGGTTCCGTCGACCGCTGGGCCGCGAAGGCCAGCACGCCCGTCACCAGCAGGACGACCCCGACCAGCGTGCCCGCCTCGGGGAAGAACGTCCCGCACAGGAAGGCCGCGAGCACCGGGCCCAGCATGAAGCACAGTTCGTCGGCGGCCTGCTCGAAGGAGTTGGCGGTGTGCAGGGAGCCGGCGTCGCCGTCGAGCAGGTGGGCCCAGCGGGCGCGGGACATGCCGCCGGTGTTGGGGGTGGTCGCGGTGGCGGCGTACGCGGCGAACAGGGTCCAGGCCGGGGCGTCGTGGCGCACGCACAGCAATAGCGCGAGGCTGCCCAGCGCCGCGAAGAGCGTGGCGGGCACGGCGACGCGGGCCTGGCCGTACCGGTCGACGAGCCGCGCGGTCCAGGGGGCGACCAGCGCGGTCGCCGCGAGGCCGGTCGCGGTGACCGCGCCGGCGAGGGCGTACGAACTCCGGGTGCCGGCGATCATCACGACCGCGCTCACGCTGAACATGCCCATCGGGAGGCGGGCGATCAGGTTCGCGAGGGTGAAGGCGCGGGTGCCGGGGCGGGTGAAGAGCCGGCGGTACGGGCCGGGCGGGCGGTTTCGCCGCCGGGGGCCGAGGTCGGCGGCGATGAGGGTGTCGGCGGTGACGGTGAGCAGGGGGGCTCTGCCGGTGGGCTGTTGTGGCATGGATCAACCGTCGCCGGGAGGTGATCCGGGAGTCCAACACCTGTTCGGAGCGGATTCACGCGCCTGGGTTGTCAATGTGGGTACCGGCGCACCCTCCACGGGGCCAGTAGATTCCCCGCATGCCGGACCGCCACCTCGACCCCCGACTCCTGCGCTCCTTCCTCGCCGTGGCGGAGGAGCTGCACTTCACGCGTGCCGCAGCCCGGCTGTACGTCGCCCAGCAGGCGCTCAGCCGGGACGTACGGCGGCTGGAACGGGAGTTGGGCGCCGAACTCTTCATACGGACGACCCGGCAGGTCGCCCTCACGCCCGACGGTGAGCGGCTGGTGCCGTACGTCCGCCGGGCCCTCCAGGCGCAGGACGACCTGCTCGCCGCGTTCGGTCAGGCCCGCGCCCTGCTGGTGGACCTCAACTCCCCGGGGCTGCGCACCCCGAGCCGGGTGCTGGAGCGGGCCCGTGAACTCGCCCCCGAGCACGAGCTGATGGCCCGCTACGAGAGCGGTCTGACGGGGGCGGCCGCCGACCTGATCGCGGGGCGGCTGGACGCGTCCTTCGGGCGGTTCGCGGGGCTGGATCCGGCGCTGCGGGCGGGCCTCGACCATCAGCCGGTGCGTTTCGAGCCGATGGCGATCCTGCTGCCCGAGGACCATCCGCTGGCCGAAATGGAGCGGGTGCCGCTGGCCGCGCTGGCCGGCGAGAGCGTCTACGCCGGGGCCGGAAACGCCCGTACACCGGAGTGGACCGACCTCGCGCACCGGTTGTTCGAGGGGCGCGGCATCGAGGTCGCCGCGCCCGCTCCGCTCGCCGTGGGTGACGAGGAATTCCAGCGGATCATGGCCAAGACCCGCACTCCGGTCCTCGTCGTCATCGACTTTCCGGCCATGCCCAGGACCGTGGTGCGCCCCCTGATCGATCCCGTGCCCCTGTCACCCGTGTCACTGGTGTGGAGAAAGGGGCTGGTGCACCCCGCATTCGACGCCCTTCGACGGGCTGTGGTCGAGCTCACGGCTGAGGAGGGATGGCTGCACAGACCCCCGGAGGGTTGGACTCCGGCCATGGATTCAGCCACCATGCGTCCGCGTAATTGACACGCGGCAACCACAAAACCTCCGCGTGCGCTACATTCTTGGCCTGAGCACGTTGTGGTAAAGGGGGGCGCTCGGCCGGGTGGGGGCTCGGTACGGCGACGGGTGCTCAGTGTCGTACGCGCACCCGGAACGGTCCCGTGGGGGGATGTGCGTGCGTGTGAAGAAGTGGCGAGAAGACGCCCAACCTGAGTGGCCCGATGTCGCATCGGGGCCCGAGGTGACCGGCGTGCCCGGTCAGGGCCGTCGCTCCCGGTCCGACGCAGCGGAGACGGAAGTACTTCGCGGTGGCGGTCGCGGTGGTGGGCGCGCCTCCTCGGACGCCGACGAGACCGCGGTGCTTCCGGCGGTCGGCGGGACGGCGGGGATACGGCGGCCCGGCGACGGCGCGGCGGGCATACCCCGGCCCGCTCCCGCCGCGAGAGCCGACGGCTGGTCGGCCTTCGAGCGTCCGTCGGCCCGCAGAAGCGATGTGCCCTCGCCGGTGCCCGGTGAGACGCGCCGCACCCCCGCGGTCCGCGACCCCTGGAGCGAACCGGAGGAGCCCGAGGAGCCCCGGGCCTTCGCGGAGCCCGGCCCGGCGGCCGCATCCGGCACGACCCACGACCCGCACGAGGTCACCGTCCAGCTCGACGCCGTCGACCTGCAGCGCGACAACCTGCTGCACGCGGCCAAGGACGGTCCGGGCGGCGGCGACGGCTCCGACGGGCCGGTGTTCGTCGACGAGTCGGGCCGCCGCAGCCGCCGTTTCCGCCGTATCGGCATGGCGGTCGGCCTGGCCTGCGCGGTCTACGCCGTCGTCATCCTCGCCACCGTGCTGTCCGGCAACTCCGACGCGCCCTGGCTGCCCGTCGAGGGCCCGCGGGAGAAGCCGGCCGGCAAGGTCGACACCTCCCCGCAGCCCGCCGAGTCGGCACCGCAGCCCTCCGCCACCGGCAGCGCCTCGCCGGATACCTCGCCGACGGCGAGCACGGGCACCGGCACGGTCCCGTCCCCGGGCGCGACCGCCTCCGCACCCGGTGCCTCGCCCACCGCCGGGAGCCCGGGCACCTCGGCCGACCCGAAGCCGAGTTCCACGAAGCCCGCCGCCGACCCGCGCACGGACCCGGCCCAGGACCCCGATCCGCCCACTCAGTCCACCACCGGCGCCCCCGACCCGAGCCCGACGGGCGGCGGCGCCACCGAGGAGCCGACCGATCCCGCGACGACCGAGGAACCCGCGGTCGGCCCGGTCGCGAACGGCCCGAGCGACCCCATCCCCTTCGCACAGGAGCCGGACCCCGCCGCCTCCTCGTCCGCCGCACCGTCCCCGGAGTACATCCTCTGATGGCATCCCGCACCCGCCGTCACGGGCCCGCGACCGGAGCCCCCGACGGCTCCCGGCGCCGCCGTGTGCCCATGCGCCTGCTGTTGCCCTCGCTCGTCCTCGTCGCGATGATGGCGATGCTGATGCTGCGGGGCTACGTCCACAGCGAGATCCTGGCCGACTACCGCGTACGGCCCGCCGCGGCCAACGACAAGGTGCCCCAGGAGATCCTCGAGGGCGGCCCGGTCATCGACACCCGCGGCGGCCGCGCCGACACCCTCCGCGTGCCGGACACCAGCGTCGTCCTCACCTTCGACGACGGGCCCGACCCCGAGTGGACGCCGAAGGTGCTCGACACCCTCAAGCGCAACGACGCGCACGCCGTCTTCTTCATCACCGGCACGATGGCCTCCCGCTACCCGGCCCTCGTCAAGCGCATGGTGGACGAGGGGCACGAGATCGGTCTGCACACCTTCAACCACCCCGACCTCTCCTACCAGTCCAAGAAGCGCATCGACTGGGAGCTCTCCCAGAACCAGCTCGCGCTCGCCGGCTCCGTCGGCATCCGCAGCTCCCTGTTCCGGCCGCCGTACTCGTCCAAGTCCGCGAACATGGACAACAACTCCTGGCCGGTGACGGAGTACATCGGCAGACGCGGCTACATCACCATCGTCAACGACACCGACAGCGAGGACTGGCGCAAGCCGGGCGTCGAACGGATCATCCGCAACTCCACCCCCGAGCCCGGCAAGGGCGCGATCGTCCTGATGCACGACTCCGGCGGCGACCGGCACCAGACGGTCCGGGCCCTGGACCGGCTGATCCCCCAACTCCAGCGGCAGGGCTACGAGTTCCAGAACCTCACCGAGGCCCTGAACGCCCCCAGCGCGCACACCCCGGTCACCGGCCTCGACCTGTGGAAGGGCAAGGCCTGGATCTTCCTGGTCGACGCCTCCGACAACATCACCGCGATCCTGGTCGTCGGCCTCGCGGCCATCGGCTTCCTCGTCTTCGGCCGCTTCGGCCTGATGCTGCTGCTGTCCGGCATCCACACCCGCCGCACCCGCCGCCGGGGCTTCACCTGGGGCCCGCACGCGCCGGTCACCGAACCGGTGTCGGTGCTGGTCCCGGCGTACAACGAGGCCAAGTGCATCGAGAACACCGTGCGGTCGCTGATGCGCAGCGAACACCCCATCGAGGTCATCGTCATCGACGACGGCTCCAGCGACGGCACCGCCCGTCTGGTGGAGGGCCTGGGGCTGCCGAACGTGCGGGTGGTCAGACAGCTCAACGCGGGCAAGCCGGCGGCGCTGAACCGCGGACTGGCCAACGCCCGTTACGACCTGATCGTGATGATGGACGGCGACACGGTCTTCGAGCCGTCCACGGTCCGCGAACTCGTCCAGCCCTTCGCCGACCCGCGCGTCGGCGCGGTCGCGGGCAACGCCAAGGTCGGCAACAAGGACACCCTCATCGGCGCCTGGCAGCACATCGAGTACGTGATGGGCTTCAACCTGGACCGCCGTATGTACGACGTGCTGCAGTGCATGCCGACCATCCCGGGCGCCGTCGGCGCGTTCCGCCGCTCGGCGCTGGAGCGGGTCGGCGGCATGAGCGACGACACGCTCGCCGAGGACACCGACATCACGATGGCGATCCACCGCGACGGCTGGCGCGTGGTGTACGCCGAGAAGGCCCGCGCCTGGACCGAGGCTCCCGAGTCCGTCCAGCAGCTCTGGTCGCAGCGCTACCGCTGGTCGTACGGCACCATGCAGGCGATCTGGAAGCACCGCCGCGCCCTGGTGGACCGGGGCCCGTCCGGCCGCTTCGGCCGGGTCGGCCTGCCCCTCGTCTCCCTCTTCATGGTCCTGGCCCCGCTCCTGGCCCCCCTGATCGACGTCTTCCTCATCTACGGCCTGGTCTTCGGCCCCACGCAGAAGACGATCCTGGCCTGGTTCGGCGTCCTCGCCATCCAGGCGGCCTGCGCGGCCTACGCCTTCATCCTGGACCGCGAGCCCCTCACCCCACTCATCTCGCTCCCGCTCCAGCAGATCCTCTACCGCCAGCTCATGTACGTCGTCCTGCTCCAGTCCTGGATCACGGCCCTCACCGGCGGCCGACTGCGCTGGCAGAAGCTGCGGCGCAAGGGCGGGGTGTCCGCCCCGCCGACCGTACCGACGCAGCGGCGGCCGGTCATGGACGAAAGGCCGGTCCGATGAACCCTCCCGCCACGGCGGCCACTCTGCCGTCCGACCCGGCCGGGCAGGAGCAGCCCGCCCGGCCGGCACCGGCCCGCGACCGCTACTTCGACCTCCTGCGCGCCCTGGCCCTCTTCCGCGTGGTCCTCTACCACCTGACGGGCTGGGCCTGGCTCCCCCTGGTCTTCCCCTCCATGGGCGTGATGTTCGCCCTCGCCGGCAACCTCATGGCCCGCTCCCTGAAACGCCCGGCCGTGCAGGTCATCAGGGGCCGAGTCCGCCGCCTCCTGCCCCCGCTGTGGCTCCTGGGAGCGGTCGGGGTCACCGGCATGGTCATCCAGGGCTGGGGCCCGGACGCGGAGGGCCATCCCGGCTGGTGGTGGATCCACCTGGCCTACTGGATCGTCCCGTTGAGCGATCCGCCGTACGCCGAAGGCCTCCCCGGCATCCACGGCTTCGTCGGCGAGAACTGGGCCGCCGACCTCGCGGGACCGCTCTGGTACATCCGCGCCTACCTCTGGTACGTCCTTCTCTCGCCCTTCCTGCTGAAGGCCCTGCGCGCGATGCCGTGGGCGACGATCCTCGCGCCGCTCGCCCTGTCGCTGGCCTTCGAACAGGGCTGGATCATCCTCCCCGGCGAGCGGATTCCGTCGGCGCTGACGGACTTCAGCACCTTCGGCGCCTGCTGGATCCTCGGCATGGCCCACCAGGAGGGCGTCCTGAAGCGACTCCCGCAGTACGTCGTGCCCTCGGTGGCCCCGGTCTTCGCCCTGGTCGGTCTCTGGTACGCCCTGAGCCACGACTTCTCCATGGACCACGACCTGGACACCATGCCCCTGGCCCAGGCCCTCTGGTCCTTCGGCACGGTCCTGTTGCTGCTGCACATCAGCCCGTCGTGGTCGCAGTGGCCCCGCAAGCTGCGCCGCTGGGACAAGGTGATCACGCTGCTCAACTCCCGTGCGGTGACGATCTACCTGTGGCACAACATCTGCATCCTCATCGCCGCGACGATGTGGGACCGGCTGTGGTCCATCGACGTGATGTGGAAGCACTTCTCCTGGCTGCTGGAGAGCCCATGGCCGGTGCTGGCCTTCACCTGGTGCCTCATCTGCAGTTGCATCGTCTGGTTCGGCTGGGCGGAGGACCTGGCGGCGAAGAGAAAGCCGCAGCTGTGGCCGGACGGTGGACGTAGGAGGCGTACCCACGCCCGGTAGGGCACCCCTGTCACAGGGAGGCGCCGATGCCGTGCGTCCCGTGGAACACTGACCGGGTTACGCAAGTGAACGGGGTGGCCACGGGGGCCGGTGGGGAGCAGGGCTGATGAGCAAGCGGCAAGTGCAGAAGATGCTGCGGTTGATCGCGAGTGGGGAGCCCGCCGAGCTCACCAGTCCCATGGCCTCCGTGACCAAGGTCGCCGAACTCGCCTTCATCGCCCAGCAGTTCGGGTACGAGTACATGGACGTACGACAGGGCGGCTATCGGAACAGCGCGCTCGTCATGCTGATCGCGCCCGACCCCAGCCCTCAGGCCCGCGCCCGCGCCGCGCAGAACTGGGCGCGGTATCCGAACGCCGGCGACGGGGTCTCCGTACCGCCCCTCGTGCCCGACGCGCACGAGCTTCTCAAGGCCCGGATCAACTTCGACCTCAGCGGCAGGCACGCCGAGAAGAGGATGTGGTGGGGGGCGGGCGGCGTCACCCTCGGATGCGTCATCGCCGTCGCCCAGGCCGGCGGGGATGCCGATGCCGTTCTCTTCGCCGGTCTCGGGTGGGCCGGGCTCATGGCCGTGCTCGGGGTCGGCCTCGTCGTCACGCGCAAGCGGAACGCCAAGTTCGCGGCCCGGCTCCAGGCCGCCGGGTTCATGCCGGTGACGGACGAGAGCGGGCGGGTGCGGTACCTGCCGCCGGGCGGGCAGCTTCCGGGGCAGGGGAACCCCTTCGGGGGCGGCAATGTTCCCTACGGCACCCAGCCTCCCGCCGGGGGGTACGGGCAGCAGCTCCCCGGGCCGTACGGCAACCAGCCCGCCGCCCTGGGACCGTACGCCGGCCAGCCCGCCGCCCCGGGCCAGTACGGCAACCAGCCCCCGGCCCCCGCGCCGGGCACCGCCCCCGCCGGGTACGGCCGGCCCGCAGCCCCCGGTCCTTACGCCGCTCCCCAGTCCCAGTCCCAGGCCCAGCCCTCAGGCCCGTATGCCGCCCCGCAGCAAGCGCAGCAGCCGTACGGCCACCCGCAGCAGCCCTACCCCCAGCCTCACCCCCACCCCCACCCCCACCAGGCCCCTCAGCCCCCCTACCCCCAGCAGAACCCCCACTGGCAGCCCCCGCAGCACTGAGGCCATATCCCGCCCTTATATCCCGCCCCTTATATAGGGATGACCGGCACAACCTCTCATCCGCCCTCCCCGCTGGGTGAGAGCAAAGTTCCTTTCCGGTCACTCGGTGCCACAGCGCGGAAACGAGCCCTACCTACCTTCGGGACCAGCCACTCGTAGTGCGACCGAGCCCCGAAGCCCGTGGAGGCGTGAGATGACAGCCCCTACCACCACCCGCGCACCCCACAAGGGGTCCCGCTGGATCGAGCAGTGGGACCCCGAGGACGAGACCTTCTGGGAGTCGGAAGGAAAGCACATCGCCCGGCGGAACCTGACCTACTCGGTGATCTCCGAGCACATCGGGTTCTCCGTGTGGAGCATGTTCTCCGTGCTGGCCCTGTTCATGGGGCCCGAGTACGGGGTCGACCCCGCCGGCAAGTTCTTCCTGGTCGCCGTGGCCTCGCTGGTCGGCGCCATCCTGCGGGTGCCCTACGGCTTCGCCGTCGCCCGCTTCGGCGGCCGGAACTGGACCATCTTCAGCGCGGGCCTGCTGCTGGTGCCGACCACGGCGCTTCTGATCGTGATGGAGCCGGGCACCTCGTACAGCACGTTCATGCTGGTCGCGATCCTCACCGGCGTCGGCGGGGCGAACTTCGCCTCCTCCATGACCAACATCAACAACTTCTACCCGCTGCGCCTCAAGGGCTGGGCGCTCGGCATGAACGCGGGCGGCGGCAACATCGGCGTCGCCGTGGTCCAACTGCTCGGTCTCGCCGTGATCGGCATCGTCGGCGCCGCCAGCCCGCGCGTGCTGCTGTCGATCTACATCCCGCTGATCGTCCTGGCGACCGTGCTGAGCATGCGATACATGGACAACCTCGGTCCGGTGCGCAACGACACCGGCGCGGCCAAGGAGGCCCTGAAGGAGGGCCACACCTGGATCATGTCCTTCCTCTACATCGGCACCTTCGGCTCGTTCATCGGCTACAGCTTCGCCTTCGGGCTCGTGCTGACGAACCAGTTCGGCCGTACGCCGCTGCAGGCCGCCTCGCTCACCTTCATCGGCCCGCTGCTGGGCTCGCTGATCCGGCCCGTCGGCGGGCAGCTCGCCGACCGGATCGGCGGCGCCAAGGTCACGCTGTGGAACTTCGGGCTCATGGCCGTCGCCACCGCGGTCGTCGTCACCGCGTCGGTGCAGGAATCGCTGCCGCTGTTCATCGCCGGGTTCATCGCCCTGTTCGTCCTCACCGGCATCGGCAACGGCTCCACGTACAAGATGATCCCCGGGATCTTCCGGGCCAAGGCCGCCGCGAAGGGCATGACCGGTGAGGACGCGGCCGTGTACGCCCGGCGGCTGTCCGGCGCCTCCATGTCCCTGATCGGCGCGGTCGGCGCCCTCGGCGGCCTCGGCATCAACCTGTCGCTGCGCCAGTCGTTCCTCAGCGTCGGCTCCGGCACCGGTGCCTTCGTCGCCTTCCTCGTCTACTACGCCGTCTGCTTCGGGGTCACCTGGGCCGTATACCTTCGCCGCCCGGCCGCCTCGCAGACCCACGCCACATCGACGACCGAGGCGAAGCCGCAGCTCAGCTACGCCGAGGTGTGACGTAACACCGTCGACATCAAGCCGAACCGAGCCTGTCACGCACCGTTGACAGGCTCGATCGGCATGCAGGTGTAACCACCAAGGGTGAGATCAGGAGCCGCTTCCCGGTCGCCCTGGGTGCGAAGCACCTGACGCAAGCACCACAACTCGAGTGCGGGACGAGAGTTATGTACGACGAACTGCAGCAACCCGAACACGGGCCCCTGGCGGGGTTCACCGTGGGCGTGACCGCCGCGCGCCGGGCCGACGAGCTCGGGGCGCTGCTCCAGCGCCGCGGCGCCGCCGTCCTGCACGCCCCTGCCCTGCGGATCGTGCAGCTCGCCGACGACAGCGAGCTGCTCGCCGCCACCAAGGACATCATCCAGCGGACGCCGGACGTCGTGGTCGCCACGACCGCCATCGGCTTCAGGGGCTGGATCGAGGCCGCCGACGGATGGGGGCTCGGCGAGGATCTGCTGGCCAGGCTGCACAAGGCCGAGCTGCTCGCGCGCGGGCCCAAGGTCAAGGGCGCGGTGCGGGCCGCCGGGCTGACCGAGGACTGGTCGCCGTCCAGCGAGTCCATGGCCGAGGTGCTGGACAAGCTGCTGGAGGAGGGCGTCGACGGCCGCCGTATCGCCGTACAACTGCACGGTGAGCCGCTGCCCGGGTTCGTGGAGTCGCTCAGGGCCGGGGGAGCGGAGGTGCTGGGGGTGCCGGTCTACCGGTGGCTGCCGCCGGAGGACGTCGGGCCGGTGGACCGGCTGCTGGACGCCGCGGTCTGCCGTGGAGTGGACGCCGTGACCTTCACCAGCGCACCGGCCGCCGCGTCCCTGCTGTCCCGGGCCGAGGAGCGCGGGCTGCTCCCGGAGCTGCTCGCCGCCTTCGCCCACGACGTCCTTCCGGCCTGTGTCGGGCCGGTCACCGCGCTGCCGCTCCAGGCGCGCGGTGTCGACACGGTCCAGCCCGAACGCTTCCGCCTCGGCCCGCTGGTCCAGCTGCTGTGCCAGGAACTTCCCGGCCGGGCCCGCGCGTTGCCGATCGCCGGCCACCGGGTGGAGATCCGGGGGCACGCGGTCCTGGTGGACGGCGCCCTGCGCCCGGTGCCGCCCGCGGGGATGTCCCTGCTGCGGGCCCTGTCGCGCCGGCCGGGCTGGGTCGTGCCCCGTGCCGACCTGCTGCGGGCCCTGCCGGGGGCCGGGCGGGACGAGCACGCGGTGGAGACGGCGATGGCCCGGCTGCGTACGGCTCTTGGGACGCCGAAGCTGATCCAGACGGTGGTCAAGCGGGGGTACCGGCTGGCGCTGGACCCCGCGGCGGACACGAAGTACGCGGATGTCTGAGCCGTAGCCGGGGGTCGACCGCCGGTACAAGGGGTTCCGGTCCCGTCACCGGGAAGGCACTGTGAGAGGGAAACGGTTTCCCAGCACTCCTCACGGCACCTCACCGGCCCCTGTTAACCGGGGCGACCCCTAGGCGGTGACAGGCACATGGCACTGGGTACGGCCACGGACGCGTACGAGCTGCGGTTCGGCGCCGGGCGGATCTGTCTGGATCTCCTCGCGACCACGCACCCGGACGAACGGTTGGACTCGGTGGAGGTGCTGTGCACCTGGATCACGCGATCCGGACTCGTCCCACCCGGAACCCCGCTCACCCACGCCGGCGCCGAGTGGCTCGTCCGGTTCCGCGAACTGCGGGCGCGGGTCGATCAGTTGGTGCGCGGCAGCCTAGGGCCTGTGTCGGAAGTGGCGCCTGCCGGGCGGACGACGCCACTTCCGACACAGGCCCTGGCCCCCGAGCCCCGGCCGTCGTACGACCTCGCGCTCGCCCAGGTGAACGACCTCGCCCGCGCCGCGCCCCCGGCCCCCTGCGCCGTGCGGGGTGAAGACGGCGCGCTCGTACGCCGGTTGGACCATCCGCCCGAGTGCGCCGCCCTGCTCGGCGCCGTCGCGCGGGACGCCCTGGAACTGCTCACCGACCCGGTCGCGCGGGCCGGGCTGAGGGAGTGCGAGGGGGACAACTGCCCGATCGTCTACCTCGACACGTCCCGGGGGCGCAGGAGGCGCTGGTGCTCCAGCGAGGTCTGCGGGAACCGCGAAAGGGTGGCCCGGCACCGTCGCCGCGCGGCGCTCGCACGCGCCTGACAGTCCGTTATGCGGCTTCTGTGGAACGGCCGTCGAAGTGATTTCGATTACATGCCGTTTACCTACGCACCCGTAGGGAAGCACCGAGTCGATCTTGCCAATGTGGTGGAAATGTAAAGATCGCACGGTGGGAATGTGCCGCCATGTCCCGCTCGTCACGTCACCCCCAAGAAATCTGTCGTCTTGCTTTGAACACTCAACCCACCGCTTGCGTACGGGTAGTCGAGCGACCGACTGGGGGAACCCCCGGACATCGGAGGTGGGCGTGCGCAAGGATTCCGTCGTGGCCAATGAACGTGCATCGAGGGCCCGACATCGCATGTCCCAGCCCTCGGAACCAGATGAGGAGCTGATGCGTGCGCTGTACAGAGAGCACGCCGGACCCCTCCTCGCGTATGTCCTCCGTCTGGTCGCCGGTGACCGGCAACGAGCAGAGGACGTTGTGCAGGAGACGCTCATCCGTGCCTGGAAGAACGCCGGACAGCTCAATCGAGCGACCGGTTCGGTACGCCCCTGGCTGGTGACGGTCGCCCGGCGCATCGTCATCGACGGCCACCGCAGTCGGCAGGCCCGGCCGCAGGAGGTCGATCCGTCGCCGCTGGAGGTCATCCCCGCGGAGGACGAGATCGACAAGGCGCTGTGGTTGATGACGCTTTCGGACGCGCTCGACGACCTGACCCCCGCCCACCGGGAGGTCCTCGTCGAGACGTACTTCAAGGGGCGTACCGTCAATGAGGCGGCCGAGACGCTGGGCATACCCAGTGGCACCGTGCGCTCCAGGGTGTTCTACGCCCTGCGGTCGATGAAGCTGGCTCTGGAGGAGCGGGGGGTGACGGCGTGATGAGTGTTTACGGGGGAAACCAGGGATTCGGGATGGGCGGTTCGGGTATGTCTGGATCCATGAGCCCCATGCAGGGACATCCGGGCCCGAGCGAGCACGAAACCGTCGGTGCCTACGCCCTCGGCATCCTCGACGACGCCGAGGCGACCGCCTTCGAGGCACACCTCGCGACCTGCGAATGGTGCGCCCAGCAGCTCGACGAACTCGCCGGGATGGAACCGATGCTGGCCGCGCTCGCGGACCTGCCCGGTTCCGGTTCACCCGCGATCGGCGAGTCCCTGTCGGCCAAGCCCAGCCCGCGCATCGTGAACAACCTCGTCGACGAGGTCGCCGAGCGTCGCGCACAGAAGCGCCGGCGCAGCTTCTACATGGTGGCCGCGGCGGCCGCGCTGATCGTCGGCGGACCGTTCGTGGCCGTGGCGACGAACGGCGGCGACTCGGGCGGCGGCGGCAACGGCACCAGTCAGACCTTCGCGGCCAACCCCGCCAAGGAACTGTTCACCGGTATCGAGACCAAGGTCTCGGGGAGCGACTCCAAGACCGGCGCCAGCGCGACCGTCGCCATGTCGGAGAAGGGCTGGGGCACCGAGACGGCCCTTGAGCTCAAGGGCGTCAAGGGACCGCTCAAGTGCTCCCTGATCTTCGTCGGCAAGGACGGCCAGCGCGAGACGGCGGCCTCCTGGTCCGTCCCGAAGTGGGGCTACGGCATCCCGGACGCCAAGACCGAGCAGGCCAGGAACCCGCTCTACGTCAGCGGCGGGGTGTCCATGGCCCCGGGCGACGTCGATCACATCGAGGTCATGGACTTCGACGGGAACAAGCTCGTCGAGGTCGACGTGTAGTCGTGCCGTAGCTTTTCCGGGTCCCCTTCGCGTACGGTTGACGGCTGCCCAGCACGTCAGAAGGGGGCCCGGTGGCCGCTCAGGCTCAACAGGAAACCGCGCTCGAAGACTCTCTGAGAGACCGCGAGATCAGCGTCGAACAGGAACACCTGGACCGGGTGTACCGGCGCCTCGAGGAGAAGATCCACGAGGCCGAGTTCCTGATGAACGACGCGGCCAAGCGCGGCCAGGTCGGCACACCCGGCGCGCTCGCCGAGCGGGACGCGCAGGTCTTCCGGGCGGGCATCCACCTCAACCGGCTCAACAACGAGTTCGAGGACTTCCTCTTCGGCCGGATCGACCTGCTGCTCGGCAAGGACGGCAAGAAGGGTCCGGACGGCGCCTACACCGCGGTCGAGCCCGCCGAGGGCGCGGTCCGCGAGGACAACACCGCCGACATCGCCGAGACCCTGCACATCGGGCGCATCGGCGTGCTCGACCAGGACTACGCCCCGCTGGTCATCGACTGGCGGGCCCCGGCCGCGGCGCCCTTCTACCGCTCCACCCCGGTCGACCCGGGGCGGGTCGTACGGCGCCGGGTCATCCGCTCCAAGGGCCGCAGGGTGCTCGGCGTCGAGGACGACCTGATGCGCCCCGAGCTGAAGGCCTTCCTCGGCGGGCACGAGCTGCCCGTCATCGGCGACGGCGCCCTGATGGCCGCGCTCGGCCAGGCCCGCACCCACACCATGCGGGACATCGTCGCGTCCATCCAGGCCGAGCAGGACCTGGTCATCCGCGCCCCCGCCGCCTCGGTGACCTACGTCGAGGGCGGGCCCGGGACGGGCAAGACGGCCGTGGCGCTGCACCGCGCCGCCTACCTGCTCTACCAGGACCGGCGCCGCTACTCCGGCGGCATCCTGATCGTCTCGCCGACCCCGCTCCTCGTGGCGTACACCGAGGGCGTGCTGCCGTCGCTGGGCGAGGAGGGGCAGGTCGCCATCCGGGCCATCGGCTCCCTGGTCGACGGTGCCGAGGCCACGCTGTACGACTCGCCGTCCACCGCCCGCGCCAAGGGCTCGTACCGCATGCTCAAGGTGCTGCGGAAGGCGGCGCGGGGCGCGCTGGAGCTGGGGCCGGGCGGGGCCGCCGCCTCCGGTGCCGGCACGGCGAACCGGACGGGGCAGCTCGCCTTCGGTGACGACGACGCGCCCGCGCAGATCACCACCCGGCTGCGCGTGGTCGCCTTCGGGCGCCGGCTGGAGCTGCAGGCCGACGAACTGGAACGTATCCGCCGCACCGCCCTCGCCGGCACCGCACCCGTGAACCTGCTGCGCCCGCGCGCCCGCAAGCTGCTGCTGGACGCGCTGTGGGCGCAGTCGGGCGGTGCCTCCCGGCACACCGACCCCGAACTCGCCGCCGAGCTGCGCTCCTCCTTCGACGAGGACGTGACCTCGGAGGACAGCTTCATCGCCTTCCTCGACGCCTGGTGGCCGGAGCTCACCCCGAAGGCGGTGCTCGCGGCGATGGCCGACGAGCGCCGGCTCGGCCGCTGGGCCCGCCGGATCCTCAACCCCGGCGAGATCCGCAAGGTGGCCCGTTCCCTCAGGCGGGACGGCTTCTCCGTGCACGACATCGCCATGCTGGACGAGCTGCAGGCCGTCCTCGGCGTGCCGGCCCGCCCGAAGAAGAAGCGCGACCTGGACCCGCTCGACCAGCTCACCGGCCTGGAGGAGCTGATGCCGGTGCGCGAGGAGTCGCAGCGCGAGCGGGCCGAGCGGCTGGCCGCCGAGCGCACCGAGTACGCGCACGTGATCGTCGACGAGGCCCAGGACCTCACGCCGATGCAGTGGCGGATGGTCGGGCGCAGGGGGCGGCACGCGACGTGGACGATCGTCGGCGACCCCGCCCAGTCGTCGTGGTCCGACGTCGACGAGGCGGCCGAGGCGCGCGACGAGGCCCTCGGCACCCGCCCGCCCGTCTCCCACCACCACCCTTCCAAGGAAGGCCCTTCGGGCCGCCCCTCTCGTGGCCGCCGCTTCCAGCTGACCGTGAACTACCGCAACCCGGCCGAGATCGCCGAGCTGGCGTCGAAGGTGCTGGCCCTCGCCATGCCGGGCTCGCAGTCCCCGTCGGCCGTCCGCTCCACCGGAGTCGAGCCCCGCTTCACCGTCGTACGGGACTCGCTCGCGCACACCGTCCGCGAGGAGGCCGCCCGGCTGCTCGACCGCGTCGACGGCACGGTCGGAGTGGTCGTCGCCATGCAGCGGCGCGAGGAGGCGGCCAAGTGGCTCGCCGGGCTCGGCGACCGGGTGGTGGCGCTCGGCAGCCTGGAGGCCAAGGGCCTGGAGTACGACGCCACGGTCGTCGTCTCCCCGGCGGAGATCGCGGACGAGTCCCCGGCCGGCCTGCGCGTGCTCTACGTCGCGCTGACCCGGGCCACCCGGGAGCTGACGGTGGTGTCGGGGGAGCGCGACGAGCCGGACGCCACCGGGGTGCCGGACCTGCTCAGAGATTGATGCAGAGATTGATCCGGATGAACCCGCGGTACGGGAATGGCCTTACGGGATCTGTTTGTTAGCCTGAGTGTGGCACCGGCTCGATCCAAGCCCCCGGGCCCAACCTTCGTCGCTACGAGCGACCACTTGCCGCGAGGCGAGCATGGCGGGTCGGTGTCATGAACGTAGGAGAGACCCACGTCAGCACGTGACGTGGGTCTCTTTTCATGCCCAGGCGTGGCGAACAATACGTTCGCAATCCATGCCCGGCTAACTCCTACTCAGCGGTAGGTGCGACGATCGGACGGCGAACCAGCGACATACGGTGAAAGCAGAGGAAGTCGGCCATGGCAACGGCGCCCAGCGTCTCCTACTCGATGACGGTCCGGCTGGAGGTGCCCGCGAGCGGAACCGCGGTCTCCCAGCTCACCACGGCCGTGGAGTCCCACGGAGGCTCGGTCACCGGCCTCGACGTCACCGCCTCCGGGCACGAGAAGCTCCGGATCGACGTCACCATCGCCGCCACCTCCACCGCGCACGCCGACGAGATCGTCGAGCAGCTTCGCCTGATCGAGGGCGTCACGCTCGGCAAGGTCTCCGACCGTACGTTCCTGATGCACCTCGGCGGCAAGATCGAGATGGCGTCGAAACACCCCATTCGCAACCGTGACGACCTGTCCATGGTCTACACGCCGGGCGTGGCCCGCGTCTGCATGGCGATCGCCGAGAACCCCGAGGACGCGCGGCGTCTGACGATCAAGCGCAATTCGGTTGCGGTTGTGACGGACGGGTCGGCCGTGCTCGGCCTCGGCAACATCGGGCCCAAGGCGGCCCTGCCCGTCATGGAGGGCAAGGCGGCCCTCTTCAAGCGGTTCGCCGGCATCGACGCCTGGCCGATCTGCCTCGACACCCAGGACACCGACGCGATCGTCGAGATCGTCAAGGCGATCGCCCCCGGGTTCGCCGGCATCAACCTCGAGGACATCTCCGCCCCCCGCTGCTTCGAGATCGAGGCACGGCTGCGCGAGGCCCTCGACATCCCCGTCTTCCACGACGACCAGCACGGCACGGCGATCGTCGTGCTCGCCGCCCTCACCAACGCACTTCGCGTCGCGGGCAAGGCGATCGAGAACATCCGCGTCGTCATGTCCGGCGCCGGCGCGGCCGGTACGGCCATCCTCAAGCTGCTGCTCGCGGCGGGCGTGAAGAACGCCGTCGTCGCCGACATCCACGGCGTCGTGCACGCCGGCCGCGAGGACCTGCGGGACGCTCCGGCCGACTCGCCGCTGCGCTGGATCGCCGACAACACCAACCCCGAGGGCCTGACCGGCACGCTGAAGGAGGCCGTGCGCGGCGCGGACGTCTTCATCGGCGTCTCGGCGCCGAACGTGCTGGACGGCGACGACGTGGCCGCCATGGCCGACGACGCGATCGTGTTCGCGCTCGCGAACCCGGACCCCGAGGTCGACCCGGCAATCGCCCGTCAGACGGCCGCAGTTGTGGCCACCGGCCGCTCCGACTTCCCGAACCAGATCAACAACGTGCTGGTCTTCCCGGGCGTCTTCCGCGGTCTGCTGGACGCGCAGTCCCGCACGGTCAACACCGACATGATGCTCGCGGCCGCGAAGGCGCTGGCGGATGTGGTGACCGAGGACGAGCTGAACCCGAACTACATCATCCCGAGCGTCTTCAACGACAAGGTCGCCGGTGCGGTGGCCGGGGCGGTGCGGGAGGCCGCGAAGGCGGGGTCCGCGGTGACGTCGGCCGAGTAGTCACCTGGCCTGGGTGCCTGGCGCCTCACAGCCCCGGAAAGTGTGTGTGGGCTGTGAGGATCGCCACGGCAAGCCCTTGTGACGGCGCGTCGCGGAACCTGGGGCCTTGGGAGGCCGTTTATCGTGACGGCCAAGCTCAGGCCCTCTCTTCGTGTGACTCCCAAGGGTGTTCTCACGACTCCTCCGGGCGCCGGATTGGCTTTCCCGCCGCAGGTAGGGGCAGGATGCGTCCCTGGGCGCGAGGGTCCGACCAAGGACCCGGGTCCGGGGACCCACCGAGGACCCTGGCAGCATCGACATCGCTGTGCCCGACATGCGGCCCCGCCGCGTGGCACGCCTCAAGGCAAATGAACACGGGAGTAACAACATGAACCGCAGTGAGCTGGTGGCCGCGCTGGCCGACCGCGCCGAGGTGACCCGCAAGGACGCCGACGCCGTTCTGGCCGCCTTCGCCGAGACCGTCGGCGAGGTTGTCGCCAAGGGCGACGAGAAGGTCACCATCCCCGGCTTCCTGACCTTCGAGCGCACCCACCGTGCCGCTCGCACCGCGCGCAACCCGCAGACCGGCGAACCCATCAACATCCCGGCCGGCTACAGCGTGAAGGTCTCCGCGGGCTCCAAGCTCAAGGAAGCGGCCAAGGGCAAGTGACCTTGCCGTCTGTATGCCACGGGACGGCGTACGGCTCGTAGAACGCCGATGGGGCGGCACCCGGACTTTCGGGTGCCGCCCCATCGTGGTTGCGCTTACAAACGGCCTCAAACGCCGGCCGGGCTGGATTTACCCCAGCGCCTTGCCCGGCAACTCCACCTTCGCACCGAGTTGCATCAGCTTCTCCATGCTGTGTCTACCCGGGGGCCGACCCCCGGACCTCCAGCCGGAGGGCGTCGCTCCTGGCCGGGCGCCGAGAGCCTGGTGTCAGCCGAGTGCCTTGCCCGGCAACTCCACCTTCGCGCCGAGTTCCATCAGCTTCTCCATGAAGTTCTCGTAGCCGCGGTTGATGAGGTCGATGCCGTGGACGCGGGACGTGCCCTGGGCGGCCAGGGCTGCGATGAGGTACGAGAAGCCGCCGCGCAGGTCGGGGATGACGAGGTCGGCGCCCTGGAGCTTGGTGGGGCCCGACACGACCGCGGAGTGCAGGAAGTTGCGCTGGCCGAAGCGGCAGTGGGAGCCGCCGAGGCACTCGCGGTAGAGCTGGATGTGGGCGCCCATCTGGTTCAGGGCGGAGGTGAAGCCGAGGCGGGACTCGTAGACCGTCTCGTGGATGATCGACAGGCCCGTCGCCTGCGTCAGGGCCACCACCAGCGGCTGCTGCCAGTCGGTCTGGAAGCCCGGGTGCACGTCCGTCTCGAGGGCGATGGACTTCAACTGGCCGCCGGGGTGCCAGAAGCGGATGCCCTCGTCGTCGATCTCGAAGGCGCCGCCCACCTTCCGGTAGGTGTTGAGGAACGTCATCATCGAGCGCTGCTGGGCGCCACGGACGTAGATGTTGCCCTCGGTCGCCAGCGCCGCGGACGCCCAGGACGCCGCCTCCAGGCGGTCCGGAAGCGCGCGGTGGGTGTAGCCGCCGAGCTTGTCGACACCGGTGATGCGGATGGTGCGGTCGGTGTCCATCGCGATGATGGCGCCCATCTTCTGCAGCACGCAGATGAGGTCCTCGATCTCCGGCTCCACGGCCGCGTTCGAGAGCTCGGTGACCCCCTCCGCCAGCACCGCCGTCAGCAGCACCTGCTCGGTCGCGCCCACCGACGGATACGGCAGCCGGATCTTGGTGCCGCGCAGCCTGTGCGGAGCCTCCAGGTACTGCCCGTCCGCCCGCTTCTCGATCCGCGCGCCGAACTGCCGCAGCACCTCGAAGTGGAAGTCGATGGGCCGGCCGCCGATGTCGCAGCCGCCGAGGCCGGGGATGAAGGCGTGGCCTAGGCGGTGGAGAAGCGGGCCGCAGAAGAGGATCGGGATGCGGCTGGAACCCGCGTGGGCATCGATGTCAGCGACGTTCGCGCTCTCCACGTGGGAGGGGTCCATCACCAACTCGCCCGGTTCCTCACCGGGACGGACCGTGACCCCGTGCAACTGCAGCAGGCCGCGCACGACTCGCACGTCACGGATGTCCGGTACGTTGCGCAGTCGACTCGGCGCGCTGCCCAGCAGGGCAGCCACCATGGCCTTCGGTACGAGGTTCTTCGCACCGCGGACACGGATCTCGCCCTCCAGCGGGGTTCCGCCGTGGACAAGCAGGACATCGTCGTTGACGGTCATGTATCTCGCGTTCCGATGAGTTGGGCAGGGGCCAGAAGGGAAAGGGTAATGGCCGCCGACCCCCCTTCAGTAAGCCCAAGTGCGGCTGAGGAACGTCATAGCTCTGTCACAACACGAACGGTTCTGCGTCGGGCACGAGCGGTCACCGGCGCGGCTGTGCGCCGGGCGGCGCTTCCGTCCGCCCTGAGCTGCGTTCCCTCCCGAACCGGCATTGGCTCCCCACACGAAGGGAAGATGCGGGATCATGTCTGGCATGACCGAGGTGTCCTCGCTCACAGGGCGGTTGCTCGTGGCAACGCCCGCCCTGGCGGATCCGAACTTCGACCGCGCGGTGGTGCTCCTTCTCGACCACGACGAGGAGGGCTCCCTCGGTGTCGTCCTCAACCGTCCGACCCCCGTGGACGTGGGCGACATCCTGGAGGGCTGGGCGGACCTCGCCGGTGAGCCCGGCGTCGTCTTCCAGGGCGGCCCGGTGTCCCTGGACTCGGCACTCGGCGTCGCCGTCATCCCCGGCGACGCGGCCGGCGAGAGCGCCCCGCTGGGCTGGCGCCGGGTGCACGGCGCGATCGGCCTTGTGGACCTGGAGGCCCCGCCGGAGCTGCTCGCCTCGGCCGTCGGTTCCCTGAGAATCTTCGCCGGGTACGCCGGCTGGGGCCCCGGCCAGCTCGAGGACGAGCTGGTGGAGGGCGCCTGGTACGTCGTCGAGTCGGAGCCCGGGGACGTCTCGTCGCCGTCGCCGGAGCGGCTGTGGCGCTCGGTGCTGCGCCGCCAGCGCAGCGAGCTGGCGATGGTGGCGACGTATCCGGACGACCCTTCGCTCAACTGATCCGTGTGACCTTCAGTACCCTTGGCGTTTATGAGCACTCTCGAGCCCGAGCGCGGGACTGGTACGGGGACCCTCGTAGAGCCGACGCCACAGGTGTCCCACGGCGACGGCGACCACGAGCGCTTCGCCCACTACGTCCAGAAGGACAAGATCATGGCGAGCGCCCTCGACGGCACCCCCGTCGTGGCGCTCTGCGGCAAGGTCTGGGTGCCCGGCCGCGATCCGAAGAAGTACCCCGTGTGCCCCATGTGCAAGGAGATCTACGAGTCCATGGGCGCCGGCGGCGACGACAAGGGCAAGGGCGGCGACAAGAAGTAGTCCTGCCTTCGGCCTGAGGTCTTTCGAGGCCCCCGGGGCGCGTTCCAGCGCGCCCGGGGGCCTCTGTCGTGGCATGAGCGCTGTGTCACGAAGTGGTTGAGACCTCTTGCCGGGGTCTTGTCGGCATGTTCATGGAGTCCCTAGCCTCCGTTGTGCAGTGCGAAACATTCATTGCATATGTTGCAACGTACTCGGAGGGTCACTCCATGAAGCTGTCCCCACGTCTCGCCGTTCTGCTCGCGGCCCTGGCCGTCACGGCCTGCGCCCCCCAGACCTCCGGCAACACCTCCTCCGACAAGGACGACAAGACCGGCACCCTGCGGGTCTGGCTCTTCCAAGAGGTCGGCAACAAGCCGAAGGAGAAGGTCGTCGACTCGGTGGTCGCCGCCTTCGAGAAGGAGCACGAGGGCACGAAGGTCGACGTCGAGTACATCCCGGTCGAGACCCGCGCCCAGCGCGTGAAGGCCGCCTTCAACGACCCGCGGTCCGCCCCCGACGTCATGGAGTACGGCAACACCGACACCGCCGGCTATGTGAAGGACGGCGGACTCCTCGACGTCACCGAGGAGTTCGGCTCCTGGAGCGAGGCGAAGGACACCGACCCGACCGCCAGGCAGTCCGTCACCGTGGACGGCAAGGTCTACGGCGCGCCCTTCTACGTCGGCGTGCGCGCCCTGTACTACCGGACGGACGTCTTCGAGGACCTCGGCCTCGAAGTGCCGAAGACCATGGCCGAGTTGGCGACGACGGCCCGCGAGATCCGCGCCGCCGAGCCCGAGCTGTACGGGCTCGTGGTGGGCGGGGCGTACACCTACGGCGCGATGCCGTTCGTGTGGGCGGGCGGCGGCGAGATCGCCACCGGCAAGGGCGGCTCGTACACCTCGGCGATCGACAGCGCCGCCGCCCGGAAGGGCATCAAGGAGTACACCTCCCTCTTCTCCGACGACAACTGCCCCGCCGCCAAGTGCGCGGGCATGGGCGGCAACGACACGATCACCGCGTTCGCGGCCGGCAAGGCGGGCATGGCGATCGGCGGCGACTTCAGCCACGCGGCGGTGGAGGCCGGGAAGGTCAAGGGCAAGTACGCGGTGGTGCCCTTGCCGGGGACGAAGGCCGGATCCATCGCGCCCGCCTTCGCGGGCGGCAACAACATCGGGGTGCTGAAGAGCACATCGCATCGGACGCTGGCCGTGGAGCTGATGGAGCGGCTCGCCTCGAAGCAGACCCAGGCCTCGATGTTCGAGGCGATGGGGTTCCTGCCGACGTTCGGGGACGTACGGGAGAAGGCGGCGAAGGAAGAGCCGTTCGTGAAGCCCTTCGTGCGGACCCTGGCCGCGGGGACGAAGTTCGTGCCCGCGTCGCCCGCGTGGTCCGAGATCGACTCCTCCCTCGTGCTGCCGACGATGTTCCAGGAGGTCATCAGCGGTAAGAAGGACGTGGCGGCGGCCTCGGCGGACGCGGCGAAGAAGATGAACGACGCGTTCGGCTCCGCCGGGTGACGCCGGTGCCCAGTAGCTCGGGGGGTGCGGATCGTTGGCGGCTGCGGGCTGTCCGTGGCTTGTCGCGCCCACGCGGCGGTAGCCGCACATTCAACACAGCCCCGCGCCCCTTGGGGGGTTGGAGTGCTCCTTGGCTCTACCTCGCCCCCGCCCTCGTCGTCCTCGGCGGGCTGCTCGTCTACCCGATCTACCAGCTCGGCCTGATCTCCTTCTTCCAGTACACCCAGGCCCAGGTCAGCGGCGGTGAACCGACGACCTTCCAGGGCCTCGGGAACTACGCGGAGCTCTTCGGGGACCCGCAGTTCTGGCAGGTGCTGCTCGCCACGGTCGTCTTCGCGGCGGCCTGCGTCGTGTCCACCCTCGCCGTCGGCTGTGCGCTCGCCGTGCTGCTCACGCGCGTGCGTGCCGTGCCACGGCTGGCGTTGATGCTGGCCGCGCTGGGGGCGTGGGCGACCCCCGCCATCACCGGCTCGACGGTGTGGCTGTTCCTGTTCGACCCGGACTTCGGCCCGGTGAACCGGGTGCTGGGGCTCGGGGACCACTCGTGGACGTACGGACGGTTCAGCGCCTTCTTCCTCGTCCTGCTCGAAGTGGTGTGGTGCTCCTTCCCGTTCGTGATGGTGACGGTGTACGCCGGAATCCGCGCCGTCCCGGCCGAGGTGCTGGAGGCCGCCGCGCTGGACGGCGCCTCGCAGTGGCGGATCTGGCGGTCGGTGCTGGCGCCGATGCTGCGGCCGATCCTGGTGGTCGTCACCATCCAGTCGGTCATCTGGGACTTCAAGGTCTTCACCCAGATCTACGTCATGACGGGCGGCGGCGGCATCGCGGGCCAGAACCTGGTGCTGAACGTGTACGCCTACCAGAAGGCGTTCGCGTCCTCCCAGTACAGCCTGGGTTCGGCGATCGGCGTGGTGATGCTGCTGATCCTGCTGGCGGTGACGCTCGGGTATCTGCGGCTGCTGCGCAGACAGGGGGAGCAACTGTGAGGCCGGAGACCTTCGTACGACGTCCCTGGCGGCTGCTCGCGGAGGCGTCCGCGCTGCTGATCGCCGTGGTGGTGGCGTTTCCGCTGTACTGGATGGTGCTCGGCGCCTTCAAACCGGCCGGGGAGATCGAGTCGAGCGAGCCGCGGCCGTGGACGCTGGACCCTTCGCTGGATTCCTTCCGGCGGGTCTTCGAGCAGAACGAATTCGGCCGTTACTTCCTCAACAGCCTTGTCGTCGCGTGCACCGTGGTGATCGTCTCGGCGCTGATCGCCTTTCTCGCGGCGACCGCGGTGACCCGATTCCGGTTCCGCTTCCGGACCACCTTGATGATCATGTTTCTGGTGGCCCAGATGGTGCCGGTGGAGGCCCTGACGATCCCCCTGTTCTTCCTCATGCGGGACTTCGGCCAACTGAACACGCTGGGCTCACTGATCCTGCCGCACATCGCCTTCTCGCTGCCCTTCGCGATCTGGATGCTGCGGGGGTTTGTGAAGGCCGTTCCGCAGGCTCTGGAGGAGGCCGCGTACATCGACGGCGCGAGCCGCTCGCGATTCCTGTGGCAGATCCTTTTCCCGCTGGTCTTCCCGGGGCTCGTGGCCACCAGCGTGTTTTCCTTCATCTCCGCCTGGAACGACTTCCTGTTCGCCAAGTCCTTCATCATCAGCGACACTTCGCAGTCCACCCTGCCGATGGCCCTGCTGGTGTTCTACAAGCCGGACGAGCCGGACTGGGGCGGGGTGATGGCGGCGTCCACGGTGATGACGATTCCGGTGCTGGTGTTCTTCGTACTCGTACAGCGGCGCCTGGTGTCCGGGCTCGGCGGCGCGGTCAAGGACTGAAGGGTCTGATCATTCATGGATCTCATTCCGGCACCTCGCCGGATGGAGCGGGCGACGGGCTGCTACGAACTCGGCGACGGCTTCGGGATCGAGACCGGGCCGGGCACCGAGGGCACCGCGCGATGGCTGCGCGCGACGCTCGGCGCGGCGACCGGGCTCGCGCTGCCGCCCAGGAAGGGGGGCGAGTACGACGTCCTCCATCTGTCCGTCCGGCCCGGACTCGACGCCGAGGCCTACCGCCTTGTCATCGCCCCCCACGGCGTCCACATCCAGGGCGGCTCGCCCGCCGGTGTCTTCTGGGGCGCCCAGACGCTGCGCCAGCTGCTCGGCCCCGACGCCTTCCGGCGGGCTCCCCTTCCCGGCCGTACGTGGCGGCTGCCCCTGACGGAGATCCGGGACTCCCCCCGATTCCGCTGGCGCGGCCTCATGCTCGACGTCGCCCGGCACTTCATGCCCAAAGAGGGCGTTCTGCGCTACCTGGACCTGATGGCCGCCCACAAACTCAACGTCTTCCACTTCCATCTGACGGACGACCAGGGCTGGCGCATCGAGATCAGGAAGTACCCCCGGTTGACGGAGGTCGGCTCCTGGCGGGCGCGTACGAAAATCGGCCATCGCGCCTCCCCGCTGTGGGAGGAGAAGCCACACGGTGGTCACTACACCCAGGACGACATCCGCGAGATCGTCGCGTACGCCGCCGAGCGGCATATCACCGTCGTCCCCGAAATCGACGTACCGGGACACTCGCAGGCCGCCATCGCCGCGTACCCGGAACTCGGCAACACCGACGTCATCGCTGCATCCATTGCAGGGGGCACCACCCTCTCCGTCTGGGACACCTGGGGCGTCAGTCCGAACGTACTCGCCCCCACTGACAACACCCTGCGCTTCTACGAGGGGGTCTTCGAGGAAGTCCTGGAACTGTTCCCCTCGGAGTTCATTCACGTCGGCGGTGACGAATGCCTCAAGGACCAGTGGCGGCAGTCGGCCACCGCACAGGAACGCATCCGGGAACTCGGGCTGAACGACGAGGACGAACTCCAGGCCTGGTTCATCGGCCACTTCGACGACTGGCTCCGCGCGCGCGGGCGCCGGCTCATCGGCTGGGACGAGATTCTGGAGGGCGGCCTCGCCAAGGGCGCGGCGGTGTCGTCCTGGCGCGGATACGCCGGCGGCATCGCGGCCGCCCGCGCGGGTCACGACGTCGTCATGTGCCCCGAGCAGCAGGTGTATCTGGACCACCGTCAGGACGAGGGCGCGGACGAGCCGGTCCCCATCGGCTACGTCCGCACCCTGGAGGACGTCTATCGGTTCGAGCCCGTTCCCCCGGAGTTGACGCCGGACGAGGCCCGGCATGTGCTCGGCACGCAGGCCAACGTGTGGACCGAGGTGATGGAGGACCACGCGCGCGTGGACTACCAGACGTTCCCGCGCCTGGCCGCCTTCGCCGAGGTGGCCTGGAGCGGCCTGCCCGCTCCGGGCGAACGGGACTTCGCCGGCTTCGAGCGCCGAATGGCCGCCCACTACGCGCGGCTTGACGCCCTGGGGGTCGCGTACCGGCCACCCACGGGACCGCGGCCGTGGCAGCGGCGGCCCGGGGTGCTCGGCCGACCGATCGACGGACCGCCCCCGAACAGATAATGGAACAGGTAATGGAAAAAACCGGCAAGGTGTCACCGAAGAGTGTCAATCGGTGCGCACCGGTGATGCCGTACGAAAACGGACTATCTCCCTGATCAGGGGGGCGAAAGCCTCCTAGCGGACCCCTGTCCTCGTGCCCGGCGAAGATGTGCCAGAGTTGCCACGTCCGCCCTGTCAGCACGTACCGTACGGCAACACAGGTGGGACCAGGTGGGGCAGCGGGAAGGGGCAGCCGGTTTGACCACGCACGCACCGCAGGCGGCGCAGGCCGTCACGCTGCCCACGACGCTGGACGAGGCGGTGGCGGCACTGGCCGCCATGCCCGCCGCAGTGCCCGTCGCGGGCGGCACCGACCTCATGGCCGCCGTCAACTCCGGGCAGCTCAGGCCCGCCGCCCTGGTCGGCCTCGGCAAGATCAGCGAGATCCGCGGCTGGCAGTACCAGGACGGCCACGCGCTGCTCGGCGCCGGCCTCACGCACGCGCGCATGGGTCGCCCCGACTTCGCGGCCCTGATCCCGGCGCTCGCCGCCGCCGCACGCGCCGCGGGCCCGCCGCAGATCCGCAACGCGGGCACCCTCGGCGGCAACATCGCCTCGGCGTCCCCGACCGGTGACGCGCTGCCGGTCCTCGCCGCCCTCGAAGCGACCCTGATCGTCGCGGGCCCGGGCGGGGCCCGCCGCGAGATCCCGGTGTCGCACCTGCTGGCGGGCATGGAGATGCTGCGCGCCGGCGAACTCATCGGCTATGTGCGCGTGCCGCTGCTGCACGCCCCGCAGGTCTTCCTCAAGGCCACCGGCCGCACCGGCCCGGGGCGCGCGATGGCGTCCGTCGCGGTCGTGCTGGACCCCGCCCGGCGCGGAGTCAGGTGCGCCGTCGGCGCCATAGCGCCCATGCCGCTGCGGCCCCTGGAGGCCGAGCACTGGGTCGCCCAGCTGATCGACTGGGACAACGGCCGCGCGATCGTCCCCGAGGCGCTGAACGCCTTCGGCGAGTACGTCGCCGCCGCCTGCATCCCCGACCCGGCCCCGGCCGAGGACGGCTCCGTGGCGCAGCATCCGCCCGCCGTACTGCACCTGCGGCGCACCGTCGCCGCGCTGGCCCGACGAGCACTGGGGAGGGCGCTGTCATGACCGACGACCAGCATGAAGAGGGCACACCCCGGGGTGCGGGCCGCTGGGACCCGCTGCCCCAGGGCGACTACGACGACGGCGCGACCGCCTTCGTCAAGCTCCCCGAAGGGGGCGTCGACGCCCTCCTGGCCTCCTCCGACAGCCCGCTCGCCGCGCCCGGGCACGGATACGTCCCGCCGCAGATAACGGTCGCACCGGGCTCGGACACCGGCACCGACCCGGCGGCACCCGGCGGCTGGCCGGCCCCGGGCGCGCCCGCCGAGGGCGCCCAGTGGCCGGACCCGAACGCCGCCGCGCAGGACACCGGCAGCGGCCAGTTCGCGTACAACCCCGGGACCACCCAGCAGTGGAACTTCTCGGAGACCGCGGCCGGCCAGGATCCCGCCGCGTCCGGGCAGGATGTCACCGGGTCCGGGCAGGACGTCACCGGGCAGTGGTCCATCCCCGTCGCCGACGGTGACCTTCCGGATGAGTCGGGCGAGTTCACCACGTCGTCGCTCGTCGAGCAGTGGGGCGGCGGCACCCCTCCGGCCACGCTGCCGGGCGGCGCACCCGCACCGTGGGCGACGCAGGCCGCCGGAGAGCCCTGGGGCCGGCAGGCGGAGGCCGCGGCGGCGACCGGCGAGGCCCTGGGAACCGCGCCCGCGACGCCGGGGCGGCCCACCGACACCGGGCACGTTCCCGGACAGCCGGGGCAGCCGGGGCAGCCGGGGCAGCCTGGGCAGCCTGGGCAGCCTGGGACGCATGCCGGCGACCAGCACGGCGTGAGCCCGGGTGACCGGCACGGCGGTGGCCCTGGTGAGCGGCCCGGCGGTGGCCCTGGTGAGCGGCCCGGCGCAGGCCCCGGCGACCAGCACGACGTAGGCCCTGCTGACCAGCCCGGCGGAGCCGTGGCCGCGTCGGCCGGCTCCCGTGCGGACGGGAACCGGGCCGCCACGGCGCCCGGCGCGGCAGAGGAGCCGGAGGCGTTCGCCGCCGAGGGCTCCCCCGAGGGCGCTTCGGAGGCCTCACAGGCCACCCCAGGAGCCGGTGAGGCAGCCCAGGTCGCCCAGGGACCCGGTGAGCCCGCCAATCACGCCCAGGTCGCCCAGGGAGCCGGTGAGCCAGCCACGGACGCCCAGGGCGCCACAGAGGCCGCACAGGGCCCGGTGGACGCTCCCGCCGCGCCCTCAGCCCCGGCCGAGGGCGACGACTCCGCCACCGAGGCCCCCGAGGGCCCCGACGCCGCCGAGGAGCCCGTACCGGCCGCCGCCTCCGACGGCGCGCCGTCGCTCCCGGGTGAGGAACACCCCCTCGCCTCCTACGTCCTGCGCGTCAACGGTGTCGACCGGCCCGTCCCGGACGCCTGGATCGGCGAGTCGCTGCTCTACGTGCTGCGCGAGCGCCTCGGCCTCGCGGGCGCCAAGGACGGCTGCTCACAGGGCGAGTGCGGGGCCTGCAACGTGCAGGTCGACGGACGGCTCGTGGCGTCCTGCCTGGTGCCGGCCGTGACCGCCGCCGGCAGCGAGGTGCGCACCGTCGAGGGCCTGGCCGAGGACGGACAGCCCTCCGACGTGCAGCGGGCGCTCGCGCGCTGCGGCGCCGTGCAGTGCGGCTTCTGCGTGCCGGGCATGGCGATGACCGTGCACGACCTGCTGGAGGGCAACCCGGCGCCGACCGAGCTGGAGACCCGCCAGGCGCTGTGCGGCAACCTGTGCCGCTGCTCCGGCTACCGGGGCGTCGTCCAGGCCGTCAAGGAGGTCGTCGCCGAACGCGACACGCACGCTACGGCCGACGACGGCGAACAGGACGAGGCCGAGCCGCGTATTCCTCACCAGGCGGGCCCCGGGGCCGGCGGCGTCAACCCGTCGCTGTTCGAGGCACACGGCTCGCCGCGCCCGCATGACCAGGCGTACGGACAGGACGGAGGCCAGGCGTGAGCAACGAAGCCGCCACCGCGACCACAGCCGCGGAGGCAGCACCTGCCCCCGAGCCGATCCCGCACGGCCTCGGCGCCGCCCTGCCGGCCGCCGACGCCCGCGCCAAGACCGAGGGCACCTTCCCGTACGCGGCCGACCTGTGGGCCGAGGGCCTGCTGTGGGCGGCCGTCCTGCGCTCGCCGCACCCGCACGCGCGCATCAAGTCCATCGACACCTCCCACGCGCGCGAGATGCCCGGAGTCCGTGCTGTCGTCACGCACGAGGACGTCCCCGGCAGCCCGCTGTTCGGCCGTGGCAAGGCCGACCGCCCGGTCTTCGCCTCCGAGGTCGTACGCCACCACGGCGAGCCCATCGCCGCCGTCGCCGCCGACCACCCGGACACCGCGCGCCTGGCCGCCGCGGCCGTCATCGTCGAGTACGAAGTACTCGACCCGGTCACCGACCCCGAGCAGGCCTTCGAGGCCGAGCCGCTGCACCCCGACGGCAACCTGATCCGCCACATCCCCCTCCGGCACGGCGATCCGGACGCGGCCGGCGACATCGTCGTGGAGGGCCTGTACCGCATCGGCCGCCAGGACCCCGCCCCCATCGGCGCCGAGGCGGGCCTCGCCGTGCCGCGCCCCGACGGCGGCGTGGAGCTCTACCTGGCCTCGACCGACCCGCACACCGACCGCGACCGGGCCGCCGCCTGCTACGGCCTGGAACCCGATCGCGTCAAGGTCGTCGTCACCGGCGTCCCCGGCGCCACCGCCGACCGCGAGGACCAGGGCTTCCAGCTCCCGCTCGGCCTGCTGGCGCTCAAGACCGGCTGCCCGGTGAAGCTGACGGCCACGCGCGAGGAGTCCTTCCTCGGCCACACCCACCGGCACCCCACCCTCCTGCGCTACCGCCACCACGCGGACGCCCAGGGCAAGCTGGTCAAGGTCGAGGCGCAGATCCTGCTGGACGCGGGCGCGTACGCCGACACCTCCTCCGACGCCCTGGCCGCCGCGGTCGGCTTCGCCTGCGGCCCGTACGTCGTCCCGAACGCCTTCATCGAGGGCTGGGCCGTACGCACCAACAACCCGCCCTCCGGCCATGTCCGCGGCGAGGGCGCCATGCAGGTGTGCGCCGCCTACGAGGCGCAGATGGACAAGCTCTCCAAGAAGCTCGGCGTGGACCCGGCGGAGCTGCGCCTGCGCAACGCGATGGCCACCGGCGACGTACTCCCGACGGGCCAGACGGTGACGTGCCCGGCCCCGGTGGCGGAGCTGCTGCAGGCCGTACGGGACTACCCGCTTCCGCCGCTGCCCAAGGACACGCCCGAGGACGAGTGGCTGCTGCCCGGCGGCCCCGAGGGCGCGGGCGAACCGGGCGCGGTGCGCCGGGGCGTGGGCTATGGCCTCGGCATGGTGCACATGCTCGGCGCCGAGGGCGCGGACGAGGTCTCCACGGCCACCGTGAAGGTCCACGACGGTGTCGCGACCGTGCTGTGCGCGGCCGTCGAGACCGGCCAGGGCTTCACCACGCTGGCCCGGCAGATCGTCCAGGAGACGCTGGGCATCGACGAGGTGCACGTGGCGCCCGTCGACACCGACCAGCCCCCGGCCGGCGCGGGCTGCCGCGGCCGCCACACCTGGGTGTCGGGCGGCGCGGTGGAGCGGGCGGCCAAGATGGTCCGCACGCAACTGCTGCAGCCCCTGGCGCACAAGTTCGGCATGTCCACGGAGCTCCTGCAGATCACGGACGGCAAGATCACGTCGTACGACGGCGTCCTGTCGACCACCGTCACCGAGGCGATGGACGGCAAGGAACTGTGGGCGACGGCCCAGTGCCGCCCGCACCCGACCGAGCCGCTGAACGAGGCCGGTCAGGGCGACGCCTTCGTGGGCATGTCCTTCTGCGCGATCCGCGCGGTGGTCGACATCGACATCGAACTGGGCTCGGTGCGCGTGGTCGAGCTGGCCCTCGCCCAGGACGTCGGCCGGGTGCTGAACCCGGCGCAGCTCAACGCGCGCATCGAGGCGGGCGTGACGCAGGGCGTGGGCATAGCGCTCACGGAGAACCTGCGCTCGGCCCGCGGCGTGATCCGCCACCCGGACCTGACGGGCTACTCCCTGCCGACGGCCCTGGACGCCCCGGACATCCGGATCGTGAAGCTGGTCGAGGAGCGGGACGTGGTCGCGCCCTTCGGCGCCAAGGCGGTCAGCGCGGTGCCGGTGGTGACCTCACCCGCGGCCGTCGCCTCGGCGGTGCGTGCCGCGACGGGTCGCCCGGTCAACCGCCTGCCGATCCGCCCGCAGGCGGCCGTGGTGACCAACCAGTGAGCGGCACGTCCCGGCTGTTCTGAGGGCCGGGCGTGGACGGCGTGGTCCTGATCACCGGTGTCATGGCCGCTGGCGCGTGAAGTACGAGGGCAGGGACGGGGGAGAGGGCGAGGCCCAACTCCGCCTGCGGTACCGGCTGTCCGCGGCGACGGCCGACGCCTACGCCGACGCCGGGTTCACCGCGGTCGTGCAGGACGTGGTGCTGGGTGCGGACCTGGCGGAGTACGTACGGCTGGTGCGTACCCGCCCGCTGCATGTGGTCGTCCTGGCGCCGAGCGCCGCGGCCGTGGCGGCGCGGGAGGCAGGGCGGGCCAGGACGGGCTACGGGGCCTGGACGGTCGGGGAGTTGGACGGGGCGCTGCGGGAGCGGACGCCGCGGATCGGGCTGTGGGTGGACTCCTCGGAGCAGTCCGTCGCGGAGACCGTGCGGGCGATTCTCGCGGGGAGGGAACGCGCGAGGGTGGGCTGAGCGTCTGGTGATGTGAAGCGCTGTCAGTGCCGTGCTGCCGTGGACGTGCTGGTCCGGGGCGTTGTCAGTGGTGGCGCGTAGTGTTCTGGGCAGTGGGGACGGCAGCCGGGTTCGGCGGGTCGATCGGCCGTGTCGTGCCCGGGGGCGGTGAGAAAGCGCATGCGGGGGAGCCATGAGCACGATGACCACGACCCACGCCGGTGACACGGCGATCGTCCTGACCGAGTCGGACCTGGGTCCGTACGTCACGCACACGTCGACGCGCCGCTGGCTGACGGGGCCCGGACTGCCCGGCGACAGCGGTGTGCTGAGCTTCGCCGGGCTGTGCCGGGAGGGGCTGCGGACGGTGGCGGACTCGACGGGCGATCCGGACGACCGCCTGGCGGCGGAGCTGCGGGACCAGCTCGTGATAGGCGGACTGCTGGGTCCCGGCGGCCTGGCGACGGAGTCGGTCCTGCTGGACGGTGCCACGGGCGAGATCTCGACGACGCACTTCCTGCACGACCGCCCCGACCTGATGGACCGCCGCCCCCTGGCGCCGTCCCTGCACACACTGGTCCGCTTCGCCGAGGCCACGGACGAACTGGCGGGCCTGCGCGGCCAGTTCGCCTCGTACGTCGGCCGTTACGGCCCCAAGGCGGTCGCGGAGGCGTCGCGGCATCTGCTGGCGGTGTTCGAGGAGGGCACGGCGGGCCGGCCGGCGCCGTTCTGGCGAATGGCGGCGCTGATCCGGCCGCTGGCGCTCGTCGCGGGCCGGGCCGGGGTGTCGGGACTGGCCCTGGATCTGCCGCCGCGCCTCCTGGACGAGGAGTTCGGCCGGCGCAGGATGGTGCGCTTCGAGGACGTCGACTTCCCCGGCACACTCAGGCACGAGCCGACCCGCCGCTTCCTGCGCGAGGTGGGTCTGCCGGAGGACGGCTTCCTGTTCTGCCTCGACAGCGAGATGTCGCTGCCGACGCTGGCCGAGTACTACGCCGACGCCGACCCCTCGGCCGAACTCCCCGCCCGCGCCGATCACTTGATCCGCCTGGGCCATCTCGTCGAGGACCACAGCCTGGTCGTCGACGGGGCGACGGGCGCGGTCCTGAACTGGAGCGAGTCCGAGGCGCGGCTGTTCCCGCTGAACACCGACATCTCGACCCTCGCCTTCACGCTCTGGCTGCTGCACCGGGAGCAGACGATCGACGAGGAGTCGGGCCACGCGCTGACGGCCGACGCCTACGACCAGCTGGCCATGACGATGCTCCAGGTCCTGTCGACGGTCGACCCGACGGGAATCCTGGCGGGCGCGGACGGCCGGCACTACTGGACGGAGGTGTTCCAGGACGAGGCGTGCGGGGTTCTGGAGTCGGTGGGCGGGGCGCGGTGAAGCAACCGGTGGGCGTGGGGGCGGTGAACCAACTGGTGGGTGTGGAGCGGGAGATCGACGACACCGGTACGGACGACGACGTCACCGTCCGTCCGGCCGAACCGGGGGAGCTGGCCGCCGTCGCGGCACTGCGCTGGCGGTGGATCCTGGAGAACGACGGCGCCGCACCGCCGGCCGTCGACCGGGAGGACTTCATACGCCACTTCGTCACCTGGGCCGAGCACAACGCCGCCTCGCACCGCTGCATGGTCCTCGCCGACAGCGGCGTAAGGATCCTCGGCATGGCGTGGCTGGCGGTCGTCCACCGCGTGCCGACACCGCACGCGCTGCACCGGGCCTCAGGTGACCTCCAGTGCGTGTACGTCGTCCCCGAGGCGCGTGACGCGGGGCTGGGCGGACGGCTGATCACCGAGACCCTGGCCAGGGCGAGGGAACTCGGGCTGGAGCGGGTCACCGTCCATTCCTCACCTCGCGCGATACCCGCCTATGCTCGCCGCGGGTTCGAGAACTCGCCGCGCCTCCTTCAGGCGCACGTCGCGAGGACGACGCCGTACCCCTGAGGGACAGGGGCCGTCAGGAGGACTTGGCGGTGGCGCGGCGCCGACGTACGGCCAGGACCAGGCCACCACCGAGGGCCGCCGTGGCGGCTGCGGCACCGGCGGCCAGCGGGGCGCCGTCGGAGCCGGTGCCGGCGAGGTTGCCGGTGACGGAGCCGGTGGTGGAACCGGTGCTGCCAGTACCACCCGTGCCACCTGTATCACCCCTGCCACCCGTGCCACCCGAGCCCGAGCTGCCCGCGTCCCCGGTGCCGCCCGTGCCGCCCGTGCCGCCGGTCGCAGCCGTCCCGCCCGCGGACTGCCCCACGGGGTCGTTCCCGTCGCCGGAGGGGGTGGGGTCGGCTTCGTCGTCGGTGGGGATGGTGATGCGGAGCTGGGCCTTGTCGTTGGCGGGGTTCTTGTCGAAGGCGGGGCGGATGTCGTACACGGAGGTCGCCTTCACCTCACCCGTGGTGGTCTTCGCGTCGTCGTCGATGTCCAGCACGAAGGTGAAGGACAGCGACTCACCGACGTCGATGGTGTGGTCGGCGGGCCAGCAGACGTATGTGGACTTGCCCGGCGTACCCCCGGGCTCGGACGGGCCGTCGATGCCGAACGGCGCGCACTCCTTCGGCACTTCGGCGGCGACCGTGCCCGGCGGGATCCGCACCATGAGCGCCGGCTGGTCGTCGCTCTCCTGGTTCTGGATCCAGCCGGGGCCGTCGTTGCGGAGCCGCACCGTCACGGACCGCCTCTCGCCCGCGAGCGCTTCGGTGTCCGCACCGACGGCGACGAGGTCGGCCGAGCTGTCGGCGGTCAGGGCCAGACGCCGGTAGCTGTCGCCGAACCCCTCGCCCGGAGCCTCGCCGGTGGGGCCGGTGCCGTACTCGACGGCCTCCATCAGTGCGTGGGGCAGCGCCTTGAACCGGACCGGCGTCTTGACGGAGGCGCCGGGTTCGACGACGGTGTCGAGTTCGCAGAGGGCCTGCCTGACCTGGTCCCCGACGGTCGAGTAGGTGCAGCCCTCGACGGTCTCGGGGAAGTCGAGCCCCCGGGTCAGCCGGACCCGGAAGGTGACGCCGTCCGCGGCCGCGGTGCCCTCGTTGGTGACGACGACGTTCTCGTCGTACACCTCGCCGGGCTCGGGAGACGCACTCGGCAGGCTCGAGATCACCAGGGAGTGCTCGCCCTCCTCGGCATACGCAGGGGATGCGGCGACCGCGGGAACGGCCGCGATGATCGCTAAGGCGGCCGGGAAGGCTGCCGGCTTACGGAGGTGCGAGGGGCGGATGCGCTGACGCACGGATAGGTCTCCTCGTCGAAACAGGAAGCACGGCGACCGGAGCGTTGCCGTCCAGTCATGTCCTGGACACCTGGGGGATGTTCGGGGTTGCGCCGCTGTTTGAGGAGAAGAGGGGGAGGAGGGGAGGAGAAGGAGAGACCGTCGTAGGGCCAAGGTCCCATCGCACAGCCGTCTCCCGACAGGGGCCAAAGCCTGTTGTGGCCCTTACGCTGGCGACCATGACTGCCCTCGAGCCGCGCGACGCCGATGTCGCGAAGACATCCGGTGTGCCCTCCGTCCCCGCGGCCGAGGAGGGCGTGCTGGGGCGGTCGTATCGGGCGCTCAGCATCGGGATCGTCTCCGTCGTGCTGCTCATCGCCTTCGAGGCGACCGCCGTAGGGACGGCAATGCCTGTTGCGGCGCGGGAGCTGGAGGGGGTGTCGCTGTACGCGTTCGCGTTCTCGGGGTACTTCACCACCAGCCTGTTCGGGATGGTGCTCTCGGGGCAGTGGTCGGACCGGCGGGGGCCGCTCGGCGCGCTGACGGCGGGGATCGCGGCCTTCGGGGCCGGGCTGTTGCTGGCCGGGACCGCGGGGGCCATGTGGGTGTTCATTCTTGGGCGGGCCGTGCAGGGGCTCGGCGGCGGGCTGGTGATCGTCGCGCTGTACGTCGTCGTGGGGCGGGCCTATCCGGAGCCGTTGCGTCCGGCGATCATGGCGGCGTTCTCGGCGAGCTGGGTCGTGCCGTCGATCGTGGGGCCGCTGGCCTCCGGGGCGGTGACCGAACACCTGGGCTGGCGCTGGGTGTTCGTCGGGATTCCGGTGCTGGTCGTCTTCCCGCTCGCGCTCGCGCTGCCGCAGATACGGCGCCTGTCGGGTGGGCCGGTGGACGACTCGGCCCGGAGCGCGTCCTTCGACCGGCGGCGTATCCGGCTCGCCCTCGGTATCTCCCTCGGCGCGGGGCTCCTTCAGTACGCCGCCCAGGACCTGCGGTGGTTCTCCCTCGTCCCCGGCGTCGTCGGCGCCGCGCTGCTCGTACCGGCCGTGCTCGGGCTGCTCCCGCGCGGGACGTACCGGGCGGCGCGCGGGCTGCCGTCCGTGGTGCTGCTGCGCGGTATCGCCGCGGGGTCGTTCATCGCGGCCGAGTCCTTCGTGCCGCTGATGCTGGTCACCCAGCGGGGGCTCACGCCGACGCTCGCCGGGTTCTCGCTCGCGGCGGGCGGGGCGACGTGGGCGCTGGGGTCGTGGGTGCAGTCGCGGCCGCGGGTGGAGCCGTACCGGGAACGGCTGGTGACGCTGGGGATGGTGCTGGTGGCGGCCTCCATCGCCGCCGCGCCGAGTGTGCTGATCGACTCCGTGCCGGCCTGGACGGTGGCCGTCGCCTGGGCCTTCGGCTGCTTCGGGATGGGGCTGGTGATCACCTCCAGCAGTGTGCTGCTGCTCCAGCTCTCCGCGCCCGAGGAGGCCGGCACCAACTCGGCCGCGCTGCAGATCTCGGACGCGCTGTCCAACGTGATCCTGCTGGCGGCGGGTGGTGCGGCGTTCGCGGCGCTGGGCGGGGGTGCGGTGAGCCATGCGGCGGTGGAGGCCTCCGGTTCGCATCCGGCGGCGTTCGCGGCGGTGTTCCTGCCGATGGCGGGGGTGGCGTTGGTGGGGGCTTGGGTGACTACGCGGTTGCGGGCCCGGCAATCCTGACTGGTATCAAATCGACCCCACCTGTGGTACCGTTTTGGTATGGCTATGAACCTGCGTCTCCGTGACGACCAGACCGAAGCACTGAAGCTGCGCGCCGAGGAGGAAGGCACCAGCATGCACGCCATACTGCTGAGGGCCGTGGACGACTACCTGGCCAGGACAGCTCACGAGGCGCTGGTGCGCAAGGCCGCCAAGGAGCAGACCGCCAAGTGGGCCGAGCTGCTGGAGCGGCTCAAGTGACGTACATCTACCTGTCGGCCGAGGACGTCCTGGCCATCGCCAAGCATGCCGTTGATGACCAGGACGTCGTCGTACGCGATGCGGGTCTGCTGGAGTCGGCCGTGCATCGCCCCTCCGCCTCGATGTTCGGGCAGGAGGCTTACACCGACCTGTTCGACAAGGCGGCCGCGCTCCTGCAGTCGCTGGCCATCAATCATCCCTTCGTTGACGGCAACAAGCGCACGGCGTGGGTGTCCTGCGTCGTCTTCCTGGCGATGAACGACGTGCAGTTGCGTCCGGACATCGACGCGGCCGAGCGACTCGTCATCGCTGTGGCTACCGGGAGCCTGGAGGAAGTCAAGGTGATCGCGGAGGCGCTGCGGGATCTGGCGGAGTAGTGGATGTGACCTGAGTCCCATCCCTGGGTGGCGTGGTGCCGTCCGCGCCATGGCACCACCGGGCCGCCGATAAGGTGGCCCGGTTGTCATACCCAGCCCAGCCGCCCGACCCCCTTACGGAGACCGTGACTACCACCGCCGCCTCCTCCTCACACCACCTTTCCCCCGCCTTCCCCGGCCGCGCCCCCTGGGGCACCGCCAGCAAGCTGCGTGCCTGGCAGCAGGGTGCGATGGAGAAGTACATCCAGGAGCAGCCGCGTGACTTCCTCGCGGTCGCCACGCCCGGCGCCGGGAAGACGACGTTCGCCCTGACCCTCGCGTCCTGGCTGCTGCACCACCATGTCGTGCAGCAGGTCACTGTGGTCGCGCCCACCGAGCATCTGAAGAAGCAGTGGGCGGAGGCGGCCGCGAGGATCGGCATCCGCCTCGACCCCGAGTACAGCGCCGGGCCGCTCAGCAAGGAGTACCACGGCGTCGCCGTGACCTACGCGGGTGTCGGCGTACGGCCCATGCTGCACCGCAACCGCGTCGAGCAGCGCAAGACGCTCGTCATCCTCGACGAGATCCACCACGCCGGCGACTCCAAGTCGTGGGGCGAGGCCTGCCTGGAGGCCTTCGAGCCGGCCACGCGCCGCCTCGCCCTCACCGGTACGCCGTTCCGGTCCGACACCAACCCCATCCCCTTCGTCACGTACGAGGAGGACAACGCCGGCATCCGGCGGTCCGCCGCCGACTACACCTACGGCTACGGCTCCGCCCTCACCGACGGCGTCGTGCGGCCCGTCATCTTCCTCTCCTACAGCGGCAACATGCGCTGGCGCACCAAGGCGGGCGACGAGATCGCCGCCCGGCTCGGCGAGCCGATGACCAAGGACGCCGTCAGCCAGGCCTGGCGCACCGCTCTCGATCCGCGCGGCGAGTGGATGCCCAGCGTGCTGCGCGCCGCCGATCAGCGGCTGACCGAGGTCAGGAAGGCCATCCCGGACGCCGGCGCGCTCGTCATCGCCTCCGACCAGGACTCCGCGCGCGCCTACGCCAAGCTGATCCGGGAGATCACCGGCAGCAAGGCGACCCTCGTGCTGTCCGACGACGCGGGCGCGTCGAGCCGGATCGACGAGTTCAGCGACAACCAGGACCGGTGGATGGTCGCCGTGCGGATGGTGTCCGAGGGCGTCGACGTGCCCCGGCTCGCCGTCGGGGTGTACGCCACCACCATCTCCACGCCGCTCTTCTTCGCCCAGGCCGTCGGCCGTTTCGTACGGTCCCGGCGGCGCGGCGAGACCGCGTCCGTCTTCCTGCCGACCATCCCCGATCTGCTCACCTTCGCCAACGAGATGGAGGTCGAGCGCGACCACGCCCTCGACAAGCCGAAGAAGGAGGGCGAGGAGGACCCGTACGCCGAGGAGGACAAGCTCCTTCAGGAGGCCGAGAAGCAGCAGGACGAGGACACCGGCGAGCAGGACATGCTGCCCTTCGAGGCGCTGGAGTCCGACGCCGTCTTCGACCGGGTGCTCTACGACGGCGCCGAGTTCGGCATGCAGGCCCACCCGGGGAGTGAGGAGGAGCAGGACTACCTCGGCATTCCCGGGCTGTTGGAGCCCGACCAGGTCCAACTCCTGCTCCAGAAGCGGCAGGCGCGGCAGATCGCGCACAGCCGCAAGAAGCCGGACGCCGAGGCCGACCTGCTGGAGCTGCCCGCCGAGCGGCGGCCCGTCGTCTCGCACAAGGAGATGATGGAGCTGCGCAAGCAGCTCAACACGATGGTCGGGGCCTACGTCCATCAGAGCGGCAAGCCGCACGGTGTGATCCACACCGAGTTGCGGCGGGTGTGCGGCGGGCCGCCGAGCGCGGAGGCGACGGCGGGGCAGCTCAGGCAGCGGATCGCCAAGGTGCAGGAGTGGGCCACGCGCATGCGGTGAGGTCCCGGCGCGGGGCCCCGTCATACGCGCCGTACGTATCAGGGCAAACGGTGGTGGTCCGTACCGACCCATGCCCGGATTCTGGACGGAGCCTTCCGCTCAGCGAACCGGCTTCGCTAATGTCCGCCTACGCACACGCCCCGTGGCAGCGCCGCCGCGGAGCGCAGCCGTGAAGCGACGCGGTCCGGAAGGCCGGACCGCAGACCGATCGGCGGCCTCTGAAGCGCGTCGCCGAACGGGACTCGGCGACGCACCCGCCGCGATGAGGCCGCCGACCTCACCACTAAGGAGTGGGCGTCGTGACCGCGGAGACCTCTCAGACGCTCGATCGGGGACTGCGTGTCCTCAAACTGCTGGCCGATACGGACCACGGGCTGACCGTCACCGAGCTTTCCAACAAACTGGGCGTGAACCGGACCGTCGTGTACCGGCTGCTCGCCACCCTCGAACAGCACGCACTCGTACGCCGTGACCTCGGCGGCCGCGCCCGCGTCGGGCTCGGGGTGCTGCGCCTGGGCCGACAGGTGCATCCACTGGTACGCGAGGCCGCGCTGCCCGCGTTGCGCTCGCTCGCCGAGGACATCGGGGCGACGGCGCATCTGACGCTGGTGGACGGCACCGAGGCGCTGGCCGTCGCCGTCGTCGAGCCGACCTGGACCGACTACCACGTGGCCTACCGCGCCGGTTTCCGGCACCCCCTGGACCGCGGTGCCGCGGGCCGCGCGATACTCGCCGCCCGGCAGCAGCCGATGCAGGACCCCGGCTACACCCTGACCCACGGCGAACTGGAGGCGGGCGCGAGCGGCGCCGCCGCGCCGTTGCTCGGGGTGACCGGTGTCGAGGGCAGCGTGGGTGTGGTGATGCTGGCCGACTCCGTGCCGGAGCGGGTGGGGCCGCGGGTCATGGACGCGGCCAAGGAGGTCGCGGAGGCGCTGCGCTGACGGGCCGCCGCGCCGGACGACACCTCCGGCACAGGTCCGGCGGTACGGGCGGGTGCCGGGAGGTGGCCGGGCGGCGGCAGGGCGGGTGCCGGGACGTGGCTGTGCGGCGCCCTAGGCAGAGTCGCCGGGGCCTGGCGACACTCGGTACATGACCTCCGCCGACATTCGCACCGTCCACGACGTCACCGGGCTGTCCGCCGTCGCCGACTACTTCAGCGACGTATGGCAGACGCCCCGTAGTACCCCGCCGTACCCGGCCGAAGTGCTGCACAGTCTCGTTCACGCGGGCGGGGCGGTGCACGGTGCCTACGACGGGGAGCGGCTGGCCGGGGCGGCCGTCGCGGTGTTCGGGCCGCCCGCGTCCAGGGAGGCGTACTCGCTGGTCGCCGCGGCCGAGCAGGGGCTCGGGCTCGAGGTGAAGCAGGCTCAGCGGGCGTGGGCGGTGGAGCGCGGGGCGCGGATCATGCGGTGGACGTTCGATCCGCTGGTCGGGCGCAACGCGAGGTTCAACCTGGTCAAGCTGGGCGCCGTCGGCACCGATTACCTCGTCGACTTCTACGGGCCGATGGCGGACGGCGTCAACGACGGCGACGAGAGCGACCGGCTGGCGGTGACCTGGGACCTGACCGGGCCCGCACCGTCGTACTCGGCCTCCTCGCCGGGACCGAGACCGAGGCCGGACGAGACGCCCGACCGCGACTGCGCGCCCACCACCCACCGCGCGCCCGACGGCGGGCCGCTCGCCTGCCGTGCCCTGGACGACCGGCGCGTCTGGTGCCGGGTGCCGGACGACATAGTGCGGGTCCGGGCCGCCGATCCCGCGCTGGCGCTGGCCTGGCGGCGGGCCGTGCGGGAGGTGTTCACGAAGGCCTTCGCCGACGGCTTCCTCGCGACGGGTATGTCCCGGGACGGTTGGTACACGCTCACCCGCCGGGAGGCCACCGCGTGAAACTCGAACGGGCCGAGCTCGTCCATGTGGCGATCCCGCTGGTCAGCCCCTTCCGTACGTCCTTCGGCACGATGACGACGAAGGACACCTTCCTGCTGCGGGTGGTCACCGACTCGGCCGAGGGCTGGTCGGAGTTCGCGGCCGACCCCGAGCCGCTGTACTGCTCCGAGTTCGTGGCCGGCGCGGAGATGGTGCTGCGCGACTTCCTGCTGCCGCGCGTCGCAGCGCTCCCCGTGCTCGACACGGCCCACCTCGCGTCGGCGATGGCGAGGATCAAGGGGCACGAGCTGGCGAAGGCGGCGCTGGAGACGGCGGTGCTGGACGCGGAGCTGCGGTCGTACGGGATGCCGCTGGCCACCTATCTCGGGGCGGTGCGGGAGCGGGTGCCGGCCGGGGTGTCGGTCGGCATCAGGCGGACGCTCGCCGAGTTGCTGGACGACGTCGAGGGCTATCTGGCGGACGGCTATGTCCGGATCAAGCTGAAGATCGAGCCGGGCTGGGACCTCGAACCCGTGCGGGCCGTGCGCGAGCGGTTCGGGGCGGAGCTGCCGCTGCAGGTCGACGCCAACACGGCGTACACGCTCGCGGACGCCGAGCATCTGCGGCGGCTGGACGAGTTCGGGCTGCTGCTGATCGAGGAGCCGCTGGCGGAGAACAACCTGTACGCCCACGCCCGCCTCCAGCAGCGCATCGCGACGCCGGTCTGCCTGGACGAGTCCCTGCACAGCGCCGGCGACACCGCGTCCGCGATCGCGATGGACGCGTGCCGGGTCGTGAACGTCAAGCCCGCGCGGGTCGGCGGCTACCTGGAGGCGCGGCGGGTGCATGACGTGGCGCATGCGCACGGGGTGCCGGTGTGGTGCGGCGGCATGCTGGAGACGGGGATCGGCCGGGCACCGAACCTGGCGCTGGCGGCCCTGCCCGGCTTCACCCTGCCCGGGGACACCTCGGCGTCCGGCCGCTACTTCGCCGAGGACATCACGGAGCCGTTCGTGCTGGCGGACGGCCATCTGCCGGTGCCGCGGTCGCCGGGGATCGGGGTGGAGCCGCTGCCGGAGGCGCTACGGCGCTTCGGAAGAGAGCGGCGAGACCTGTATGTGACCTGAATGGGGCACCCTTGGCAGCTCCGACCTGCGCCTGGCCGGAACTCGTCGCCACGTTAGATTGATTCCGTGTTCACTCGTCTCACGCGCCCCCGGGCCGTCGCCGTCTGCGCCCTGCCCGTCGTGGCCCTGCTCGCCACGGCCGCTTTCGCGCCGCTGCCGTTCTCGCTGACGCAGCCCGGTCTCACGGCGGACGTGCTGGGCGAGAACCGGGGCGACCCGGTGATCACGGTCTCCGGTGCGCCGACCCGGGACACCCGCGGTGAGCTGCGGATGACGACGATCGAGGCGACCTCGCCCGACGCGGACGTGCGGCTCGGCGATGTGATCGACTCGTGGTTCCGCACCGACAAGGCGGTCATGCCGCGTGACTCGGTCTATCCGAGCGGGCGCAGTCCCCGGGAGATCGAGCAGTACAACACCGAGCAGATGAAGGAGTCCCAGGACGACGCGACCCAGGCCGCGCTGAACCACCTCGACCTGAACGGCCAGAACATCAAGGTCACCCTGAAACTCGCGGACGTGGGCGGCCCCAGCGCCGGTCTCCTCTTCTCCCTCGGCATCATCGACAAGCTGGGCGACGGCGACCTCACCGGCGGCCGGGTGATCGCCGGCACGGGCACGATCGACCCCGCCGGCAAGGTCGGCGCGGTCGGTGGCGTGTCCCTGAAGACCCAGGCGGCCAAGCGGGACGGCGCGACGGTCTTCCTGGTCCCGAAGGAGGAGTGCGGCGACGCGAAGGCGGAACTGCCGAAGGGGCTGCGCCTGGTGCCGGTGACCACGCTGAAGGGGGCGGTGAGCGCGCTGGAGGCGCTGGAGTCGGGGAAGGGGAGCGTGCCGAGTTGCTGAGCCGGGCTCGGTTCCGTTGGGAGACCGGCTCAGCAGCTCGGTGGGTCAGGTTTCTTCCAGGGGGTGCTGCCAGCGGAGGCCAGGGAAGCGGGCGAAGTCACGGTCGGCTGAGTAGAAGGTCGCGCCCGCCTCGATGGCGAGGGCAGCGAGGTACGTGTCCTGGACGAGGCTGCCGCGGGCGCCGACTTTGCGGCAGAGCCGGTCGAAGATCTCCCAGTGGCGGGGGCCCTCGACCAGCGGGATGGTGGTCGGCGCGTCCCGCAGCACCTGCACGAAGTCCAGGGCCGCGTCTGTCGGTGCCGGATCGCGGTAGATCCGGGGGTGCGTCACGATGCGCACAAAGCCGCTGAGCACCACCGAGTTGAGGGCGACGGGCTCGTCGCCCTGGAGCCGGTCGGTGAGCCACGGGTTGTACGCCGCGTGCTGTTCGAGGTCCTTGCGGAAGGCGTACACAAGGACGTTCACGTCGCAGAAGATCACTCGAGACCGTCCATGAGATCGAGGAGCGCGGCGTTGTTGTCGAGGTCGACTCCAGGACGTACCCCGCCGGTTCCGTACGTGGGCAGCTTGGCGATATTCGTTGCCGCCGTCACATCCCGCGCGAACGACACCCGCAACGCATCCTCTATCACCGCACTGACCGTGACGCGCCGGCGTGCGGCCCGCAGCTTGGCTTCCTGGATGATCTCCTCGGGGAGGTCCACTGTTGTCCTCATACGCACAAGCATAGGCAGGGTGCATCATGATGCGCCAGGGTGAATCGATGATGCAGAGAGTCGACGCCTCAGCCCCTCAGCCCCCCTTCACAAACCCCTCCTCCTTCATCCAGTCCAACGCCACCTGATGCGGATCCTCCCCGTCCACGTCCACCTTCGCGTTCAGGTCCTGCGCGACCGTGTTGTTCAGCCTCTTGGTGATCGGGTCGAGGATCTCGGGGATGGCCGGCCACTGCTTCAGGGTCTTGGTGTTGATCACCGGGGCGGCGTTGTAGTTGGGGAAGAAGTGCCTGTCGTCGTCCATGACCACGAGGTTCATGGACTTGATGCGGCCGTCGGTCGTGAAGACCTCGCCGTAGGTGCAACTCCCCTTCGCCGCCTGGGTGTAGATGATGCCGGTGTCCATCTGGGTGATGTTCCGCGTCGGGAGGTCCATCCCGTACGCCTTCTGCATGCCGGGCAGCCCGTCCGCCCGGTTGGCGAACTCGACCTCCACGCACAGCGTCACCGCGCCGGGGTTCGACTTGGACAGCGCGGCGACCTCGGAGAGGTTGTTCGTGCCGTACCTCTTGTGGTTCTCCTGGTTCATCGCCAGCGCGTACGTGTTGTCCAGCGCGGACGGCGCGAGCCAGGTCATCCCGTTCGCCGCGTCCTCCTTGCGCACCGCCTCCCACTGCTCGTGCGGGTCGGTGATGGGATCGCTGTGGCCCAGGTACGTGATCCAGGCCGTCCCCGTGTACTCGTACGCCGCGTCCGCGTCGCCCTTCCTGACCGCCTCCCGGCTGCCGATGGACCCCTGGATGCCGGTGCGGTCGAGCACATCCGCGCCGGCCGCCTCGAAGGCGATGCCCATGATCGCGCCGAGGATGAGCTGCTCGGTGAACGACTTCGACGTCACCGTCAGCTCGGCGCCCTTGAGCGGCTCGCCCCGCCCGATCGTCCCGGGCCCCACGTCGTCCACCATGGGGGAGCCGCTGGTCAGGCCGCACCCCGAGGCCGCCGCCAGCAGCCCCGCCGCCAGCAGGCCCGCCGCCCCCACGACCGTACGCCGCCTCATAGGTCCAGCCCCCGCGGCCGCAGCAGCACTTCCGCCAGCGACGCGAGCCAGTCCACAAGGAGGGCGAGGGCGACCGTGAGGACCGAGCCCAGGACCAGGACCGGCATGCGCTGGTTGGTGATGCCGGCGGTGATCAGCACGCCCAGGCCGCCGCCCCCGCCGAACACCGCCAGGGTCGCCGTCCCGACGTTGAGGACCAGGGCCGTGCGCACGCCCGCCAGGATCAGCGGCACCGCCAGCGGCAGCTCCACCCGCGAGAGCACCCCCAGCGGCGACATGCCGATGCCGCGCGCCGCCTCCAGCAGCGTCGGGTCGTTCGCCTTGATGCCGGCCATCGTGTTGGACAGCACGGGCAGGACGGCGTAGGCGATCATGCCGATCAGGGCCGCCTTGCGGCCGATGCCCAGCCAGATCACCAGCAGGGCGAGCAGGCCGATCGCCGGGGTCGCCTGGCCCATGTTGGCGATCGCGATGGCCACCGGGGTCGCCTTGCGGAAGGTCCGCCGGGTGAGCAGGATCCCCAGCGGGATCGCGATGATCAGCACGAAGAAGGTGGAGATCGCCGTGAGTTCGATGTGCTCCCACAGGGCCTGGGAGACCTGACCGTCCGCCAGCGCGTTCTCGGATACCGGGTCGAGGTCGGCCTGCTGGAACCACAGCCAGGTGGCGAGCAGCATCGCCACCAGCATCGCGGGCACGATGGTCAGCCGCTGCCAGCTCAGCTTGCGGGCCGGGGGCTTCGCGGTGGCGGGGGAGGGGGTCTCCTCGGTCTCGGTCGGTTCGGCGGTGCCGGGAGCCTCGGGTTCCCCGTCCCGCTCCCGCACCCGGGACGTCCTCGGGGCCTCGGGAGTGCTCACGCTTTCTTCTCCCCTCCGGGTCCCTCCTGCTCGGCGTGCGTCAGGCCGGCCCGCGCCCCCTCCAGTTCGTGCTGTGCCTCCAGGGCCTCCAGCCGGTCCGCCTCCAGCAGCTCGTGCACGGAGTTCATCAGCGTCTCCATGTCGACGACGCCCGTGTACTCACCGCGCCGCCCGGTCACCACGGCCCGCCCCGCGTTGTCGGTGAGCACCGCCTCCAGGGCGTCCCGCAGGGTGGCGTCCCGGGTCACCGTGTCCGTCACCAGCGTCCCGGCCCGGGCCAGCGAACCCCGGGCCCGCATCAGATCGCCGCGCCGCAGCCACTTGTACGGCCGGCCCCGCTTGTCGAGCAGCAGGATCTCGTTGGTGCCGCCGGCGCGGAGCCGGTTGAAGATCTCCTGGAGCGGGTCGTCGACGTTCACCGTCGGATAGTCGGTGACCTCCACATCCCGTACGCGGGTCAGGTTCAGCCGCTTCAGCGCCGCCCCGGCACCCACGAACCCGGACACGAAGTCGTCCGCCGGGTTGGTCAGGATCGCCTCCGGGGTGTCGAACTGGGCGATGTGCGAGCGCTCGCGCAGCACCGCGATACGGTCGCCGAGCTTGATCGCCTCGTCGAAGTCGTGCGTGACGAAGACGATCGTCTTGTGCAGTTCGTGCTGCAGCCTGATCAGCTCGTCCTGGAGATGGTCACGGGTGATCGGGTCGACCGCGCCGAACGGCTCGTCCATCAGCAGCACGGGCGGATCGGCCGCCAACGCCCGCGCCACGCCCACGCGTTGCTGCTGCCCGCCGGAGAGCTGGCGCGGATACCGGCCGCGGAACTCCCCGGGGTCGAGACCGACGAGGTCGAGCAGCTCCTCGACCCGCGACCCGATCCGCGCCTTCGACCAGCCGATCATCCTCGGTACCAGCGCGATGTTCTGCGCGACCGTCATGTGCGGGAACAGGCCGGCCTGCTGGATCGCGTAGCCGACCTTGCGGCGCAGCTTCACCGGGTCGATGTCGGTGACGTCCTCGCCGCCGATGCGGATACGGCCACCGGTCGGCTCGATCAGCCGGTTGATCATCTTCAGCGTGGTCGACTTCCCGCAGCCGGAGGGGCCGACGAAGATGACGACCTCGCCCGCCTTGATCTCCATGTTCACGTTGTCCACGGCCGGCTGCGCACTGCCCGGATACCGCTTGCTCAGGTTCTCCAGCTCGATGGCGGCGCCGTGGTGCCCGCCCCTGGACACGTCATCGGACACGGATCCCCCTAGACACGGATCCCCCTGGAGATGGTCAGCCGTCCGATCAGGACGTAGGCGGCGTCGAACAGCAGGGCCAGGACGATGATCCCGAGCGTGCCCGCGAGGACCTGGTTGAGCGCGTTCGAGCTGCCCAGCGAGGCGAGACCGCGGAAGATCACATTGCCCAGGCCCGGTCCCGAGGCGTACGCCGCGATGGCCGCGATGCCCATCAGCATCTGGGTGGAGACCCGGATCCCGGTCAGGATCGGCGGCCAGGCCAGCGGCAGCTCCACCTTCAGCAGCCGGATGAACCGGGACATCCCGATGCCCTGGGCCGCGTCCACCAGGGCCGGGTCGACGCCGCGCAGCCCGACGATCGAGTTGCGCACGATCGGCAGCAGCCCGTACAGCGTCAGGGCGATCACCGTGGGCGGCACGCCAAGGCCGACGATCGGGATGAGCAGACCGATCATGGCCAGCGACGGGATGGTCAGGATGCCCGAGGTGGTCAGGGTGGCGAGGTTGCCGGCCCATTCGCTGCGGTAGGTGACCACACCGATCAGCACCCCGAGCACGGTCGCCACCACCATGCACTGGAAGACGGCGCTGGCGTGCTGATAGGCGTCGGCGAGCAGTTGCTGGTGGCGGTTGCCCAGGTACTCCCAGAAGTTCACACGCACACCACCCTGGGGTCGGCTACGTCTCCGGGTCCTGCGCCGCCTGCTCCACCAGCGGGATGATCCGCAGTGGAACGGGGTTCTCCATCACGATCGCGGTGGCGGCCCGGACGATCCCATCGAAACCGACAACCCGGTCGATCACACGCTGGAGATCGGCGTTGGAACGCGCCACGAGACGGCACATCATGTCCCCGGTGCCGGTGGTGGTGTGCAGCTCCAGCACCTCCGGCACGGTCGCCAAGTGGGCCCGTACGTCGGCCCCTTGCCCCTGCCGGATCTGCAGCGTGGCGAAGGCGGTGACCGGATACCCGAGGGCGGCCGGATCCACTTCGGGACCGAATCCGCGGATGACTCCGTTCGACTGAAGCCGGTCGAGGCGAGCCTGCGCGGTCCCCCGGGCCACCCCCAGCCGCCGGGACATCTCCAGGACCCCGATCCGCGGCTCGCGCGCCAGCAGTACGATGATCCGTCCGTCCAGATGATCGATCGCCACGGCAGCCTCCCGGTGGGGTGGTCATCCTGTACAGAGAGCCCGCAGAATCGGGCACCGCACTGGTCATATTGCCCAGTGAATACGCGAACTATTGCGCACCTTGCCACATCGGAGTGAGGCTGCGCCTATGACGCAGACCACACACCACACTCCCGACACCGCCCGGCAGGCCGACCCCTTCCCGGTCAAGGGAATGGACGCGGTCGTCTTCGCCGTGGGCAACGCCAAGCAGGCGGCGCACTACTACTCGACCGCCTTCGGCATGCGCCTCGTGGCCTACTCCGGACCGGAGAACGGCAGCCGCGAGACCGCGAGCTACGTCCTGGAGAACGGCTCCGCCCGTTTCGTCCTCACCTCCGTCATCAAGCCCGCCACCCCCTGGGGCCACTTCCTCGCCCAGCACGTGGCCGAGCACGGCGACGGCGTCGTCGACCTCGCGATCGAGGTCCCGGACGCGCGCCGTGCCTACGCCTACGCGCTGGAGCACGGCGCCCGCTCGGTGACGGCGCCGTACGAGGTCAAGGACGAGCACGGCACGGTCGTCCTCGCCGCCATCGCGACATACGGCGAGACCCGCCACACCCTCGTCGAGCGCACCGGCTACGACGGCCCCTACCTGCCCGGCTACGTCGCCGCCGCGCCGATGGTCGAGCCGCCCGCCCAGCGCACCTTCCAGGCCATCGACCACTGCGTCGGCAACGTCGAACTCGGCCGCATGAACGAGTGGGTCGGCTTCTACAACAAGGTCATGGGCTTCACGAACATGAAGGAGTTCGTGGGCGACGACATCGCGACCGAGTACAGCGCGCTGATGTCGAAGGTCGTCGCCGACGGCACGCTCAAGGTCAAGTTCCCGATCAACGAGCCCGCCATCGCCAAGAAGAAGTCCCAGATCGACGAGTACCTGGAGTTCTACGGCGGCGCCGGCGTCCAGCACATCGCGCTCAACACCAACGACATCGTGGCCACGGTCCGCACCATGCGCGCGGCCGGCGTGCAGTTCCTGGACACCCCCGACTCGTACTACGACACCCTCGGCGAGTGGGTCGGCGACACCCGCGTCCCCGTCGAGACCCTGCGCGAGCTGAAGATCCTCGCCGACCGCGACGAGGACGGCTATCTGCTGCAGATCTTCACCAAGCCGGTCCAGGACCGCCCGACCGTCTTCTTCGAGATCATCGAACGCCACGGCTCGATGGGCTTCGGCAAGGGCAACTTCAAGGCCCTGTTCGAGGCGATCGAGCGCGAGCAGGCCAAGCGCGGAAACCTGTGACGGCCGACTGAGCCACCGAAGGTCGTGCGGGTGCCACGGGGCATCCGCACGACCGCCTCAGTCCTCCTCCGGTTTCGAGTCCATGTCCGGCACGTCCTCCAACGACGGCTCCCCCAGCTCCTCCAGCGCCTCCTCGGCCAGCGGCACCCGCGTCGGCGAGAACCGCGGATTGATCCGCAGCGCCTCCCGCAGATGCCGCCGCGCCGCCCCCGGCATCTGAAGCTCCCGCTCGATCATCCCCAAGTGGTACGAGTACAGGGCGCTGCGCACCCCACCGCCCTTCGCCCTGTCGGTCGCCCGGCGGGCGAACTTCAGCGCCTCCTTGTCCTTCCCGGACCGGTGCAGCGCCCACCCCAGCGCGTCGGCCACCGCGATCCCCGGCTGCCTGCGCCACTCGGCCCGCAGCCGCCGCACCGCGGAGTCGGCGTCGCCGTGATCCGCCTCGAAGCGGCCCAGCACCAGCTCCTCGTCCACCCCGCCGGCCGCCCCGCGCGCCGCCCGCTCCCGCAGCAGGTCGTACTGCACCCCCGCCGCCTGCCCGAGCCCCAGCGACTCGTACAACTCGCCCAGCTCCAGCGCGTACCGGGGATCCGGCTGCTTGGCGAAGGCCACCCGGTAGGCGTTCAGCGCCTCCGTCGTACGGCCCAGCGACGCCAGCGCCCGCCCCTGCCCGGCGAGCGCGGCCCGCTGGTCCGGGTCGAGCCGTACCGCCTCCTGGAAGAGCCGCAGCGCCACCTCCAGGTCGCCGCGCTCCCAGGCGAGCTGCCCGCCCCGCTCCAGATACGCCGCCCGCTCGGCCGGGGCCTCGGCGGCCGCCGCCGCGTCCGACAGCGCCGCCGCCGCGTCCTCCCGCCAGCCCCGGTCCCGGTACACACCCGCCGCCCACGCCCGCACCGCCGGCCCCGAGTGCAGCTCCAGCAGCCGGTCCAGCGCCCGCTTGGCGGCCTTGTAGTCACCCATCCCCGTGTGCGCGTCGATGAGCTGCGGATACGTCGTCCACCGCCCCCGGTCGACCTTCAGTGCCGCCTCGCTCCAGTTCCGCGCCGCGCGGAAGTCCCGCCGCGCGTTCGCCAGCGCCGCCATGCCGTCCAGCGCCTCGGCGTTCTTCTCCCGAAGCTTCAGCGACCTGCGCAGCGCCTCCTCCGCCTTCGGATAGTTCGCCGGATCCGAGGTCCGCCGCCCCTGCTCCACATACGCCGCCCCCAGCACCGCCCACGCCTGAGCGTCCCCGGGATGCGTGCGCAGGTGGGTCTTGCGCTCGTCGATCAGCACCGCCAGATCGGGCAGCGCCGCCGCCACCCCCGTGGTGACCGCGGCCAGCGCCTGCGCCCCCGGCGCCAGCTCGGGCGCCCGGGTCCCGCCCGGCCCCCACGGCACCAGCACCAGCGCCCCGCCGAGCACGGCACACCCCGCCACCGCGGCGACCAGCACCCGCCACCCGCCCCGACGCCGCTTCGGGGCTTCCTCTTGGCTCTCCATGGCGCTCACTGTGCGTGAATCACCACGCCGACACGACGACCACACCCGCCTTACGGCGCCTGCCGTACGCGGGGTTCACACCGATGGCCCCGGGTGTCACGCTGTGATCATGAGCCGTACCGAAGCCGCATCCGAGCAGGCCCGGGGTGACCTCACCGAGCGGCTGCTCGCGGGTCTGCCCACCGAGGCCGTCCTGACCGACCCCGACGTCACGGGCTCCTACGTCAACGACATGGCCAGCTTCTGCCCGGCCGGCGCCCCCGCCGTGGTCGTGCTGCCGCGCACCGTCGAAGAGGTCCAGCACGTCATGCGCACCGCCACCGAACTGCGGGTGCCGGTCGTCCCGCAGGGCGCCCGCACGGGCCTGTCGGGCGGGGCCAACGCCTCCGACGGCTGCATCGTGCTGTCCCTGACCAAGATGGACCGCATCCTGGAGATCAACCCGGTCGACCGGATCGCGGTCGTCGAGCCCGGCGTCATCAACGCCGCCCTCTCCCGCGCGGTCGGCGAACACGGCCTGTACTACCCGCCGGACCCCTCGAGCTGGGAGATGTGCACGATCGGCGGCAACATCGGCACCGCCTCCGGCGGCCTGTGCTGCGTCAAGTACGGGGTGACGGCCGAGTACGTCCTCGGCCTCGACGTCGTCCTCGCCGACGGCCGCCTGATGACCACCGGCCGCCGTACCGCCAAGGGCGTCGCGGGATACGACATGACCCGCCTGTTCGTCGGCTCCGAGGGCTCGCTCGGCATCGTCGTACGGGCCGTCCTGGCGCTGAAGCCGCAGCCGCCGCAGCAGCTCGTGCTGGCCGCCGAGTTCGCGTCCGCGGCCGCCGCCTGCGACGCGGTGTGCCGGATCATGGCGGGCGGGCACGTGCCGTCCCTGCTCGAACTGATGGACCGTACGACGGTCAAGGCAGTCAACGACCTGGCGCGCATGGGCCTGCCGGAGACGACGGAAGCCCTGCTCCTGGCCGCCTTCGACACCCCGGACCCCGCCCCCGACCTCGCCGCCGTCGGCGCGCTGTGCGAGGCGGCCGGCGCCACCCAGGTGGTCCCGGCGGACGACTTGGCCGAGTCCGAACTCCTCCTGCAGGCCCGGCGGTTGTCCCTCACCGCGCTCGAAGCGGTGCGCGGCGTGACGATGATCGACGACGTGTGCGTGCCCCGCTCCCGGCTCGGCGACCTCATCGAGGGCGTCGAGCGGATCGCCGACAAGCACCAGCTCACCATCGGCGTCGTCGCCCACGCCGGCGACGGCAACACCCACCCCACCGTCTGCTTCGACGCCGCCGACCCCGACGAGTCCCGGCGCGCCCGCGAGTCCTTCGACGAGATCATGGCCCTCGGCCTGGAACTCGGCGGCACGATCACGGGCGAGCACGGGGTGGGGGTGCTCAAGAAGGAGTGGCTGGCGCGCGAGATCGGCCCGGTGGGGATCGAGATGCAGCGCGGGATCAAGCAGGTCTTCGACCCGCTGGGCATCCTGAACCCCGGCAAGCTGTTCTGACTCCTTCTTGTACGCCGCTTTGTACGCCTCTTTGTACGCCTCACCGGGCGAGCAGCTGATCGAGCGCGTCGTCGATCCCGAGCTGCTCGCCCTCAGTCCCCGGGGGCACCACCCGCAAGGTCCGCTCCAGCCAGGCCGACACCTGCGCCGCCGGCGCCTCCAGCAGGGCGTCCCCGTCGGGCGAACTCAGCGCCATCAGCACCACGCTGCGCCCCTCGGCCTTCGTCGGCCACACCCGCACGTCCCCGTGCCCGCACGGCCGGAACACCCCCTCCACGAGCAGATCGCGGGAGAAGGTCCAGTGCACCGGGTGCTCGGAGTTGATGTGGAAGGCGATGTGCACCGCGTACGGGTCGTCGGTGTGGTAGCTCAGCCGGGCCGGCACCGGGATGGCGCGCTCGGGCGCCAGGATGAGCCGCAGCTCCAGTTCGCGCTCTACGACGGTGTGATGCATGACGTGTACGTCCTCTCTCGTGCCGCGTGCGGGCCGTGTGGGCGGGCCCGTACGAGTGGAGAGGGGACAGAGGTGCCCATCATTACGCGGGTTCGCAGAACTTTTTTTCCGGGCCTGCTCCGGGGCGGGTTCCACCGTTGTGAAGTACGTGTACGAGGTTGCCCGGAAAGGGGGTGGGTCCCACGGGACGGGCGGTGCTCGGTGCGTCCGTCTGATAGATGTGGAGGCCCCCATTTGACCCACGAGCAGATACCGGACGACGGACATGAGCGCCCCAACCCCGGCCCCCGGTGACGACCGGCCCCGCGAAGGGTATTACCCGGACCCGTCCATTCCTGGATATGTCCGGTACTGGAATGGTGCCTCCTGGGTGCCGGGAACCAGCCGTCCGGCGCCCACGGACGGCGAGACGCTCGCCCCGCCGCCGGGCGCGCAGCCGGCCCAGGCCCCCTCGGTGGAGGAGACCGGCCCGCACTTCTTCGACGAGGACCCGGCGCAGCAGCCCGCCTCCGGGAACTCCCCGCACGGCAGCCGCCCCGAGCCGGCGTCCGCCTGGGGCGCCGACTCCGCGCACCAGTCCGGCTTCGGCGGCGAGCAGGACCGCCGGGTCTCCTGGGGCGCCCAGCAGGACGCCGACCCCAGGGACCCGCGCTCGACGGCGCCCCAGGGTGGGCCCGAGGGCTCGGCGAGCACCCCGCCCGCCGAGCCGGACGCGGACTCCGGCGCCGTCCCCTCCGCCGACACGTTCATGATCCGCCGACCGGTGCCGGGGGCGGCCGGCGCGGCACAGTCCTCCGGGGTCCCGGGCCAGGGCGCTCCTGGTGTCCCGAGCCCCGGCGGGCCGCAGTCCTCCGGCACTTCCGGCCAGGGCGCTCCGGGTACCCCCGGCCCCGGTGCGGCGCAGTCCTCCGGCGCCCCGGGCCAGGGCGCTCCCGGCATCCCGAGCCCCGGTGGCCCCGCCCCCGTCGACGGCACCATGGCGATCCGCGCGGTGTCCCCGCGCACGGGGCAGCAGGGCGGGGCGGCCGGGGCGCAGTCCGCGGGCACGGGCGGCGCGGGCGCCGCACGTCCGGACGCGGACCACCCCTCGGCGGCCGGCGCGCCGCAGGGACCGGGCTTCGGCGCCGGCAAGGCCGCCGCAGAGCGTGCCGCGGTGGCCCAGGCACAGGGCCAGGCCGCCGCGCCCTCCGCAGGCCCCCAGCAGGGCGCTGCGAGCGTCCCCCGGCAGTCCGGTGACCCGCACGGTGGCCACCCGTCCGCGGCGCCCTCCGGCGCGCCCATGACGGCGGGCGCCGGCGGCGGTCAGTCCTCCTGGGCGCAGCAGGTCCACCGGCTCGCGGGCCCGTCCGACGAGGACCAGCCGGTCGCGCCGTGGAAGCCCGTGCGGGAGGACCCCTTCGCGGCAGCCGCCCTGCGTCAGGCCGCCGCCCGCCCGGCGAACCTCGGCAAGCGGCTGGCCGCCCGGCTGCTGGACACGCTCGTACTGGCCGCCGTCACCGCCGTGGCCGCCGTACCGCTCGGCACCAAGGCGATCGACCACGTCAACGACAAGATCGACGCCGCCAAGCTCTCCGGCGAGACCGTCACCGTATGGCTGCTGGACGGCACCACGTCGGTGTACCTGGGCATCATCCTGGCCGTGCTGCTGCTGTTCGGCCTGGCCTACGAGGCGCTGCCCACCGCCAAGTGGGGCCGCACGCTGGGCAAGAAGCTGCTCGGCCTGGAGGTGCGGGACATCGAGGCCCACGAGCCCCCAGAGTTCGGCGCGGCCCTGCGCCGCTGGCTGGTCTACAGCATCCCGGGCCTGCTGGTGATCGGCGTCGTCGGCGTGCTGTGGTGTGTGTTCGACCGGCCGTGGCACCAGTGCTGGCACGACAAGGCCGCGCGTACGTTCGTCGCGGGCTGACCCCGTACGGCGAACGGCCCAGGAGATTTACGTCCCTCGGACGGCCCCGCGCCGGATGCGAAACCGCGAGGTTCGCGGTCGACTCGGGGCCATGAGCAGTGAACCGCCTCCCGGCTCCGGTCAGCCGCCCCCGGAAGACGACCCGTTCAGGAAGCAGCCCCCGCCACCCGGGGGCTCCGGTTCGCCGTACGGCGATCAGCCCCCGCCCCCCTATGGCGGCGGCCCCTACGGCGGTGCCCCCTACGGCGGTGCCCCCTACGGCGGTGGCGGTCCCCCCACCGACCCGCTCGCCGGGATGCCGCCGCTCGCCGGCAGCGGCAAGCGCACGCTGGCCCGCATCCTCGACATGATCCTGGTGGGTGTCGTCGTCTGGCTGCTCACCTGGGGATTCGGTGTCACCGAACTCGATACGGACACCGACAAGGTGGAGTACAGCAATTCACTCGCGCAGTCGGCGATCGCAGCCGTGCTCTACATCGCCTACGACACCTATCTGACCGTCAGGACGGGGCAGACGCTCGGCAAGCGGCTGCTCAACATGCGGGTGGCCAACCTCGACAACGGCGCCACTCCGTCCGTGCAGAGCGCGCTGATCCGCGCGGCGGTGCTGTGGATCCCGTTCGCCTTCTTGTGCGCCTGCATCTGGACCGCGATCTCCGGCGGCTGGAGCTACTTCGACCGGCCCTACAAACAGGGCCTGCACGACAAGGCGGCCAAGACGGTGGTGGTCAGCACCGAAGGCTAGGGGTGTGGTGACACCCCCTGCCGGCGTCGGACGTGGCGTCAGGACTGGGAGAGCGCGGGCTCTTCGGCCTTCTCCCGCTCCGCTTCGGCGGGCCTGCGCATCGCCACCACGCGGGGCTTCTTGGGCATGGGCACCGTCATGGCGACCAACAGCCCGAGCAGGAGGGCCGCGACGGCGATGACCGCGATCCCCACACCCGAACTGGTCTGTGACAGCAGCAGCATGGCGAGCGTCGAGAAGATCACGGTGCACGAGCCGTAGGAGAGCTGTGCGGCAGTCGGACGAGGCATGATCATCGTGTCCTCGGAATCAGGGGTGCACGGGGGTCTCGGCCTGGCTTTCCGCCGACGTCCGGGCGTTCCGCCATCCGACTCTAACGGCGTGCATGCCCGAGAGGAATAATCCGTAAGCATGACCTAACCCACAGTGCCGATGCACGGGGGGCGCACGGAGTCATGGCGTCCAGCAAGTGGACGGCGGCGCGCGCCCGTTCGGGAGAGATCGTTGTTCGCTAAACGAACATCGACTCCGCATAGTGCAATTGACCTGTTCAAGTCAAGGTCTGTTTTTTCTGCTTAACCTCTAGTCAAATGTCGTCACTTGACTACACGCGTTGATCACGCGCGCGGATCCTCCATGACCAGGATCCTCCTTCCGCGCGCCCGACGCGGGGGAGGAAGCAAGTGACCAGTAGACCCTGGACGTTCAGAGCGGCGGCCACCACCGTCGCACTCGCGACGGCGGCGGCGACGTTCTCGACCTTCGCGGTGGCTCAGGCCGACGAAGGCGCGCCGGCCTCCGTGGAGCGGCACGACCCGGCGGACCGCACACACGCCGAGCACGACCTCGAAGGCCCGATGAGCAAGACTCAACAGGCCCAGCGCGAGGAAGCCCTGAACCAGGTCATATCAGGCAAGAGCAAGGTGAAGAAGCGCGGCGGCTCGCAGGTCGTCGAGCTCAAGAGCAAGAAGGGCGACAGCAAGTACGTCGAGCTGGGCCGCGAGAAGACCGACAAGATCTTCACGATCCTGGTCGAGTTCGGCGACAAGATAAGCGAGTTCGGCGGCACACCGGGCCCGGAGCACAACCAGATAGCCGAGCCCGACCGCGAGAAGGACAACTCGACGGCCTGGCAGGCCGACTACAACCGGCAGCACTACCAGGACCTCTACTTCGGCACCGGCAAGAAGACCGAGTCGATGAAGAAGTACTACGAGAAGCAGTCCTCGGGCCGTTACTCGATCGAGGGCGAGGTCTCCGACTGGGTCAAGGTCCCCTACAACGAGGCCCGTTACGGCAACAACGCCTGCGGCCAGACCAACTGCTCCAGCGTCTGGAACGTCGTCAGCGACGGTCTGAACGCGTGGGTCTCCCAGCAGAAGGCAACTGGGAAGACCGACGCCGAGATCAAGGCGGCCGTCACGCAGTTCGACCAGTGGGACCGCTACGACTTCGACGGCGACGGCGACTTCAACGAGGCCGACGGCTACATCGACCACTTCCAGATCGTGCACGCCGGTGAGGACGAGTCCGCGGGCGGCGGCGCCCAGGGCACCGACGCGATCTGGGCCCACCGCTGGTACGCGTTCGGCACCGACGCGGGTGCCACCGGCCCCGCCGGCAACAAGCTGGGCGGCGCGCAGATCGGCTCCACCGGCATCTGGGTCGGCGACTACACCGTCCAGCCGGAGAACGGCGGCCTGGGCGTCTTCGCCCACGAGTACGGCCACGACCTCGGCCTGCCGGACCACTACGACACCGCGGGCGGCGAGAACTCCACCGGCTTCTGGACCCTGATGTCCTCCGGTTCCTGGCTCGGCACCGGCAAGGACAGCATCGGTGACCTGCCCGGCGACATGACCGCCTGGGACAAGCTCCAGCTCGGCTGGCTGAAGTACGACACCGCCAAGGCCGGCGTCAACTCGTGGCACAAGCTGGGTGTCGCCGAGTACAACACCAAGCACAAGCAGGCCCTCGTGGTCGAGCTGCCCAAGAAGACGGTCACCACGCCGGTCGTGGAGCCGGCGCAGGGCGCGAAGCAGTGGTGGAGCGGCAGCGGCGACAACCTCGCCAACACGCTGACCCGTTCCGTGGACCTCACCGGTAAGTCCGCCGCCTCGCTGACGCTGGACGGCTGGTACGACATCGAGGCCGAGTACGACTACCTCTACACCGAGGTCTCGACCGACGGCGGCGCCAACTGGACCGCCATCGACGGCACGGTCGACGGTGCGGCCCTGCCGAAGGACGCCAGCGGCAAGCCGGCCCTCACCGGCACCGTGGACGCCTACAAGAAGCTGGCCTTCCCGCTGGACGCCTACGCCGGCAAGAAGATCGACCTGCGCTTCCGCTACCAGACCGACGGCGGCGTGGCCCAGAAGGGCTTCGCGGCCGACGAGATCACCGTGACCGCCGACGGCACGGCCCTGTTCTCCGACGACGCCGAGACCGCCGACGACGCCTGGAAGACCAAGGGCTTCTCGCGCATCGGCGCGTCCATCACGGGCGAGTACGCGCAGTACTACATCGCCGAGAACCGCCAGTACGTGTCGTACGACAAGACGTTGAAGACCGGCCCGTACAACTTCGGCTTCTCGAAGTCCCTTCCGGACTGGGTGGAGCACTACGCGTACCAGAACGGCCTGTTGATCTGGAAGTGGGACACCTCCCAGCAGGACAACAACACCAGCCAGCACCCCGGTGTCGGCCTGGTCCTGCCGATCGACTCCCACCCGACCGCGATGAAGTGGTCCGACGGCACGCTGATGCGCAACCGCATCCAGTCCTACGACTCGCCGTTCAGCCGCTACCGCACGGACGGCATGTGGCTGCACAACGCGGACGTCGCGACCAAGATCCCGTCGAGTGCCGGGGTGCCGGTCTTCAACGACCACACCAGCACGTACTACGACGCGTCGAACCCGGCCGCGGGTGTCAAGGTCACTGACACCAACACAAAGATAAAGATCGTCAAGGAGGCCAGGAACGGCTCCACGATCGAGCTCGAGGTCGGCCCTGCGGTGAAGTAATCGACATCTTCGCAGGTCAGAGCATGATCGGCGGCAGCCCCTTGGCGGGTTGCCGCCGGTCGTGTTTAGGTGCACCCTGTGCTTCCGTTATTGACACCGACTCGCACGGGGGTGTGACCGCATGGCCGCAGGAGGTTTCTGCAAGCTGCCGACCGGCAGCGTGGTGGTGGCTCTGAACCTGCCCAGACCCACCGCCGACGGCACGGGCTGCGTCCGTGTCCTCGTCCACGCCCAGAACCGCGCCCGAGCCCTGACCAGGCTCCGCAACCTGGGCATGCGCGCCGTCTACCTACGCGGCAACGCCGCCCCACCGACCCCCGACGAGATCACCGCGGTCCTGCACCACCCCGACGGCCTGATATGGCGAACGGCCCCTGACAACGGTGTCGTACCGGGCCCGGAGCTGGCACAGGAGCTGTGGCATCCGATCCGGGCACTACTGAGAAGGCCTGCTGCAACTCCCTAAGGGGCGCGGGGAACTGCGCGAGCAACCACGATGGCGCCGCAGACTCCCGACGGCCATTCGTGGCACCCCCCCTGCGGAGTACTAAGCCACGACAGGCTTACCGGACAGCTCCACCCCCGCCTCCCGCATCTCCTCCAACGCCCGCTCGGTGCTCTCCGCGGCCACTCCCGCAGTCAGGTCCAGCAGCACCTGAGTACGGAACCCCTCCCGCACCGCATCCACGGCAGTGGCTCGCACACAGTGATCCGTGGCGATCCCCACCACGTCCACCTCCGAGACCTCCCTGGCCCGCAGCCAGTCCGCCAGCTTCACGCCGTTCTCGTCGGCCCCCTCGAACCCGCTGTACGCCGCCGCGTACGCCCCCTTGTCGAATACGGCGTCGATCGCGCCGGACGCGACCGCCGGGGCGAAGTTCGGGTGGAAGCCGACGCCCTCCGTGCCCGCGACGCAGTGCGCCGGCCAGGAGTGGGCGAAGTCGGGGTTGGCCGAGAAGTGGCCGCCGGGGGCGATGTGGTGGTCACGGGTGGCCACGACGTGCTGGTAGCCGGACCCCGCCGCCTGCCCGATCAGCTCGGTGACGGCGGCGGCCACGTCGGCACCGCCGGCCACGGCGAGGCTGCCCCCCTCGCAGAAGTCGTTCTGCACATCTACGACGATCAAGGCGCGGCGCATGGTCGGTGTCCTTCGGTTATGGACGCTGAGGTCGGGACGGTGAAACGTGCGGGCCCGGCCGGTGAACTTCCGAGCCTAGAGACTTCGGGTGCGGTGCGGGAGGGGGCATGGCGCGAGCACGCCGGGCGCGCTCGCTTCACGCCCCCGTCCGGTTACCCGAGCGCCCGTTGACATATTCCGTGACATATTCCGTCGGAATAACGGGTTCCCCGCGCGAGAGCTGTGTAGCGGACAGCGGCAGATTCCCGCGAGCGGCCACATGCCGGTCCCGTACGACGTCCAGCGGTTCCCGCGCCACCACGTCACCGCCCTTGATCAGCTCGATCGCGAGCTGCCGCTCGGCCAGCTCGGCGGGCACCGCCCCCGTGCCCACGACCTCGGCCTCCGCGACGCCGTACTCGTCGAGCCGCCGCGCCGCCCACTTGCGCCCGCCGATGGAGGTCTTGCCGCCGCTCGACTTCTTCGCGACCGGCACCAGGGCCGCCCCCGGGGCGGCGGACTCGGCGCGGGCGACCAGCTTGTAGACCATCGAGCAGGTCGGGTGCCCGGACCCGGTCACGAGCCGGGTGCCGACGCCGTACGCGTCCACCGGCGCCGCCGCCAGCGAGGCGATGGCGTACTCGTCCAGGTCGGAGGTCACGATGATCTTCGTGTGGGTCGCGCCCAGCTCGTCGAGCTGCTGCCGGACCCGGTGCGCGACCAGCAGCAGGTCGCCGGAGTCGATGCGCACGGCGCCCAGCTCGGGCCCGGCGACCTCCACGGCCGTACGGACCGCCTCGGCGACGTCGTAGGTGTCCACGAGCAGAGTCGTGCCCCGGCCCATGGAGTCCACCTGGGCCCGGAAGGCGTCCCGCTCGCGGTCGTGCAGCAGGGTGAAGGCGTGGGCGCTGGTGCCGACCGTGGGGATGCCGTAGCGGAAGCCGGCGGCCAGGTCGGAGGTGGAGGCGAAGCCGCCGACGTACGCGGCGCGCGAGGCGGCCACGGCGGCCAGCTCGTGGGTGCGCCGGGCGCCCATCTCGATGAGCGGGCGGTCGCCGGCCGCCGACGCCATCCGGGAGGCGGCCGCGGCTATCGCCGAGTCGTGGTTGAGGATCGAGAGGATCACGGTCTCCAGCAGCACGCATTCGGCGAAGGTGCCCTCGACCCGCATGACCGGCGAGCCCGGGAAATAGACCTCGCCCTCGGGGTAGCCCCAGATGTCGCCGGAGAAGCGGTAGTCCGCGAGCCACTTCAGGGTCTGCTCGTCGACGATGTCCCGCTCGCGCAGGAAGCCGATCACGCCCGGGTCGAATCGGAAGTTCTCGACGGCGTCCAGGACGCGGCCGGTGCCGGCCACGACTCCGTAGCGCCGTCCGTCGGGCAGCCGCCGGGTGAAGACCTCGAACACGCTCCGCCGCTCGGCGGTGCCCGCCTTCAGGGCGGCCTGCAGCATCGTCAGCTCGTACTGGTCCGTGAAGAGCGCCGTCGAGGGAACGCCCACCCGTCGCCCACCACCGCCCTTCTGCGGAAGCGCTTCGCGCTCTTCTTTTTCTGGCAACCCCAGGTCTGCTGTGCTCATGGCAACCGATGGTATCCCCATCTCGTCAGTTTGACGATTTACCCTCGTCGAGGCTCCCGGGGTCCGCCGGGATTTGTGCGACCACCCCCCTCCGGTGGCAGCATGGGCACTGTGACGTCACCCGCTCCCGTAGAGATCGAACGCACCGAATCGGCGGAGGAGACCTTCGCCGTACCCGAGCCGGACGTCCCCTGGGTCACGATCGTCCACAACGACCCGGTCAACCTCATGAGCTATGTGACCTACGTCTTCCAGACGTACTTCGGCTACACCAAGGACAAGGCCACCAAGCTCATGCTCGATGTCCACCACAAGGGCAGGGCGGTCGTCTCCAGCGGCACTCGCGAGGAGATGGAACGCGACGTGCAGGCCATGCACGGCTACGGCCTGTGGGCCACCCTCCAGCAGGACCGAAAATGACCTCTCGTCCGCAGGACCGGAAGTAGCGATCTCCTCCATGCCAGGAACCTTCGAACCGCTCCCCGGCGGCGGCGCGGCCGTCGCTCTCGACGACGTCGAGATCTCCATCATCCGGTCGCTGGCCGTGCAGCTCCTGGAGCTGATCGGCCCGGGCCCCGCCGAGGAGGCCCCCGACGACCCGCTCGCCGAGCTGTTCGCCGAGGGGCCGAGTGAACCGCCGGCCGATCCGGTGCTCAAGCGTCTGTTCCCGGACGCCTATGTCGACCCCGAGGGCGCTCCGCAGGCCAAGGAGGCCGAGGAGCAGCGGGCGTACTCCGCGGAGTTCCGCCGCTACACCGAGAACGACCTGCGGGCCGGCAAGCGCGACAACGCGCTCGCGGTGATCCGGTCCCTGGACGAGCTGAGTGGTGCCTCCGCCGGTGAGGGCGGCGCGGTGCTCAAGCTCTCGGCCGAGGAGTCCCAGTGCTGGCTCGGCGCCCTGAACGACCTGCGGCTGGCCATCGGCTCCCGGCTGGACATCACCGACGAGGACGACACCGATCTGCTCTACCGGCTCCCGGACGAGGACTCACGCAAGCCGATGGTGATGGCGTATCTGTGGCTGGGCGGGCTTCAGGAGACCCTCGTCTCGACACTTATGCCCTGATTTGGGTGGACGTGTGTTTGTCTTGCAGTGTTCTTGCGTCGATCATGCGTTCGCTCAGAGAACGCTCAAATCCGAATAACGATCGGGTCACCGCCCCTGGGGTTTTGTACCTCGGGGGTGGTTTCGTGTGATCTGTGTCACTAAACATCCCATAAACAACGTGGTAAGAACTGGCAACTCGTTTTCGGCACAACCCCTGATCGAGGGCGAGAAGCCGGTCATCGGACACGGCGTTCGCTGACCCCATCCGCTGCGCCAACGCCAGCACGTCCCCGCGCTCCGAGGTAGCTCGATGTCACTCGACTCCATCAGCACATCCATTGACGACGCCGTCAGTGATTTCTTCGAACCCGTCGCCAAGCACGTGGGCGACGTCGTCTTCTATACCGTCCCTGTCGGCGACACCGAGCTCCCGCTCATCGTCGCCTGGCTGGTGATCGCGGGCCTGGTCTTCACCACCTGGTTCGGCTTCATTCAGGTACGCAAGTTCAAGCTCGCCCTCGACACCGTGCGCGGCAAGTACGACGAAGAGGGTTCGGCCGGTGAGGTCAACCACTTCCAGGCGCTGACCGCAGCCGTCTCCGGCACCGTCGGCCTCGGCAACATCGCCGGTGTCGCGGTCGCCGTCTCCATCGGTGGCCCCGGCGCCACCTTCTGGATGATCCTGTGCGGTCTGCTCGGCATGGCGAGCAAGTTCGTCGAGGTCACCCTCGGTGTGAAGTACCGCGAGGAGCACGCCGACGGCACCGTCTCCGGTGGCCCGATGCACTACCTGCCCAAGGGCCTCGCCGAGCGCTTCGGCAACGGCGGCCGCATCTTCGGCAAGGTGCTCGCCGTCGCCGCCTCGATCATGATCCTGTTCTTCGGTCTGTTCGGCGGCAACCTGTTCCAGACCAACCAGAGCTACGCGCAGGTCGCCTCGACCTTCGGCGGCGAGGACGGCTTCCTGGCCTCCTCCGCCGGTGCCGTCCTCTTCGGCCTGGTCGTCGCCGCGCTCGTCGGCCTGGTGCTGCTCGGCGGCATCCGCTCCATCGCCAAGGTCACCAGCCGGCTCGTCCCGGCCATGGCCGCCATGTACATCGTGGCCTGCCTGGTCGTCATCCTGACCAACGTCACCGCCGTGCCCGACGCGATCGGCACCATCTTCAAGGGTGCGTTCGAGGCCGAGGGTGTCGCCGGCGGTGTGATCGGTGCCCTGATCGTCGGCTTCCAGCGGGCCGCGTTCTCCAACGAGGCCGGTCTGGGCTCCGCCCCGATCGCCCACTCCGCGGTCAAGACCAACCACCCGGCCTCCGAGGGTCTGGTCGCGCTGCTCGAGCCGTTCATCGACACGGTCGTCATCTGCACCATGACCGCGCTGACCATCGTCATCGCCGACCCGGCGAGCTGGGCCGAGGCCCGCGCGGGCGAGAGCATCGGCGGTGTCACCATCACTTCCGACGCCTTCGAGACCGTCCTGCCCTGGTTCCCGAACCTGCTGACCGTTGCGGTGCTGCTGTTCGCCTTCTCCACGATCCTGACCTGGGGCTACTACGGCCTCAAGGCCTGGACGTACCTGTTCGGCAAGAGCAAGGTCAGCGAGATCACCTTCAAGGCCCTGTGGAGCTTCTTCGTGATCGCGGGTGCCCTGCTCTCCCTCGACTCGCTGATCAGCCTGGCCGACTCGGCGCTGTTCGTACTGTCGATCTTCAACATCATCGGCCTCTACCTGCTGGCCCCGATCGTCAAGAAGGAGCTGAACAAGTTCCTGGACTACGCCCGGGCGCGCAAGGCGCGTGCGGCCGTCGGCGGCGGGGAGCCCGAGGAGGAGACCGCCAAGGCGCTCTGAGCCTCCGAGCGAGGCAGTCCGCCGCAAGGCTCTGAAGGGCCCGCCCGTACGTTTCCCGTACGGGCGGGCCCTTCGGTGTCTTCTGACGGATTGGCAAATGCTCTCTCAGCGGACACTCAAATCCGATTAACGATCACGTCAATGACGCGGTCGTGAATGCCTGCCTCCATGCCCTTTATCCGCTTCTCCTTGTGATTCAGGCCATATTCGGCGCCGTCGATCAGGGTGGCGACCGTGATAAACCTTCACGATCGCCCGGCGAACACCCGTATGGAGAAAGGGCGCACCACACATGACCTCGCAGAAGGTCGCCGACACCCCTGTCGACACCCCTGAAGAGGGGTACGAGCGGGGACTCGGCAGTCGTCAGGTCCAGATGATCGCGATCGGCGGCGCCATCGGCGTCGGCCTCTTCCTGGGCGCCGGTGCGAACATCGCCAAGGCCGGCCCCAGCCTCATCCTGATGTACGCCCTGGCCGGCGTCATCATCTTCTTCATCATGCGGGCGCTCGGCGAGCTCCTGCTCTACCGTCCGGTCTCGGGCTCCTTCGCCGAGTACTCCCGCGAGTTCCTGGGCCCGTTCTTCGGCTACTTCACCGGCTGGACGTACTGGCTGATGTGGGTGGTCACCGGCATGGCCGAGCTCACGGCCGCCGCGATCTACGTCCACTACTGGTTCCCGCACATCCCGCAGTGGGTCACCGCCCTGGTCTTCCTGGTGATCCTCTTCGGCGTCAACCTGATCTCCGTGAAGCTCTTCGGCGAGCTGGAGTTCTGGTTCTCGATGGTGAAGGTCACCGCCCTGATCGGCATGATCGTCATCGGCCTCGGCGTGCTCACCCTCGGCTTCAGCCAGGCCGGCGACACCGCAGCGGTCTCCAACCTCTGGGCCTTCGACGGCTTCTTCCCCAAGGGCGTCGGCTCGTCCCTGATGACCCTTCAGGGCGTCATGTTCGCCTACCTCGCGGTCGAGTTGGTCGGCGTCACGGCCGGCGAGTCGGAGAACCCGGAGAAGACCCTGCCCAAGGCGATCAACACGCTGCCCTGGCGCATCGCGCTGTTCTACGTCGGCGCGCTCACCGTCATCCTCTGCGTGGTGAAGTGGACCGAGTTCGGCGAGGGCGTCAGCCCCTTCGTGAAGGCGTTCGCGGTGATCGGCATCCCGGCCGGCGCGGGCATCGTCAACTTCGTCGTGCTCACCGCCGCCCTGTCGTCCTGCAACTCCGGCATGTACTCCACGGGCCGCATGCTGCGCAACCTCGCCGAGAGCGGCGAGGCCCCCAAGGTCTTCGCGAGGCTGTCGGCCACCAAGACTCCGGCGCTCGGCATCACCGTCTCGGTCCTGTTCATGGGCATCGGCGTGGTCCTCAACTACATCGTCCCGGAGAAGGCCTTCGGCTACGTCACCTCCGTGGCCACCGCGGCCGGCATCTGGACCTGGCTGATGATCCTGATCAGCCACGTCCGCTACCGCCGCGAAGTCGTCGCGGGCCGCCTGCCCGCCTCGTCCTTCCCGGCGCCGGGCGGCTCGGTGTGCAGTTGGATCGCCATCGTGTTCCTGCTCTTCGTCACCGGCCTCATCGCCTACGACGCCGACGCCCGGATCTGCCTGTACGTGATGGCCGGCTGGGCCGCCGCGCTGGCCATCGGCTGGGCGGTCCTGAAGAGCCGCAACCCGCAGATCACCGGCCGCCGCGGCGAGCCCGACCTGGAGAAGGTCGGCTGACCGTCTGCGGACGTCCCGGCGTCCGTCCGGCATATGGGCCGCTCCATACCACCCATCGGTACAGGGCGGCCCCTCTGCTTATCCTGACGGACATGCTGACCATCACCCAGGCCCTCGTCGACCAGATCGTCGCCCACGCGCGCAAGGACCACCCCGACGAGGCGTGCGGCGTCATCGCCGGCCCGGCCGGCTCGGACCGCCCCGAGCGCTTCATCCCGATGCTGAACGCCGCGATGTCGCCCACGTTCTACGAGTTCGACTCCACCGACCTGCTCAAGCTCTACCGCGAGATGGACGACCGCGACGAGGAGCCGGTGGTCATCTACCACTCCCACACCGCCACCGAGGCCTACCCCTCCCGCACCGACGTCTCCTACGCCAACGAGCCCGGCGCGCACTACGTCCTGGTCTCCACCGCCGACACCGACGGCCTCGGCGAGTTCCAGTTCCGCTCCTTCCGGATCGTCGACGGCGAGATCACGGAGGAGGAGGTCAAGGTCGTAGAGGCGTACTGATTGATCCGCGATCTCGGTCTGAACAGCACGGTCTCACTCCCCGGCCCGCATCCGTCCGCGATGTGGGATCACATTCCAAAAGCCGGACCGGGAATCGATACGATGACCCCATGGTTTTCCACGACGTGAGCGAAAAGACGCCGGGCATGCTGCTCGTGGCGCGGCTGCACGTCGACCTGTGCAGGCTCGCCAGCGCCATCTGTTGACGCGACACCCTGCCGCCGTACGGCCGTGAGCCGCGGCGCCGTACCCACGCACCACCCCGCTGTACTTGCGCTGCCGCGCGCCCCCGACTGACTACTCCCGACAGGAGCCCTGAGCCATGGCCATCGAGGTCCGCATCCCGACCATCCTCCGCCAGTACACCGACGGTCAGAAGGCGGTGGAGGGCAGCGGTGACACCCTCGCCGAGCTGTTCACCGACCTCGAGACCCGGCACGCGGGCATCCAGGCCCGCATCGTGGACGGCGACCAGCTCCGCCGCTTCGTCAACGTCTACCTCAACGACGAGGACGTCCGCTTCCTCGAAGGCATCAACACCAAGCTCTCCGACGGCGACAGCGTCACGATCCTGCCGGCCGTGGCCGGCGGTATGGCCTGATCACTCATGCGCTACGACTCCCCGCTCGCCGCGGTCGGCAACACCCCCCTGGTGTGCCTGCCGCGGTTGTCACCGTCCGAGGACGTCCGGATCTGGGCCAAGCTGGAGGACCGCAACCCCACCGGCTCGGTCAAGGACCGCCCCGCCCTGCACATGATCGAGCAGGCGGAGAAGGACGGGCGCCTCACCCCGGGCTGCACCATCCTGGAGCCGACCAGCGGCAACACCGGCATCTCGCTGGCCATGGCGGCCAAGCTCAAGGGCTACCGCATCGTGTGCGTGATGCCCGAGAACACCTCGCAGGAGCGCCGGGACCTGCTCGCCATGTGGGGCGCGGAGATCATCTCCAGCCCGGCCGCGGGCGGCTCCAACACCGCCGTACGGGTCGCCAAGGAGCTGGCGGCCGAACACCCCGACTGGGTGATGCTCTACCAGTACGGCAACCCGGACAACGCCGGCGCCCACTACGCCACCACCGGCCCGGAGATCCTCGCCGACCTCCCCTCCATCACCCACTTCGTCGCGGGCCTCGGCACCACCGGCACCCTGATGGGCGTCGGCCGCTACCTGCGCGAGCACAAGCCCGACGTCAAGATCGTCGCCGCCGAACCGCGCTACGACGACCTCGTCTACGGCCTGCGCAACCTCGACGAGGGCTTCGTACCCGAGCTGTACGACGCCTCCGTCCTGACCACCCGCTTCTCGGTCGGCTCGGCCGACGCGGTCACCCGCACCCGCGAACTCCTCCAGCAGGAGGGCATCTTCGCGGGCGTCTCCACCGGCGCCGCCCTGCACGCGGCGATCGGCGTCGGAAGGAAGGCCCTGAAGGCGGGGGAGAGCGCGGACATCGCGTTCGTCGTCGCCGACGGCGGCTGGAAGTACCTCTCCACCGGCGTCTACACCGCCGCGACCACGGAAGAGGCCATCGAGACGCTCCAGGGGCAGCTCTGGGCGTGAGCCGGTCCACCGGCTAGGGGCCCGCGAGGCCCGCTACGGGGTGTGTGACGGCGCCCTAGGACGAGAGGTGACGGACCTGGTCCCATACGACCGGGTCCATCACCCCGACCCGTCGCCGGAAGTCCGACACTGGCACGTGCCGCAGCTCGTCCGTCTCCAGAAAGCTCGCCCGCCCATGGGTGTCCCCGACGGACCCCGGCGGCAGCGGGATGACCCCGTACCGCTCGTCCCGGTACTTGCTGGTGATCTTCGCGACGGTGACCTGCTGCCCGCGCACCGCCAGCACCAGACACGGCCGGTCCTTCGCCCGCCCGTCTCCCGCCACCGCCCTACCTGAGGCTCCCCCAGTGCCGAAAGCCTGGGGGGACCCCCATCGCGCCGCCCCATCTGACTCCGGCCCGTCCTCGAACGGCACCCGCGCCCACCAGATCTCCGCCGGCTCCGGACGGACCGACGCCCGCTTCCCCGGCCGCCCGGGCGGCCGGCTCCGCCGCCCCGCGGGACGCCGCCCGCGCCCCCACCCGTCGACGAGCGTGGCGACCAGCGCCAGCAGTACCACCGCCGCGAGCGCCAGCCACCAGGACGTGTCCATGGTGACGAAGGTACCGGCGCACACCCGCTCGTGCGCCCCTTCGCACGCACCTCCCGTTTCTCGCGCCCCGTATCCAGCCGAACGCGTGACACCACAGGTGAGTTCGCCCACAACAGCCCTTTGCGGAGGAGCGACCGGAGGTTTTGCGCCTTACGCTCGACAAACCGCACGACCCCCGACGCCCCATTCCCGATCTTCCGGATTCTCTGGATTTCCAGCCAGCGGAGGTTTCTGTTTCATGAAGCTCACCGTCGTCGGCTGCTCGGGGTCGTTCCCGTCCGCGGAATCGGCCTGTTCGAGCTACCTCGTCGAGGCCGACGGCTTCCGGCTGCTCCTCGACATGGGCAACGGCGCCCTGGGCGAGCTGCAGCGCCACTGCGGTCTCTACGACCTCGACGCGATCTTCCTCAGCCATCTGCACGCCGACCACTGCATCGACATGTGCGCGTACTTCGTCGCGCGCTACTACCGGCACGACGGCGGCCGCTGCGCCCCGATCCCGGTCTACGGACCCGAGGGCACCGAACAGCGCCTGACGACCGCCTACGCCGACACCCCCACCGCCTCCTCCATGAGCGAGGTCTTCGACTTCCACACGGTCAAGCCGTCCACCTTCGAGATCGGCCCGTTCACGGTGCACACGGAACGCGTGGCCCACCCGGTGGAGGCGTACGGCATCCGCATCGAGCACGGTGGAAGGACGCTGACCTACTCGGGCGACACGGGCATCAGCACCGCCCTGGACGAACTCGCCCGCGACGCCGACCTGTTCCTGTGCGAGGCCGCCTTCACGCACGGCAAGGAGAACATCCCCGACCTGCACCTCAACGGCCGTGAGGCAGGTCAGACCGCGGCCCGCGCGGGCGCCCGCCGCCTGGTCCTCACCCATATCCCGCCGTGGACCGACCCCCAGGTCAACCTCGCCGACGCCCGCGAGGTCTACGACGGTCCGGTGGAGCTGGCGGTGCCGAGGCGGTCGTACGAGATCTAGCCCGTACGGGGTTCAGGCCCGTATGTGCGCGAAGGCCCCGGAACCTGCCCGGTTCCGGGGCCTTCGTCATGCCGTGCCTCTCACGCCTTGGTGAGGTCCTCGACCTCCTCCTCGGGCTCGCGGCCCGGGGTGGGCAGGTTCCACTTGGCGATGGCGAAGCGGAAGACGGAGTAGTAGATCGCCGCGAAGACCAGGCCGATCGGGATGATCAGCCAGGGCTTGGTCGCCAGGTTCCAGTTGAGGGCGTAGTCGATGAAGCCCGCGGAGAAGGTGAAGCCCGCGTGGACGCCGAGCGCCCAGGTGATCGCCATCGACAGGGCGGTGAGCACCGCGTGGATCACGTACAGAAGCGGCGCGATGAACATGAACGCGAACTCGATGGGCTCGGTGACGCCGGTGACGAAGGAGGTCAGGGCGAGCGAGATCATCATGCCCATCACGGCCTTGCGGCGCTCGGGACGGGCGGCGTGTGCGATGGCGAGCGCGGCGGCGGGCAGACCGAACATCATGATCGGGAAGAAGCCCGACATGAACTGGCCGGCGGTCGGGTCACCGGCGAAGAAGCGGTTGAGGTCGCCGTGCACCATCTCACCGGCGGCGTCCTTGAAGTCGCCGAGCTGGAACCAGGAGACGGTGTTCACGAACTGGTGCATGCCGACCGGGATCAGCGCACGGTTGATCAGACCGAACAGACCCGCGCCGAAGGCGCCGAGGCCGGTCATCCACTCGCCGAAGTCGGAGATGACCTCACCGACCGGCTCCCAGACCAGGCCGAAGAAGACACCCATGAGCGTGCCGACGAAGGCCATGATGATCGGGACGAGGCGGCGGCCGTTGAAGAAGCCGAGCCAGTCGACCAGCTTGGTGCGGTGGAAGCGCTGCCACAGCACGGCGGCCAGCAGACCCATGACGATGCCGCCGAGGACACCGGGGTTGTTGTAGGTCGCGGCTATGTCCTCGCCGGCCTGGACCTTCGCCTCGGTGACCGGGAACGCCTTCAGCACGTTGCTGTAGACCAGGAAGCCGACCAGGGCGGCCAGCGCGGTCGAGCCGTCCGACTTCTTCGCGAAGCCGATCGCGACACCGATGCAGAACAGCATCGGCAGGTTGTCGAAGATCGCGCCACCGGCGGTGGCGAACACGGCCGCGACCTTGTCCCAGCCGAGCCCGTCCTTGCCGAAGACGTCGGGCTGGCCGAAGCGGAGCAGCAGGCCCGCGGCCGGGAGCACGGCGATCGGGAGCTGAAGGCTGCGGCCGACCTTCTGCAGGCCCTGGAAAAGACCGGATCCCCACTTCTTCGTGGGGGCCGCCGTTGGCGAGGTGGCGGTGCTCATAGACTTCCTCCATCGGGTGGTGGTCTACACCACTCAGTGGTGTAGACCTGTTGTAGCACGATGAAGGGGAGATAAGGAACCCGCGATTCCTGCGGGATTCTGCGGGATCTTTTCAGGAAATTTCGGATCAGGCCGCCGACCTCCTTGCGGCGCCACGGCTTCGCGCAGTGTGTGATGGCGAGGGTCGCCGCCGGCGGCGCCTGGTTGGCGACGCCGAACACGCCCGCACCCCAGGCGCCCAGACCCACGCGGCCGGCAGCCCCATGACGATGCCGCCAAGACACCCGGGTAACCGTCCCGTCCCGCACCTGGCAGCCGCGGCCCCCATCTTTGCAGCCCTGGAGCGCGGTGTTCCAGCGGGCGCGAGCGGGGCTCACCCGGCTGTCGGCGCTCATGGGTTGGCGACCGCCTGTCGGGTGGTGTAGACCAGTTACGGACGATTGGGTTGCTGTGACGTCATCTTCGGTACGCACGACACAATCGCTCGCGAAGTTGGGCCACCTGTGCGTGAGGAGACCGAAATGGCCAGCAAGGCAGAGAAGATCGTCGCCGGGCTCGGCGGCATCGACAACATCGAGGAGATCGAGGGCTGCATCACCCGCCTCCGCACCGAGGTCAGCGACCCCGGCCTGGTCGACGAGGCCGCCCTGAAGGCCGCCGGCGCCCACGGCGTCGTGAAGATGGGCACCGCCATCCAGGTCGTCATCGGCACCGACGCCGACCCGATCGCGGCGGAGATCGAAGACATGATGTGAGTCGGCGGAACCGGTGGCCGCCGCTCCCGTGATGGCGAAGGGTCCATGAGGCGGACGCTTCGCATGTCAGGCAGTCACTTGTAGATCTTGCCGGGCTCGGCCTTGGCCGGAGCGAGCAGCTGGGAGACGGTCACGAAGGTGTAGCCCTGCTTGCTGAGCGCCTTCAGGATGGCAGGCATGGCCGGCACGGTGCCCTTGTGCAGCGGGTGGAGCAGGATGATCCCGTCGCGGCCGGCGCCGTCGAGCACGCGCTTGGTGATCAGCGCGGTGTCGTCCGTCTCGTAGTCCTTTGCGGTCAGCGTCCACAGCACCTGCGCCATTCCCAGTTTTTCCGTGACCTTGGAGACGCGGTCGTCGGTGCGCCCCTGGGGCGGGCGCATCAGCGTCGGCTCGCTGCCGGTGATGCCGGCGATGGCCCGTGTCGTGCGGCGCAGCTCGTCGCGGATCTGTGCATCAGAGACATCGGTCAGCACCGGGTGCGTCCAGGTGTGGTTCCCGATCTCGTGGCCGCCGTTGGCGATCCGCCGCACCACATCCGGGAACTTGTGGATGCGCCGGCCCTCGAGGAAGAACGTCGACGGCGCCTTGTACTGATTCAGGAGGTCCATCAGCCGGTCGGTGGGTTCGCCCGGGTTGCCGTCGAACGTGAGCGCGATGCACTTGACCTTCCGGCAGTCCACCTGCCCCGACGGTACGCCTGCTTCAGGCGCGGCCCGGTTACGTTCCTCGCGGGGGGAGAGCGTCTCCATCCTGTTCGCCTGGATGGCCATGGCTACGGTCACGGCCACCACCGCAACCACGGTCAGAAGTATGAGCAGACGAGGCCGTCTCTTAAGGATCTTCACCGCGAGGAGAGGACTTCAGCGACGGGAGGGTTGCCCAACGGCCTCGGCTGTGAGGTAGGACACGTGTGAGCAGCGCTTTGAAGCGAGCTGCGGCCAGGCGGGCCACCTCGGCTTCCGCCTCCGTGAGTTCCTCATGATGTGAAGCCCGGGCATCGTCCCGGGCTTCAGCACTTGGGGCCCCTTCCCGCCGCGGGAGGGGCCCCTTCCGTATCTGCGGCTAGGCTCTCGCCATGGCAGCTACGTCCTCAATCCCCCGAATCGACGGCCGCACCCCCGAACAGCTCCGCCCGGTCACCATCGAACGCGCCTGGAGCAAGCACGCGGAGGGCTCCGTTCTCGTCTCCTTCGGCGACACCAAGGTCCTGTGCACCGCCTCCTTCACCGAAGGCGTCCCGCGCTGGCGCAAGGGCAGCGGCGAGGGCTGGGTCACCGCGGAGTACGCCATGCTGCCCCGCGCCACCAACACCCGCGGTGACCGCGAGTCCGTCCGGGGCCGGATCGGCGGCCGTACGCACGAGATCAGCCGCCTCATCGGCCGCTCCCTGCGCGCGGTCATCGACTACAAGGCGCTCGGCGAGAACACCGTCGTCCTCGACTGCGACGTCCTCCAGGCCGACGGCGGCACGCGTACGGCGGCCATCACCGGCGCGTACGTGGCGCTGGCGGACGCCGTCTCCTGGGCCCAGGGCAAGAAACTGATCAAGCCCGGCCGCAAGCCCCTCACCGGCACCGTCAGCGCCGTCTCGGTCGGCATCGTCGCCGGCGCCCCCCTCCTCGACCTCTGCTACGAGGAGGACGTCAAGGCCGACACCGACATGAACGTCGTCTGCACCGGCGACGGCCGCTTCGTCGAGGTCCAGGGCACCGCCGAGGCCGAGCCGTTCGCCCGCGAGGAGCTCAACTCCCTGCTGGACCTCGCGGTTTCGGGCTGCGGGGAGCTGGCCGAACTCCAGCGCAAGGCACTTGATACCGTCCTCGAAAAGTAAAGGACGCACCAAGAAGAGCCGCGCCTTCAGGCAACCGCGCCGCCTTTCCCCGCGTCACTAGGAGTACGGGCGTACGGCTTGATCGCTGTGCGCCCGGCCAGTGACCGCACGGGGGCCTGCGAGGCCTGAGCAGGGAGGGAACGTCACCCATGGCCACGAGCCGACGCCGCCGGAGCCGTACCGCCATAGCCGCCGCAGCCATCGCGGCCGTCGGGCTGACGGCCGGGCTGACCACCGGCTGCGACGCCGTCGACAAGGCGCTGGACTGCGTCCAGACGGCCGACACCATCGCCGACAGCGTCACCGAACTCCAGCAGGCCGTGGAGAACGCGTCGAACGACCCGACGCAGCTCGAGGAGTCCCTGACCTCCATCGACAAGAACCTCGACAAGATCGGCGACAAGACGGACGACGCCGACGTCAACAAGGCGGTGGACGACCTCCAGAAGGCCGTCACCAACGTCCGGGAGTCCGTCGAGAACGGCGACTCGACCCCGGACGTCAGCCCGGTCACGGACGCGGCCGGCGAGCTGACCAAGGTCTGCACGTCGTAACGGGCGCCGGGCGGGCCCTGGATACTGCCCTGGATACTGAAGGGCATGACCCGCTTGATCCTCGCCACCCGCAACGCCGGAAAGATCGCCGAACTCAGGACGATCCTCGCCGACGCAGGCCTGCCCCACGACCTCGTCGGCGCGGACGCCTACCCGGACATCCCCGACGTCAAGGAGACCGGCGTCACCTTCGCCGAGAACGCGCTGCTCAAGGCTCACGCCCTGGCCCGGGCGACCGGCCTGCCCGCCGTCGCCGACGACTCCGGCCTGTGCGTCGACGTCCTGAACGGCGCCCCCGGCATCTTCTCCGCCCGCTGGGCGGGACGGCATGGGGATGACCAGGCGAATCTGGAGCTGCTGCTGTCCCAGCTGGCCGACATCGACGACGCTCACCGAGGCGCCCACTTCGCCTGCGCGGCCGCACTCGCCCTGCCGGACGGCACGGAGCGAGTGGTCGAGGGACAGCTGAGGGGAGTGCTGCGGCATGAGCCGGCGGGCACGAACGGCTTCGGCTACGACCCGATCCTCCAGCCGGAGGGCGAGAGCCGGACCTGCGCCGAGCTGAGCCCCGAGGAGAAGAACGCCATCAGCCACCGGGGAAAGGCCTTCCGGGCGCTGGTGCCGGTCGTACGGGAACTGCTCGCGCAGTAGTTGGTGCGGCCGGAGGGACTCGAACCCTCACGGGAGTTACCCCACTGGGACCTAAACCCAGCGTGACTGCCAATTCCACCACGGCCGCGTGACCTTGCCCGGCCATGCTACCGGGACGCCCGCGCCGACCATGCACTGATATCCTCTTGAGCGCACGTCAAGCCTTCCGGCCCGGAGCTTCCTCCGCCGGGAGGCTTTTTTCATGACCATTCACAGTGCGGTGCCGGTGCACGTACGCCCAGCCACCCCCGACGACCGTCCCACCGTCGAACGCCTCTGGCTTCTGTTCCGGCACGACATGTCGGAGTTCGGCGGCCAACTGCCCAACCCCGACGGCACCTTCCGCAGCGAGCGGCTGGAGGCCGCCTTCGCCGACGCCGTCGACTGGGCGCCGTATCTCTTCGACAGTGGTGGCCGTCCCGTCGGATTCGCCTTCGTGCGGGCCCTCGGTGGACCCGTGCGTGTGCTGAACAGTTTCTTCGTGGTGCGGGGGGCCCGGCGGGCGGGCGTCGGGCTGCAGGCCGTACGGCAGGTCGTGGCGCGGCATCCGGGGGACTGGGAGGTCGCCTTTCAGGACGACAACCCGGGCGCCGTACGGTTCTGGCGGCGGGCCGCCGAGGAGCTTGCGCCGGGTGCCTGGAGTGAGGAGCGCAGGCCGGTGCCGGGGCGGGCCGACCTGGCTCCCGATGTCTGGATCTCGTTCAGATGCCCAGGTCTTTGATGATCTTGGCCACGTGGCCGGTCGCCCGTACGTTGTACAGCGCCCGCTCGACCTTGCCCTCCTCGTCCACGACGATCGTGGAGCGGATGACGCCCAGGTAGGTCTTGCCGTAGTTCTTCTTCTCGCCGTAGGCCCCGTAGGACTCGGTGACGGACTTCTCCGGGTCGGCGAGCAGGGTGACCTTCAGGGACTCCTTGTCGCGGAACTTGGCGAGCTTCTCCGGCTTGTCGGGGGAGATGCCGATGACGTCGTAGCCGGCGCCGGCCAGCAGCTCCAGGTTGTCCGTGAAGTCGCAGGCCTGCTTGGTGCAGCCGGGCGTCAGGGCGGCCGGGTAGAAGTAGACGATGACCTTGCGGCCCTTGTGGTCCGACAAGGACACCTCGTTGCCGTCGGCGTCGGGGAGGGTGAAGGCGGGGGCCGCGTCCCCCGGCTGGAGTCGTTCGCTCATCGAACCAGCGTAACCGGGGGTCCTGACCGTGCGGCCGGGCCCGGAGCTGACAGACTGTCCGGAAACAGCATCAGCTTCACTTCGGAGGCCGTACGGTGGCGGACACGTCGGACACCAGAACCCCGGCGCAGATCGAGGCGGACATCAAGGCCCGCCGCGCAGCGTTGGCCGAGACACTCGACGAGATCGGGGTGCGCGTGCACCCCAAGACGATCGTCGGCGACGCCAAGGCCAAGGTCGTCTCGAACATCGACCACACCCTCGGACGGGCCTACGTCGAGGTCAACCGGGTGGTGAGCGATGTGAAGGCCAAGTTCACCGACGAGGAGGGCGCGCCCCGGCTGGAGCGGATCGTGCCCGTCGCGCTCGTCGCCGTCGGCGTCGTGGGGCTGCTGACGCTGGGCACCCGGCGCCGCAAGCGCTGAGTGACGGCGCACCCGGCGGCGTACGTATGCGGTAAAGGCAGGTAGGTTCGAGGCGTGAGCGCCAACAGAAACGAGCACAGCACCCAGCACGACAAGCTGCCCATCCGGATGCTGCACGACCGTGTACTCGTGCGGCAGGACACCAGTGAGGGCGAGCGGCGTTCCGGTGGCGGCATCCTGATCCCCGCCACCGCGGCCGTCGGCCGCCGGCTGGCCTGGGCCGAGGTCGTCGCGGTGGGGCAGAACGTACGGACCGTGGAGCCGGGTGACCGGGTCCTGTACGACCCGGAGGACCGTGCCGAGGTCGAGGTCCGCGGGGTCGCGTACGTGCTGATGCGGGAGCGTGATCTGCACGCCGTGGCCGCCGACCGGTTCGAGGGGTCGGAGGACTCGACCGGCCTCTACCTCTGAATCGACGGTTCGAAAGGGCTGGTGACCCTTGTCACCAGCCCTTTCGTCGTTCCTTTGCTAGCTTTGAAGGAGCCCGACGAGACGCGCCGTACCGGGATCCCAGCAGGGACAGAGGCAAAGACGACGCACTGCCAGGTTTCCGTCTTTGCGAAGGGTGCGCGTCATGGCCTGGGTTCTGCTCGTCGTCGCCGGTCTGCTGGAAGTCGGCTGGTCGGTCGGCATGAAGTACACCGACGGTTTCACCCGGCCTCTCCCCAGCCTGTTCACCGGTGCCGGCATCGTCGTCAGCATGCTGCTGCTGTCGTACGCCGCGCGGTCGCTGCCCATCGGCACCGCCTACGGCGTGTGGGTGGGCATCGGGGCGGCGGGTGCGGCGGTGGTCGGAATGGTGGTGCTGGGGGAGCCGGCGACCGCCGCGCGGACCTTCTTCGTCTGTCTGCTGCTCGTCGCCGTGGTGGGCCTCAAGGCGACCAGCGGTCACTGATCAGCGGTCACTGAAACGGTCCGCGCACGGTTCCCGTCGTCTCTCCGCCTCCGCCGCCGCTGTCCGTACCGCCCGTGGAGGTGTCGCCGGCCGTGCTGCCGCCGATGTCCGTTCCGCCGGTATCGGTGTCGCCCGTGGCGCCGCCGTCGGTCGTGCCTCCGTCGGAGGTGCCGCCGGTGGTGGTGTCACCGGTCGTGCCGCCGTCGGTCGTGCCGCCGTCCGTGGGCTCACCCGTGGTGCCGCCGTCCGTCTCGCCCGGGGTCTCGCCCCCGGTCTGGCCCTCGGTGTCCTGGCCGCCGGTCGTGGGGTCCCCGGTGCTGCCGCCGTCGTCCTGGTCGCCGCTGTCCTCGTCGCCCTCGGTCGGGTCCGTCGTCGGGTACTGGGGCACCTCGGCGCCTTCCTGGAGCTCCAGGTCGAAGTCGGTGACCGGCTTCCCCTTCAGGGCCTCCCGCGTGTACTGGGCCCAGATCTCCGTGGGTGCGCCGCCGCCGTTGATCCGGTCGAGGCCCATCACGCCGTACAGCGACTCGTGCTCGGCCGTGACCGGGTCCTGGCCCATGACGGCGACGACGGTGGCGAGGTCGGGGGTGTATCCGGCGAACCAGGCGGCGGTGTCCTCCTCCGCCGTGCCGGTCTTGCCCGCCGCGGGCCGGCCGGCGGCCTGGGCGGCGGTGGCGGTGCCGTTGTCGACGACGCTCTGCAGGACGGAGGTCGTGGTGTCGGCGGCCTCGCGGCTGATGACCTGGGAGGTCTTGCGCTCGGGCAGCTCGACGACGTCGGTGCCGTCCTTCGTGATCTTCTCGATCATGGTGTACGTGCCGTGCTTGCCGTGGTTGGCGAGGGTCGCGTAGGCCTCCGCCATGTCGAGGACGCTGGCGGTGGCCACGCCGAGCGCGATGGACGGGGACGGGTACAGCTCCGGGGTGGCGGCGGGCAGGCCGAGGTCGACCGCGGTGTCCTTCACCTTCTGCGGGCCCACGTCGACGGCCATCTGCGCGTACACCGAGTTGACGGACTTGTCGGTGGCCTCGCGCACCGAGATGTCGCCGTAGGAGACGTCGTCCTCGTTCGCCGGGTCGTAGGCGCCCGTCCAGCCCTGGACCGGGCGCTTGTTGGTGCCGTCGTAGATCGTGTTCGGGGTGATGGGGCGGCCGTCCTGGGTGGTCGAGCCGTTCTCCACGGCCGAGGTGAACACGAACGGCTTGAAGGTGGAGCCGACCTGGAAGTCCCGGCGGGTGGCGTTGGGGGTGTACTGCTTGACGTAGTCGATGCCGTTGTACATCGCGACGACCTTGCCGGTCTTCGGGTCGACGGAGGCGCCGCCCGCGCGGACGTTGTTGTCCGGCTCGTTGTTCTTCTTGTCCAGCTTGGACATCAGCTTGTCGTTGACGGCGTCGACGAAGGCCTTCTGCTTGTCCTTCTGCAGGGTGGTGGTGATGCGGTAGCCGCCGGCTTCGAGCGAGTCCTTGTCGGCGATCTTGTTCTTGAGGAGATAGTCCTGGACGTTCCGGACGATGTAGCCGCGCTGCCCGGACAGCCCCGCGGAGACGGCGGACTCCTTCGGCGTCGGGAACTTCAGCCCGGCCCGGTTCGACGCGCTGAGCCAGCCCTTCTGCACCATGCCGTCCAGGACGTAGTTCCAGCGGGCCACGGCGGCCGGCTTGTTCTCCGGGTGGGCGACGACGTCGTACTCGCTCGGCGCGTTGACCAGCGCGGCCAGATAGGCGGCGCGGGCCGGGTCGAGGTCCTTGGCGGCCATGCCGTAGTAGGCCTGGGCGGCGGCCTGGATGCCGTAGGCGTTGCGGCCGAAGAAGCTGGTGTTGAGGTAGCCCTCGAGGATCTCGTCCTTGGTCTTCTCGCGGTCCAGCTTGATCGCGATGAAGAATTCCTTCACCTTGCGGGTGAGGGTCTGCTCCTGACGCAGGTAGTAGTTCTTCACGTACTGCTGGGTGATCGTGGAGCCGGACTGCTTGCCCTTGCCGGTGGCCGTGTTCCAGGCGGCGCGCAGCATCGCCTTGGGGTCGACGGCGGACTCGGTGTAGAAGTCGCGGTCCTCGGCGGCGAGGATCGCGTGCTGGGCGTCCTTGGACATCTGCGCGAGGGTGACGTTCTCCCGGTTCACCTCGCCGTCGCGGGCGATCTCACTGCCGTCGGCGTAGAGATAGACGTTGCTCTGCCGGGTGGCCAGGTAGTTGGCGGGCGGGATCTTGACCATCGAGTAGCCGAGGAAGAACAGGCCGACGAGCAGCAGGGTGCCGATGACGAAGGTGCCGAGCACCATCCGCCAGGTCGGGATGATCCGCCGCCAGCCCGTCCGTTTCGGCCGCTTGGGCTTACGGCTCGGCTGCTGCTGTGGCTCGTCGCTCATGTTGTGCACAGACTCCTGTTTCGCGTTGTGCGTTCCCGTACGCCTTCTACGCCCCTTATGGAGACTGTGCCATCCGGTGATCAGTTCCCCGGCGCGGCTCACTTCACAGTGGGCAGAACGCGTGGTCCACCGGCAGCGAGTTCCGCATTCGAACTCTTGTACAGTGATGGGCTTGTTCGTGCGACGATCTTTCTTGCGCGCGATCGGCTGACCAACTGACTGACCAAAGGGGAACACACATGCGTCTCGTGGCACGCTCCGCCCTCGCGGGTACGGCCGCCCTCCTGCTCGCCCTGGCCTCGGGTACCTCGGCACACGCGGACGGAACGGACCGCACGGCCTATGCCCCCGCCGACTACGACGTGACGCCCAAGGAGTACTGGGGCGGCAAGGCGCACATAAAGACCCATGGCGAGATCTTCACCATCACCGACCTCGTCAAGGACGGCCACTCGACCATCGGAATCATCTCGATCGGCGGCGAGGGGAACGAGTACTACTACTGGAACCGCAACGGTGTCGGCACGACCCGCACGGTAAACCTCTCCGTCAAGGAAGGCACACCGCTGTCCATCAAGGCGTGTCTCGGCGACTGGAAGGGCACCGTGACCGGCGGCATCCGGTGGGACAAGTGCAGCAGCTGGGAGACCACCGGCGCCTGATCCGGCGACCGCCAACCGCTGACCGTCCGACCGCCGGGAGCGTGCCCGGCGGTCGGCGCGTGTGGGCCTGTCCTTCGCAGGTCGCTGAAGAGGTGCGCCCGGTCGGAAAACTCGTGGCCTGGCCCTCTGCCGGCGCACTAGGCTCCTGAGCTTCGGTGTCGGGCGCGGGCGAGGAGGGCTGTGGGTGTGGGCTCGTGGCGGTTGTACTTAACCGTCGCGGTGGGCGGATTCAGACGGTACGCGACTTATCGGGCGGCGACGGCGGCCGGAGTTTTCACCAACACCGTCTTCGGCGTGATCCTCGTCTACACGTATCTGGCGCTGTGGGACGAGAAGCCTCACCTCGGGGGGTACGACCAGGCGCAGGCGGTCACCTATGTGTGGCTCGGACAGTGCCTCTACGCGACGCTCGCGATCCAGGGCGGCGGCGCGGAAAAGGACCTGATGGAGCGTATCCGCACCGGGGAGATCGCCGTGGACCTCTACCGGCCGGCCGACCTCCAACTGTGGTGGCTGGCAGGCGACGTGGGGCGCGCGCTGTTCCAGATGCTGGGGCGGGGCGTGATCCCGTTCGCGTTCGGCGCGCTCTTCTTCCCGATGGCGCTGCCGACGGGGGTCACCCCCTGGGCGGCCTGTCTGCTCGCGCTGCTGTTGGCGACGGTCGTCAGCTTCGCGATCCGCTATCTGGCGGCGCTGAGCGTGTTCTGGCTGCTGGACGGCATGGGCGTCTCGCAGGTCCTGATGATCACAGGGGTCTTCTTCTCCGGCATCGTGCTCCCGCTGAACGCCTTCCCGGGAGCGTTCGGCGACATCGTGCAGATGCTGCCGTGGGCGGCGCAGATCCAGATGCCGGCCGACGTCCTGATGGGCGAGATCGACCCGTTGAACGCGTTCGCTTTCCAGGCGGCGTGGGCGGTGGTGCTGCTGGCGGCGGGGCGGCTGCTCCAGACGGCGGCGGCACGGCGGGTGGTGGTGCAGGGTGGGTGAGCGGAGCGCCGTCGTCGCGGGACTGCGGGCCTACTGGCTGATCGCCGGGATGTGGGTGCGCTCCAGCATGACCTACCGCACGTCCTTCGTCGTCACGATGATCGGCAACCTGACCATGACCGGCATGGACTTCGTCGGGATCCTGCTGATGTTCTCTCAGGTCGACACGCTGGGCGGCTGGTCGCTGCCCGAAGTCGCCTTCCTGTATGGGCTGTCGGTGACGGCGTTCGGGATCGCCGACCTCGCGCTCGGCTCGATGGACGTCCTGGGCGCCCGGATGCGCGACGGCTCCTTCGACACGCTGCTCGTACGGCCCGCGCCGGTGCTCGCCCAGGTAGGCGCGGACCGTTTCGCGCTGCGCCGGCTGGGCCGCATCACCCAGGGCGCGCTGGTGCTGGGCTGGGCGCTGTTCTCGGTCGACGTCGACTGGAGCGCGCCGAAGGTGCTGCTGGTGCCGGTGATGGTGGTCAGCGGTGCGGTGATCTTCTCGGCGGTGTTCGTGGCGGGCGCGGCCTTCCAGATCTATGCACAGGACGCCGCCGAGGTGCAGAACGCGTTCACCTACGGCGGGACCACCCTGCTGCAGTATCCGCCGACCGTGTTCGGCAAGGACCTGGTGCGCGGCGTGACCTTCATGCTGCCGCTCGCCTTCGTCAACTGGGTGCCCGCCGCCCACGTGTTGGGGCGGCCGTACCCGATCGGCCTGCCCGAGTGGACGGCCTTCGCGTCGCCGCTGGTGGCCGCGGTGTGCTGTGCGCTGGCCGGTCTGGCGTGGCGGACCGGGCTGCGGTCGTATCGGAGTACGGGAAGTTAGGGGCAGGCCATGCGGGACGACGCGTTCATCGAACTCGACGGCGTCGAGAAGGTCTTCGACGTACGCAGGAAGACCGGCTTCCTCAAACGGGAGCGGCGGCAGGTGCGGGCCGTCGACTCGATCTCCTTCACCGTGGCGCGCGGCGAGATGGTGGGCTACATCGGGCCGAACGGTGCCGGGAAGTCCACGACGATCAAGATGCTGACGGGGATCCTGACACCGAGCGGCGGACGGCTGCGCGTCGCCGGCATCGACCCTTCCCGCGAGCGCAAGCGCCTCGCGCACCGCATCGGGGTGGTGTTCGGGCAGCGCACGACGCTGTGGTGGGACCTGCCGCTGATCGACTCGTACAAGCTGATGCACCGCATGTACCGCATCCCCGACGGCCGTTATCGCGAGAACCTCGACCGGCTCGTCGAACTCCTCGACCTGGGCGCGCTGTTGGATGTACCGGTGCGGCAGCTGTCGTTGGGCCAGCGCATGCGCGGCGACATCGCGGCGGCCCTGCTGCACGACCCCGACGTGCTGTATCTGGACGAGCCGACGATCGGGCTCGACGTCATCTCGAAGGCGAAGGTACGGGAGTTCCTGCGCGAGGTGAACACCGAGCGCGGCACGACGGTGCTGCTGACCACGCACGACCTCCAGGACATCGAGCAGTTGTGCTCGCGGGTGATGGTCATCGACCACGGGCGGCTGATGTACGACGGCCCGCTCGCCGGGCTGCACGAGGTGGGCCAGAGCGAGCGGACCCTCGTGGTCGACCTGGAGCGCGAGCTGCCGCCGATCGAGGCGCCGCCCGCGCGCGTGGTGAAGGTGGAGGGGCCGCGGCAGTGGCTGGCGTTCCCGGCGGCCGAGTCGGCGGCGGTGCTGGTGGCGCGGATCGCGGCGGAGTATCCGCTGGTGGATCTGTCGGTGCGGGAGCCCGACATCGAGGCCGTGATCGCGGAGATGCTGCATAGGTTGAAGCCCTTTCATATTGAAATCCCCTAGCCACAGCGGTGATCGTCCGTCATCGGGAGACTTCGCCATTGGTTGAAACGGCTTCATTCCGGTGAGATCACAGTCGGGTGACAGGCTGAGCCCGCTCAGCCGCGCAACACCATATTCAATCCATACCGGACTTGACCGCCTTTCATACGCGACGGAAGATCACACCAGTTGCCGTAGGCGCACCCGACCAGCGCGCCAGGCATTCGAGTCAAGGGGGAGGGCAGTTTTGGGCTGCCGTACGACGTCTGCTTGCCGATTCATCGCAGTCGTCCTGCATCCGTCGCGCTGTCGAGGTGCGGTACCGAGGTATGCGTCCGCCGAGTAGCGGACCTTATTGCCCACGTGTCCCCATGAGTTGACCTCCAGGTCGACAGTGCGATGTCGCGATGCCCCTCTCTTCACCGCATCAACTTCCCCACGCCGGACGACAGGAGAAGACGGAATCATGGCCGACGAGTTGGTGCTTCGCGCCCAGAGATTCGTGAACACCACCTACAACAATGGTGCGACGCTCGGCATATCCAAGCTGGAGGAGAACGGCCGGACCGGCTGGCCCGTGATGTACGCCCTGACCCGGGCGCTCCAGTACGAGATGGGCATCTCCGCCCTGTCCAACTCCTTTGGCCCGACCACCCTGGCAACGATCGGGGAGAAGTACGGCAAGCTGGACGAGACGACCATCCCCTCGGCGAACTTCTGCCGCATCATCCAGTCCGCGCTGTACTGCAAGGGCTACGACGGCGGTGAGATCGACGGCAAGTACAACGACCGCGTCAAGGCCGCTGTCGCGAAGCTCAACCAGAACATGGGCGTGGACAGTGTCTACCCGGGCACTTCCCTGTGGCCGAAGGTCGTCAAGGGCCTGTTCAACATGGACGCTTACGTCACCGTCCTCGACGGCTCGGACACCATCCGCTCCATCCAGCAGTGGCTGAACGGCCGGTACATCCTGCGCAAGGACTACTACGTCATCCCCTGCGACGGACACCACTCCCGCGATGTGGCCAAGTCGATGCTGCTGGCCATCCAGTACGAGCTGGGCATGGCCGACGGCGTCGCGAACGGCGTGTTCGGGCCCGGCACCCGGGCCGGTCTGAAGAGCCACAGCGTGTCGCTGGGCACCACTGGCGTCTGGGCGCAGCTGTTCACCGCGGCCATGATCCTGAACAAGCGGAACATTCCCTTCGGAAGCTTCACCTCCACGGTTCAGGCGGGTGTGCAGAGCTTCCAGTCCTTCAGCAAGCTACCTGTCACCGGCGTCGGCGACTTCCCGACCTGGGCCTCCCTGCTGGTCTCCTACGGCGACCAGTCCCGCAAGGGCGAGGCCTGCGACGGCGTCACCAAGATCACCCCCGCGCGGGCGCAGGCGCTCAAGGACGCCGGCTACAAGTACATCGGCCGCTACCTCTTCAACCCCTCCACGACGTCCCTGCCGGAGAAGGCGATCCAGCCGGGTGAGCTGGCCACCATCAAGGACTACGGGCTGCGCTGCTTCCCGATCTTCCAGACGTGGAGCCGGTCCGCCGACTACTTCAGTCACAACCAGGGCACCGCCGACGCGTTCCGGGCGATCGAGTGGGCCAAGTACCACGGTTTCAAGTCCGGCACCATCATCTACTTCGCCGTCGACTACGACGCGATGGACGGCGAGGTCACCACGTACATTCTCCCGCACTTCCGTGCGGTCACGCGCACCATCGGCGAGAACTCCGGTTACCGCGTGGGCATCTACGGCCCGCGCAACGTCTGCCAGCGGGTCGCCGACGCCGGGTACGCCGCGACCAGCTTCGTCTCCGACATGTCCAGCGGCTTCTCCGGCAACCTCGGCTACCCGCTGCCCACCAACTGGGCGTTCGACCAGATATCCACCATCACGGTCGGTTCGGGCGCAGGTTCGATCGAGATCGACAACAACATCGTCTCCGGACGCGACTTCGGCCAGAGCGACTTCAATCCCGGTGTCTCCTTCGACGGCTTGGACACGAGCCTGAACAAGGAGGCCCACCGAGCCTCCATGCTGCAGGACGTGAAGAACTATCTGGAGTCGATCGGCGTTCCCGAGACCGGCGGAGACGGCTGGACCGACAAGGACTGGGCCACTCTCGGCGGCATCTCCACCACCGAGGCCTTCGACGCAGTGGTGGACGCCGACTGGCTCTTCACCTCACTGGCCCGGTCACTGCGGATGCGCAAGGCGCTCATCCAGGCCCCGGTCATATGGGAACTGCGCAAACTCAATCCCGGCGACTTCGCCGCCGACGCGGCGGTCCAAGCAGGCTTGAAGGACGACTCCAGTACCGGCTGGGGACAGATCTTCGCCGCGACCGCCATCCAGGCCCGCAACTACTGCATCGGCGAAGGCATCATCAACGGCACCGGACTGGACCCCGACTCCAAGACCGACCTGAAGACCGTGTGGGACAAACTCCACGACGACCAGGAATACAACGTCCGCAGCGTCGCGTACACGTTGCTCTGGAACGCGGAACTGCTCGGTATCGACCGCCCGGGCCTGGACGGCGACGTCCACATCACCGAAGCCGTACTCGGCCGGTACAACGGTACGGGCCCGGACGCCGAGAAGTACGGACAAGAACTGATGGGCCTGTACAACGTCCTGGAGCAGTACAACGCATTGTCTCGCGCCGCGTCGTAACACAGGCGAACGAAAGAAAGCTGGAGAGATGACCAGACGATGGGCGGCAGCCCTGGGGGCGAATCTGCTTCTCGGGATCCCAGCCGTGGTGCCTGTCTGGCTGCTGTGGTTCTTGGCATCGAGCCTGGTGACAGGCCCCGAGCCGGAGGAAAACGACGGTATGGCGGTCTGGGTGGTCATCGCCACCGTCGTCGTCGGCCTCTACGCCCTGCTCTGGAGCACGGTCAACCGGTCGCTCGCACGCCGGAGTTCCCTTGCGCCACGCACCTACTGGCTGGTCAGCGTCTTGGCCACCCTCCTGCCGACCACGGCGCTCATCATCTACTCACCGTGAGAAAGGAACGAGACGTGCAGCACGACACACGAGGTGGCGTGTCCAGACGGACAGTGCTGACACACGCGGGCATCGTCACAGCCGCAGCGGCCGTGACCACCCTGGTCCCCGGCGTGGCGACGGCCGTGCCCGTCAAGGCCCCGCAGACCACACCGACCGACGTGCCCAGATCCATGAACGGCTGGGCCCTGGAAAAGGAGGCAAATCACGTCTCCACGGTGTGGACACGCCCAGTCCCCGGAACCGGCCTTGAGGTCGACATCCGGATCGGCGACGTGGAGGCGATCTTGCTCCACGTCGTCCGGCGCTTCCACTACGAGGTCGAGCAGCTCACCCGGATCGACCTCGCGGGCTGGCGGCAGATGGACGGCCTGAAGAAGAACCGGCCGGAGTCGAACCTGGCCTCCGGAACCGCGGTCCGGATCCGTCCGGGTGCGAGCGCGAGCGGTGGTCTCTTCCCGCTGCAGATGCTGACACTGCGCGACATCCTCGCCGACTGCGAGGGCGTGGTGCGCTGGGGCGGTGACGACAGCCCGGTGGACGAGTCGCTGTTCTACATCGACCGTGGCCCGGACGACGAGCTGGTTCGCAAGGTCGCCGACCGGCTGCGCCTGGCGGAGGCCACCCCGGGTCACGGCGCCGGCGTGGAGGTGGACGTGCTCAGCAGGTCCCGGCGCGGCCGCGCGGACCGCCTCGCCAAGGAGCAGCGAGCGAGCTGACCGCGAGTGACGAGGGGGCCGTACCGCCGGTCGGCGGTACGGCCCGTCCTTTTCAGGGGCGTCACGACCCCGGCGACCCGGTGTTCACCACCGGCCGCAAGGCGACCGGGGGCCATCCGCCGACCACGCTTCTACGGGCCCTCCTCGTGTCGCCGGAACAGGCCGAGCCGGCGATCTCATAGCCCCTCGGCGGGGTTCCTCGTAGGCTGCTGTACATGAGCGACGAAGCCCCGGAGCTGCGTGCCTCCGACGCCGATCGTGAACGAGTCGCCGAGGTCCTGCGGGACGCCCTCGCGGAGGGGCGTCTCGACATGGCGGAGTTCGAGGAACGCCTCGACGCGACGTACCAGGCTCGGACATACGGTGATCTGGCGCCCATCACCCGGGACCTGCCCGTCGGCGCGGTGGCCGCGCCGAAGGTCGACATGGTCAAGAAGGCCGAGGCCCCGGAGGGGAGTTGGCAGGGGCGCATCGTCGGCGGCGAGGGGTCCTCGACGTGGGGTGTCGCCGTGATGTCGGGGTTCCAGCGCAAGGGGCGGTGGACCGCGCCGAAGCGGTTCAACTGTTTCACCTTCTGGGGCGGCGGCGAGATCGATCTGCGGGAGGCGAACTTCGCGGACCGGGAGATCGAGATCAACTGCGTCGCGATCATGGGCGGGATGCAGGTGATCGTGCCGCCCGGGGTCGAGGTCGTGGTGCGCGGCATCGGGATCATGGGGGGCTTCGACCACCGTGAGGAAGGGGTGCCCGGGGACCCCGGGGCGCCTCGGGTGATCGTGACCGGGTTCGCCCTCTGCGGCGGCGTCGGGGTCGAGCGGAAGCTGACGCGGGCGCAGAAGCAGGAGCTGAGGGAGGAGCGGCGCCGGGAGAAGCTGGAGCGCAGGGCGGAGCGCCGGGGGCTGCGGGCGTCGGCCCGGGACGAGCAGTACCAGGCGCATACGGGGATGCTGGAGGACCACCGGGACCAGTGGCGCCATGTACATGATGAGCGGGGGAGCCGGTGGGAGAAGAAGCGGGAGCGGGACGAGGACTGACCCGCCCGGCCTGAGCGGCCGCGGCTACAGCTCCGCCGGAGCCGATCCCTTCAGGTCGTCCAGGTCGAAGGACCGCGCCATCTCCTCGTAGCCCTTGTCGCTCGGGTGGAGATGATCGCCCGAGTCGTAGTCGGGGCGGAACTTGCGGGGGTTGTACGGGTCCCTCAGGGCCTTGTCGAAGTCCGCGACCGCGTCGAAGACCCGGCCCGCGCGGATCTCGGCGTTGATCCGCTGCCGCACGTTCTCGCGGGCGTCGGTGTAGCCGCGGTGGCCCTGGAAGGGCATCAGGGTCGCGCCGACGACCTTGACGCCGCGGGCGTGGGCCTGGCGGACCAGGGCGCGCAGGCCGTCGAGGATGCGGTCGGGGTCGGCGAGGTTCGGGTTGCGCAGGATGTCGTTGACGCCGAGGTCGATCACGACGACCTTGACGTTCGTACGGGACAGGGCGTCGCGGTGGAAGCGGCCGAGGCCGGCCTCGTTGTTCGCGGGGCGCCCGGCGCCGCTGGCCAGGATCTGGTTGCCGCTGATGCCCTGGTTGACGACGCTGTAGCGCGGCACGTTCGCCCCGGACGCGACCGCCGCGCGCAGCCGGCGCGACAGGAAGTCCGTCCAGCGGTGGTTGGCGTTGCGGCTGGAGGAGATGCCGTCGGTCAGGGAGTCGCCGAAGACCACGACGGTGCCGTCGGACTCGTGGCTGAGGACGTCCAGCGCGGTCAGATAGCGCCAGGCGTCCACCTGCCCGGTGTACGCCGTCCCGGTCGCGTCCTCGGTGAGGTCGCCCTGGGCGATGTAGCTGGTCTGGCGGGCGTGCGGGTGGTAGGTGACCGGGCCGGACGCGGTGGGGGAGTAGGTGGTGACCAGGATGTCGGAGTCCGCCGGGATGGTCAGGTGCACGGCGTCGCTGAGCACCCGCTGGCCCGGCGGGATGACGACCGTGGTGTTCCCGCCGAAGGTCAGCCGGCGCATCGTCTCCGGGACGGCGGCCGCGGTGCCGGGGGCGGAGGAGAGGGCGACCGACGCGTGGGTGATCGTGAGCTGTGCCTGGCCGTAGAGGTTGGACAGCGTGATCCGGGCGCTCGTACCGCCGACGCCGGTGTGCACGACGTTGCGCACCGAGTGGCCCGCCAGGCCCTTCACCTCGGTGCCGGGCTCGGCACCGACCGGGGAGGCGGACCAGGCGCCGACCCAGATGCCGGTGGAGGCGGGTGCGGCGGGGCCCGGGCCGGTCCCCTCCCGGGTGCGGCCGCTCGCGCTGGTGGTGCTTCCGTCGTCGGAGGCCACTCCGACGTATATGGCGGTGGAAACCGCCACGATCACGGCGATGATCGCGGAAAGCAGGGCATAACCGTAACGCTTGGTCATGCGGTGCGTATCTCCTCGGGCGGATGGGAGCCCGAGGCTCCGATGTGATCACCTTCATGATGCGGCATGAGGCGGCGGGGGGCCACGCGGACCCCCCATTGGGCCGCCGGAGTTCATCCTCAGTTCGCCGTCGAACTCCCCCCGCCTGACAGACGCCGGGAACTCTTGATTCGTTCCAGGAGTAGGTCAGGAAGGGACAATGTGTGCGGGGGATCCTGGACGGGTGGAGCGGAATGGAACGTACGAATCCGGATGAAACGCGAACACATGGCGTAGAGCAGCATGCCCGCCAGGACGTCGCCGGTAACCGGGGCGTCCCCGCATCGGCCGTACGTGCGATGACGACCTTCACCGCCGCCGACGAGGAGAAGCGGCGCGGCGTACGGCGGATGAAGCTCACCGCGACCGGGCTGCTGCTGTTCGTGGCGCTGGTGTACGTCCTCGCCAAGGTGGCGGCGAACGAGGGCGCGGGCGCCTGGGCGAACTACGTCGCCGCGGCCGCCGAGGCCGGCATGGTCGGCGCGCTCGCCGACTGGTTCGCGGTCACGGCCCTGTTCCGTCACCCCCTGGGCATCCCCATCCCGCACACCGCGATCATCCCCAACAAGAAGGACCAGCTCGGCGTCTCGCTGGGCGAGTTCGTCGGCGAGAACTTCCTCTCCGAGGACGTCGTACGCCAGCGCCTGCGCGCCGTCGGCATCGGCAGCCGCCTCGGCGCCTGGCTGGCCGAGCCGGAACACGCCGACCGGGTGACGGCGGAGCTGTCGGCGGCGCTCAGAGGCGCCCTGACGGTGATGCGCGACTCGGACGTCCAGGCGGTCGTGGGGGAGGCGATCACCCGGCGCGCCGACGCCCAGGAGATCGCGCCCGGCATAGGGAAGATGCTGGACAAGATCGTCGCGGACGGCGGCCACAAGCGGGCCGTCGATCTCGTCGTCGCCCGCGCGCAGAACTGGCTCATCCTGCACGACGACGAGATCATGGACGCCGTCCAGGGCGGCGCCCCCGGCTGGACCCCGAGATTCGTCGACCGGCGGGTCGGCGAGCGCGTCTACAAGGAGCTGCTGCGCTTCGTCACCGAGATGCGCGACATGCCCTCCCACCCCGCCCGCGCCGCCCTCGACCGCTTCCTCACCGACTTCGCCGCCGATCTGCAGTCCGACACGGACACCCGCGCGCGCGTCGAGCGGCTCAAGGGCGAGGTGCTGGGCCGCGGCGAGGTGCAGGACCTCATCGCGTCCGCCTGGAGCGCCGTACGGTCGATGATCGTCTCGGCGGCCGAGGACGAGCGCAGCGAGCTGCGCCTGCGGGTGCGGGCCTCGCTGCTGTCGCTGGGCTCGCGCATGGCGGTCGAGCCGCGGCTGCAGGCCAAGGTCGACAGCTGGGTGGAGGGCGCGGCGGTGTACGTCGTCACCACATACCGCAAGGAGATCACGTCCCTGATCACGGACACCGTGGCGAGCTGGGACGCCGAGCACACGACGCGGAAGATCGAGGCGCACATCGGACGCGACCTGCAGTTCATCCGCATCAACGGCACCGTGGTGGGCTCGCTCGCCGGGCTGCTGATCTACACGTTGTCGCGGGGGCTGGGGGCGTAGGGGGTGGCCGGGTGCAGGGGGCCATGCCATCCGGCCGGCGTATGGCATCGGGCGTGTGGCATCACGCGTATGACATCCGGCGTAAGGGACCGGCCCCGGCTCTTCCCCCGTGGAGAGCCCGGACCGGAGACCAGTGCCCGTGCCTTGGACCAGTGCCCGTGCTTTCCCGTGGCCCTGTGCCCCTTACTGCGACTCGCGCCGGAGCCGGTCGCGGCGGCGCAGCAGGAGCAGGCCGCCGGCGAGGGCGGTGATGCCGGTGGCGGCGGTCCAGCCGAGGATGTCGTTCGAGCCGGTGGCGGCGAGGTCACCGGTAGCGGCGGCGGAGGCGGACGCCGAGGGGAATGCGCCGGCCCCGGCGCCGGTCCCGGTCTGCGGCCGGGCGTCCGACCCCGTACCGGCCGCGGCCGACGCTGACCCCGACGCGGCCGGGCTGGGTGAACCGCCGGTGCCTCCCGCCCCCGTGGCCCGGTCCCGCGTGAACGCCAGCGTGCCGAAGCCCAGTTGGTCGTAGCCGCCGCTGTCGGGGCCGTAGTCCCCGCCGCCGCCCTCGGGGGCGGCCTGGGCGGCGATGCGGGTGACGTACGACGCGTCCAGTCCCCGGCGCTTGGTGTAGTGGTTGGCGATCATGGCCCAGATGGGGCGCTGCATGGCCGGGTCGACGGGAGCGGCCGAGGTCACGGTCTCGCTGCCGGACCAGCCGTTGACGGCGCCCTTCGCACGGGTGTTGGCGGTGAAGGGCACGTCACCGCCCATGGCCCACTTGGCCACGAACTGGGCGCTCTTGAGGAAGCGGTTGTCGTCGTAGCCGTACAGGTCGATGCCCTGGTTCCAGGCCATCTCGCAGAAGGTGGCCATCAGACCGACGCCCATCAGCGCGTGCCCCTGGTCGCGCCCGGCCTCGACCCACTCGGCGAGCCCGTCGTCGTGCACGACGGGGATGGCGTTCTTGATGGCGCCCAGGCCCTCGCCGTGCTTGAAGTACTCGACGGCCCGCTCGACCTTGGCCTGGTCGTCGCAGAAGATCCCGGTCGCCAGGACACAGGCCATGTTGCACAGGTCCCAGTTGGTCCAGTAGTTGCTGACGACGGCGCCGTTGTGGTTGGCGAGGAAGTCCTCGCTGAGCGGGTGGAAGACGTCGAGCAGCATCTTCCGGAACCGCTCCAGCTCGAAGTCGTCCCGGTCACGGACGAGTTCGGCGGCGTTGGCGAACTGGTAACCGTACAGCCCCGCCGCCAGGAACCGGTCCGCGCTGCCCTGCAGGCTGGTCAGCGTGGCCGACCAGGCGTTGAGGATCTTGACGGCGGTCTCGGCGTGGGCGCTGTCGCCGCTGACGTGCCAGCGCAGGGCGTTCTGGTAGGCGGCGTGGATGTCCTTGAAGAGCGCCGCGTAGTTCTGGGGGGTGCCGGCGCCCCGGTAGACCGTCGCGGCGGGGCGGGGCGTCCAACCGCTGTGTGAGCGGCCGTTGGCGGTCAGCCTGGCGAACCCGGCCGTGTAGGGTTCCGCGCCGGCCTTCACCTTGGCGGCCATGCGGTCGAGGTCGGCGCGGGTGTGCAGCAGGCCGGGGTGGGCGTAGCCGCCGGCCGCCACGGCAGGAGCGGGCGTCACGGCCGTACCGATACCGACGGCTCCGGCGGTCGCACCCGCGGCCTTGAGCATGCTTCGGCGGCTGATCTGTCGTGTCACGTGGCTCATTCCTCGCGTGCCTGTGGCTGGGGACGGTGAGGAGACGGAGCGAGACTGCGGGGATAACAAAAACTCCGGACACCACTGACACCACTGACGCCACTGACACGACTGGCGTCACTGACATCACTGACATCACTGAGGGAGCCGTACCGATGACCATTCGCAGGATCGTCCCCAACGTCCAGGTCGGGTCGGAGGAGGCGAAGACGACGAACCGCGACTTCTACGGCCTCCTCGGCTTCGAGGAGGCCATGGACATGGGCTGGGTGACGACGATGACCTCCCCATCCAATCCCACCGCCCAGATCAGCTTCTTCACCGAGGAGCGCACCGCCCCCGTCGTCCCCGACCTGAGCGTGGAGGTCGAGGACGTCGACGCCGTGTACGCGCAGGTGGTGGCGTCGGGCGCGGAGGTCGTACGGGAGATCCAGGACGAGGAGTGGGGCGTACGGCGGTTCTTCGTGAGGGATCCGGGCGGCCGGGTGGTGAATGTGCTGAGCCACCGGGGCTAGCGGGACGCGGGGGCGGGTTTCCGAAGCCGGAGGTTCGCCCTAGCGTGGAGGGTGGCCTCACCCGGCAGCAGCCGGGCCCAACCGCGTCCGTCACCGGGAGCAGTGATGCTCAAGGTCAGCATCGTGGTGCCCGTCCACAACGCGGGCCGCTACCTCGACCTGTGCGCACCCTCGCTCCTCGACCAGAGCATCGGACGCGACGCGTACGAGATCATCTACGTCGACGACGGCTCCACCGACGACTCCCCCCGGCGCCTGGACGACCTCGCCGCCCGGCACCCGCACGTCCGCGTCGCCCACCAGGAGAACTCCGGCTGGCCCGGCAAGCCCCGCAACGTCGGCGTGCGACTGGCCCGCGGCGAGTACGTCCAGTTCGTCGACCAGGACGACGAACTCACCCCCGAGGCACTGCAGCGCCTCCACGGCCTCGCCGTCCGCAACCGCTCCGACATCGTGCTGGGCAAGGTCACCGGCACCATGCAGGGCCCGAGCAGCGTCTTCAAACGCACGGTGGAGCGCTGCACCGCCGCCGACGCGCCCCTCTTCGAGAGCCTCACCCCGCACAAGATGTTCCGCCGCCGCTTCCTGCTCGACCACGGCATCGAGTTCCCCGAGGGGCGGGTACGCCTTGAGGACCAGGTCTTCATGGCCAGGGCGTACGTCCGCGCCAAGACCGTCTCCATCCTCGGCGGCCACCCCTGCTACATCTGGAACCGCCGCGACGACGGAGGCAACACCAGCGCCCGCGCGACACCGCCCGAGGTCTACTACGGCCATCTGCGTACGGTCGTGGCGGCGGTGAAGGAGGGCACCGACCCCGGCCCCCTCCAGGACCACCTCCTGCGCCGCTCCTACCGAGTGGAACTCCTGCGCCCGGTCAGCGAGCCCCGAGTCCTGCAGCGCACCGGCAAGGCCCTGGAGCGGTACTTCACCGTCGTACGCCGCATGGCCCTCGACTGCTATCCGCCCGGCGTACGCGCGGGCCTCCCGGCGATCAGCGCACTCAGGGCGGCCCTGCTGGAGGCCGGCCGCCTGGACTCCCTCGTCGAACTGGCCCGCCGCACCCAGCACATCAGAGCCCACCTGACGATCGACGACATCCGCTGGAGCGAGGGCGGGAGCGGGAGCGGCAGCGTGGGCGGGCCGGCCGGGGCGAGGCTCCTCATCTCGACGACGATCACCCTGCTCCGCCCGGACGGCGAACCCCTCACCCTCCAGGAGCGCGACGGCAGGCTGTTCCTGGACCCCGCCCTCCTCGCCGGCATCGAGGGAGCCGAGCACTGGGAGGTCCCGGACCCGCTCGACCACGCCCGCGGCGAACTGCTCGTCCACGACACGGCACGGGACGAGTGGTGGTTCCCGGACGCCGATCTCACCCCGCGCCTGGAACCCCTGGCCACCACCGGCCACCACCGCGTCGCCGTGTCCGGCGTGACGGCCGTGGACCCCCGGACCCTCGCCGGCGGCGACACCCTGCTCCCCGGCACGCACCTCGTCTGGGCCTCCGCCCAACTCCTGGGCGTGGGCCGCCGCGTCCGCGTCACCGCCACCACCACCGAGCACCGCCCCCACCTGCCCACCACCCGTCTGGGCGCCCCACCCCGCCTGCTCATCCCCACCTGGTCCGCCCGCGACGACCAACTCCGCCTGGCAGTAGGCCCCTTGGGCCACACGACCACCGCCCACCGCGCCTTCCTCCACACAACCAACTCCCCCCACCTGCGCCGCACGGCCCGCACCCTCATCCACCGCCTCCCACCATCCCTGCGCCACGGCGCCCGCGCCCTGGCCCGGCGGGCGGATCCGTGGAGACCGGGCCGGGGCCGGGAAGAACTCCCTGACAGGCGCGGTGCCGAGGGGCCAGGATCACCCCGTGCAACCCTCCCAAGGCACGGGCGAACCCCCTGAACACGCCCGCTTCGCCGCCTACGTCGACGAACTGCGGCGGTCCTCCCCCACCGAGGAACCGGCCCTGATCCGCCGTATCCTCACCGACCCGGACCGGACGATGGCCGAGTCCGCCGTGACCCGTCACCTGGACCACCGGGCCGCCGCGATCCACGTGACCCGCGACTACGCCGAATGGGCCGAGTGGGCCGAGACCATGACCGCGGCGACGGCCGGCCGCCCCTTCCTGACCAACCGCCTCCGCGAGTGGACCCTCCTCAGAGCCGTCCACCTCGACGACCCATGGGACCCCGACGCCCTGACCCGTTCGTCCAACTGGCTCCAGCTCAAGCTCGCCGGAACCCCGGCCATTTCGGCCACGGCGCTCACCCTCCTCGCCGACCGGGGCCGCACCAAGAGGATCCGCCACACGGCGCGCGCCGGCCTCGTCTCACCGGCCGGCTGAGCCTCACACCCCGTCGAGCAGGGACATCAGGCCGTGGTCCAGTTCCGGGCCCAGGGTCTCTCTCCCCGGCTCGACGACGGCGTACGAGCGTTGCAGAAACCGCCGGAGAGAGGCCGTGCCGAATCTGATGGCGGCCATGCCGTGCGGCGCGTGGAACTCGATGACCGTGCGCGACCGGCCGTACGGACGTATGCGTACGTCCCCGATCCCGGCGGCCGCCACCAGCCCCTCCTCCAGCAGCGAGCGGGCGAACGTCCACGTCACCCCGTCCCCGTCGGCCGAGACATGGGCGGGGAAGTCGATGCGCACGGCGAAGGGATCGGCCGCGCGGTAGCGCAGGGTGGGGCGGATCGGCAGCTCCGGGTAGTCGGGGGTGGCCAGGCGGGCGCGGACGGGCTGGTCGAGGGTGAGGCGCATGGTCGGTCTTCTCTCCTGTGGGTGCCGGTACGCCTTCTCGACCGCGTGGCAGGCCTGTTGATTACGCCGAACCGGAACCTCACCTCTGTGATCTAACTCACGCGAACCGGATGGTTGAGTTTTAAGTCATCTACGCTGACAAACTCGTCCGCGCCCATCAGATCAGCAGGCAACCGGAGCGTTCCCGCCATGTCCGACGGTTCCCCCAAGGTGCCCGCCCAGGCGTCACCCCGCGCCTCCGCCACCGCCTCGTACGCCCGCATCTACGAGGAACAGCAGCCGCGCCTGGTCGCGTACGCTCGCTCGCTCACCCGCAACAACTCCTGGGCGGCCGAGGACCTCGTCGCCGAGGCGCACTTCCGCGTCTGGCGCCGGCTGTCGCAGGGCCACGAGATCGAGAACGTACCGGCGTATCTGATGACGACGGTGCGGCACCTGGCGGCGACGACCGCCGGCGACGCGCGCGAGACCCCGCACGACCCGCGCACCGCCGAGCGCACGGAGATGTCCGTCCGCGCGGAGGATGCCGCGGACCCGGCCGAACAGGTCTCCTCCGTCGACCTGTTGGTACGTGTGCTGGGCCAACTGCCCGAACGCTGGGTGCAGGCCCTGTGGCTGGCGGAGGCGGAGGGCCAGCCGCTGGAGACGGTCGGGCAGCGCATCGGCGCCAAGCAGGGCGCGACGGCCGTACTGCTGCACCGCGCCCGCGAAGGCATGCGCCAGGCCTTCCTGCGCTCCCAGACCGGCGCCCCCGACGACCCCGCCTGCGAGGTCCACTGGGTGCGCATGCCCGCGTACGTCCGCGGCAACGCGACGCCCCGTCAGTCGGAACGCCTGCTCGCCCATGTCGACGCCTGCGACGACTGCCGCGGCCGGCTCGCGGTGCTCATGCGCGCCAACGACCGCCTGCCCGCACTCGTCGGCCCCGCCCTGCTGGCCCTCGCCGTGGGCGGCGCGGGCAAGTTCCTGCTGCCGCTGGCGGCCGGGTCCGCGGGTGCGGTCGGCGCGACGGGTGCGCTGAGCGGCCAGCTCGGCGGTGTGTTGCACACGGCCCGGCAGGCGGTGACGGGCGGCGTGAGCGGCGCGAAGGTTCCGGCGGCGGTCGCGGCCGGGGCGACGGTGACCGGCGCGGCCCTCGTGATGATGCTGGCGCTGGGCACGGGCGGCCCGTCCGCCACACCGCTTCCGTCGCGTGTGCCGCTGGCGGAGGCGCCGGTGGCTCGGCCGTCGGAGGGGGCGGGGGAGCGGGCGGGGGAGCGGGCGGGGGTGGAGGTGCCGGGGGTGCCGGGGGTGCCGGTTGATCCGCGGGTGCCTGCGGGTGTGGTAGCTGGGGCTGAGCCTGAGTCGGCGGCTGTTCCTGAGGTGCCGGGTGTCGATGAGGTCGCGCCTGCGCGTGCCGAGGGTGGGGGTGAGGCACCGCCGGTGGGGGAGGTGGAGCCGGATGGGCCTGAGGTGCAGGAGAAGCCCGAGGTGCCGGAGACGATGGCGGCCCCGGAGGTCCCGGAGGCCTCGGAGGCCGAGGTGCCCGAAGCGCCGGAGTCGTCGCCGTCAACTCCCGTAGAGCCGGTGGAACCGGCAGCACCGGCAGCACCGGCAGAACCGGCACCCCCGGCAGAACCGGAACCGGTTGAGGAGCCGGAGGCCCCGCAGACGCCGGAAGTCCCGGACACCCCTGAGTACCCGGACACCCCTGAGTACCCGGAGACCCCTGAGGCCCCGGCCACCCCTGAACCCCCGGAAGAACCCCCCACCCCTCCGGAGACCACCGCCCCCGAACCGTCCCCCGAGAACCCCGGAGAAGGCTGCGAGGGCTGACCTTCGATCAGTTGTGACTCACGTCACCGCGATCGAGGCAGAAGAAAGCGTCCGCTGTCCCCCCAGTACTGGCATGCTCATGCATGACTACTGGGGGGTAATCAGCGTCGAGGTCACCGTCCGAGCGCACCGCGCCGGAACGGCCGGATCGGCATGCCCGCCCCCCATGTGTCACCTCCTGTAGCGCACCCCCATACATCGCTCCCGAGGAACACGCATGCACAGACCCAAGCTCAAGAGGCACGCCTTACTGCCGGCGATCGCCATCGCGGCCGTACTGACCACGGGCTGCTCCTCCACCTCCCCGACCGGCGCCGACTCCGCACCCACGACGGGAGTCGAGAGCCCCACCCCGCCCCCCGCCGCGGCCCAGGAGCAACTCGCCGTCGTATCGGCCCCGTCCGGCGCGGCCACTCCCACCGCGGTCGCGGACGGAGGCGAGGGAGGCACGGCGCGGAAGTCCTCCCTCAAGGTCGCCTCGTACGACAGGAAGACCGGACGGGCCGTCATCTCGGCACCGCCCGCCAAGAAGCCGACCGCCACCCCGACGTCCCGCCCCTCAGCCGATCCCTCGGCCGAACCCTCAGTCGATCCGTCAGCCGACCCCTCGGCCCAACCCCCGGTCACCGAAGGCGACATCATCGCCAGCGCCCCGGCCCCCGGCGCCCCCGACGGCGTCCTCGCCGAGGTCACGAAGGTCGTGGGCACCGCGGAGAACGGCGGTACGTCCGTCGAGACGGAACCGGCGAAGCTCAACTCCGTGCTCGGCGCCAGCAAGGCCGAGGGCGAGGTCCCGGTGGACCCGTCGGCCATGGAGGTCGAGCCGCTGGTCCAGGGCGTGAAGGTCTCCTGGGCGAAGACCGGCGACCTCCACTTCGGCCCCGAGGGCGCGAAACTCCCGCTGGGCAGCCTGCGTATGGACGTGGGCGCGGCGGTCGCGACGGCCGAGGGCGCCCCGGCGTCGGCGTCGGCGTCCGTGGAGGGCTTCGTGCAACTGGCCCCCGAGGTCGCGTTCTCGTACGACGGCTCCAAGACCTCGGAAGCCTCCGAAGCCTCCGGAACCTCCGGAACCCCCGAAACGGCCGACTCGCCCGGCGCAGCCTTCCTGGGCCTGTCCGGCGAGTGGGCCTCCCAGTGGTCGCTGAAGGGCCGCGCGGCCGGCTCGACCAACGGTCAGCCGATCCGCATCCCCTTCGCCAAGCTCCACGCCGACCCGGTGATCCAGGTCGGCCCGATCCCGGTCGTCGTCAATCTGGACCTGACCTGCTACATCCAGGTGAACGCCGACGGCAAGGTCACCGTCGACGTCGAACAGGACCTCAAGGGCGACTTCCGCGTCGGCGGCAGCTTCTCCTGGGCCAAGGGCTGGACCCCGGTCAGCGAGTCCGACATGACGGGCGAACCCCTCAAGACGACGGTGACGGCGGCGGGCGACGTCAAGGCGGCCCTCGGCGCCGAGGCCACCGTCGGCCTCTACGGCACGGTGGGCGTCACCGCCGACCTGGCCCCGTACCTCCGCGCCCACGCCGACGCGTCGGCCGAGGGTTCCGCCGACGGCACGGGTTCGGCGGCCGGGGCCTACGCCCTCTACGGAGGCGTGGACCTGACCGGCACCCTCAACTTCCAACTGACCATCTTCGGCACCCCCGTACTCCAGACGAAGATCCCACTGGGCGCCCTCCACCGCGAGTGGCTCCTGACGGAGGGCAAGGCGTCGACAACGACGACCGGCTGACGCGAGGACGCGAGGACGCGAGGATACGGGCGGGCCGCACCGAAGCATGCTGCTCGGTGCGGCCCGCCCTCCGCGGTCCCACAGTGGTCGTACGACGTCAATCGCCGGAGCCGGACGCCGGCCAAGGCGAGCACGATCACGCCCAACCCCGTCTTGCTCCACGGTCGGCGCAATCCTCTGGGGAGGGGAACCAGGGATGGTCGGAGCATTGCCTCGTTCGGCCGCCCCCGTCCGGCCCAACCAGAGTGGGACGTTCCGGAAAGACCTGGCCATCCGGTTCGACTCGGGTCGAATCGATCAACAACGGGCCGCGTCTCCGGGTCACACCCCCTGCCGCGCTGCCGCGTTGCCGCGTTGCCCATCAACCCGTCACGTCAGGAACGCCGAGCCACACGCCAGTACTGCCGCTTCTTCTCGTCACGCACGACGACACCGAGCCGCAGCAGCTCCCCGCGCAGCTCCCGGGCGTCCTCGGCACCCCCGTCCTTCTCGCGTGCCACCGCACGGGCCTGCAGCAGCGCGTCCGCCCCCTCGGGCAGCCCCGGCATCCCGGGCGCCCAGAGCCTGAACTCCGCGCGATAGGGATCCTCGTCCGCCCACCGGTAACCGTGCTCGGCGAAGGCCTCGGCGACCTCGGCCCAGGACAGCTCGCAGGTCTCCCGCGCGATCTCCATGCCGTCCGGCCCGAGCAGCACCAGCTTCTTGCCGTCCCGCACCGCAAGGGCGACCTCGTCACGCCCGAACTCCTGCGACGAGTCCCTGACCCTGAGCTCGACCCGACTGGGGGAGACACTGACCACGAGCGACTCGTGCACCGCGACGAACCCGACCACCAGCCCCAGTGCGCCCCCCACTCCGACGGCACCGATGGTCTGCCAGGGCTCCGGAACGGAGTGCAGCAGCTCGGCGGGCCCTTGCAGCGGAGCCCAGGACAACGTCACGAACCAATCGGCAAGAAGGGTGACCAGCCAGCCGACAACGGCCCCACAAGCCACCCAGAACAACGTCATCGACCAGGCCGACCCAGCGATGACCGTGACCGGGACCGCGACCTTGCGGGCCCCCACACCCCCGCCGAGCCCCCCACGTTCCACTTCCCCCGATCCCATACCGCCCCGCGCTCCCCGTCCCTCTCCAGCCGGCTCACTCTCCTGCCCTGCCGAGTCTGGCGAGGACCGCATGCCCGGTCATCGGCCGATGGTCTACGACGCTGCGACTTTGGTCGCCCGTATCCATGCGTCCATGAATCCATGCGTCCATGAATCCATGGACGAAGGGCCCGGTGCCCGGGCTTGTCACCCGGGCACCGGGCCCTGTCTCGGCGAACTACATGACAGATTCGCTGTTGTCGCTCAGTGGTGGCAGTCGGAGCCGACGTCGTTGAACTGCGCGCCGGGGTGTCCCTCACCATTGAGCAGGTTGCCCGCAAGACCGTTGAGCAGCCCGACCTGGCCGAGAATGTCGATGTTGAAGTCGTGCGAGTGACAATGACCATGGCCGTGGTCGTTGTACGCGGGCTGCGCGTTGGCGGAGCCGGTGGCTATGAGGCTGAGGGTCCCGACCATCGCGGCCGCGAGAGCGGCCTTCTGAAGCTTGCGCATGTCTCCTCCTTGTTTCGAGTAGAGCGCGCGACTAAAGATCCACTTAGCGCTCATTTGGGAGGCTAATCCGATATGTCCCTCAGCGCTCTTCGAAGCTGCCATACGGGCCACGCCCATGAGGCCCAATCAGCTTCGGGGGGCTGTGAGGGGCCGTCAGGGGGCACGGCGGCAGGGCGGAGTGCGGAGGGCGGGATGGCGTCACCTCACGTGAACCAGCGCCACGGACACGGGCACCTCGCTGCCGTCGTCGAGGACCGCGGCGAACGCCAGCCGATGGTCGATCCGGCGGGGCACGGAACGGCCGGCCGTGACGGTGAAGCCGACGCCCGTACGCCCCTGGGCGGGCACACGGACCCGGGCCACCCCCTGCGGCCGGACCGACCAGCCGCGCGCCGGGCGCGGAGTGAGCGTCACGTACCGCGCCGAGCCGCTGAAGTTGTAGACATCGACCGTCATGCGCGTACGGCGGCCGAGACGGTAGCCCAGCGGGGGCGGGGCGTCGCCGTTGTCCTTGCCGGGCGCGGCGTTACGCGCCGAGTAGCGCTGACTGAGAACGATGTGCTCGGCGGGGGAGAGATGGCGACGCGGAGTCCTGAGCACGCGAGGTGACGGTGGTGGGTCAGAGGTCGTCGGTACGACGACATAGACGGGGTCGGGCGAGGCGGTGACCGCGGTGGTGACCCGGCACCCCATCATGTCGTACGCGGTGCCCGGCAGGTCGAGCCGCACCGGCCTCGGCGCCCACAGGACGGTGACCCGCTCGCCGCGCCCGCTGTCGAAGACGAACCCCGAGACGCCGTCGGGCAGTCGGGGCACGGTGCCGACGAAGTGGGCCTCGCCGAGCAGCGAGGTGAGGGCCGCGAAGGCGGCGTACGCGGGCAGGGGCTGGAACTCCCGGTCGAACAGTCCGAAGTACACGCCGTCGTCGTGGAGCGGCGGCCCCGCGAACCAGAACTGCCGCGCGTTTCCGGCGGCCAGCCCCTCCACCATGGAACGCACGACGTACCGCGCCTGTACGACCTCCTGGGCGGGGGTGAGGTCCAGGCGCGGACGGGCGTCGAGGAAGGCACCGCACTCCGTCATCCACAGCGGCACGCCGGACGCCCCGTACCGGCGGGCCAGTTCACGCTGCTCGGCCGCCGCGCCGGGGAACTGCGGGTCGTCCTGCTCGGCGGGGTCCGGGTAGCCGTGGAAGGCCCAGGCGTCGGCGTACCGTACGACGTCGTTGTCGAGCATCAGCTCCTGGAAGGTGCCGCTCTGCGCGATGCCGGGCAGTACGACGAGCGGCGGTCGCCTGTCCAGTTCCCCGACCGCATCCTCGGCCATGTCCTCGGCCACGCCCCTGATGCCGAGCGCGGCGGCCTTGACGAACGCGGCGTGGGCGTCGCCGGTGCTGCGCGTGGTGTCGACGTCGGGTTCGTTGGACAACTGCAGCGCGTCCGGGGCGGCTTGCGCCAGCCGGCGGGCGTAGCGGTAGGCGTGCCGCAGGTCCGCCGGGAGCGGCAGCGACGCCTCGGTCATCGCCCACTGTGGTGCGGGCGAGACCACGTCGAGGACCGCCAGCCCGTGCGCACCCAGGGCGCGGGCGACACGGTCGTGCCGCTCGGTGTCGTACGCCCCGGGCACCGGCTCGGCGGCCGGCCAGGACTGGCCGTCGCGCACCCAGCCCGCGCCCATCTGCCGCAGCGCGCGGGCGAGTCCGTCGATCCGGGACGGCGGTACGAGAGAGGACGCCCAGAGATTCACACCGAACCGGCTCCCGGCCCCGACGACGGCAAGCCGCTCCGGAAGACACGCGAACCGCCCACCCACCCCCTCGACATCGACCCGGTAATACCCCGGCGGCAGCGGAGGAAGCCGGACGGCCGCCGTCGCCTCCCCCGCGCGCACGGTCACACGCCCGGCGGCGACACACTGCCCGCGATGGTCGGCGACCGTATAGCGCACGTGATGCGCGCGGGCGGCACGCCCGTCGAACCGCACGCACATCACCGGGGCGGGATCACCGTGCCGATGGACGGGCACCGACACCTCACGCGGGACGGGCTGCCCGGCCGCCTGGCGCCGTCGCAGGGTGAGCGTGAAGTGATCGAGGGAGAGCACATACGCCGTGACGTCATCGAGCACGACCGGCTCGACAACACGAAAGGTGACCTCGTTCTCGCCGCGCCGCAGCTCAACCTCACCGAGCTCCAACACGGACAAGTCCCCCCAGGCGGGCCTCGACTCGTACCAGTACGGCTGCGAGCGCGCGACCTCGCCGAAGGGCCCGTCGTTGACCCGCAGTTGCACATACGAGCCGACCGCCTCCGTATGCGGCGTCTCAACGGGCGCGGTGGCAACGGCAGTCAGCGCGTACACCCCCGCCTCGGGCACCCGAACCCGGTACGCAGCGAACCACCCACTCCCACCCACCGCCTCCCGCGCCGCCAACAGCGCCAGGTACCGCCCCCGCGAGGCACGTCGGTCACGGCCCACCGGAATGTTCGTACACATCGCGGACTCGCCCTGCACGCGGATAACCACTGGCGCCGCCGCACCACCACTTCCCCTCCCCCCGGCCGCCCTTGCCCGGCCCGCCCCCATCCCCAACGCCCCCGCCGCCCCGAGCCCTGCCGCCATCACCGTGCGCCTGTCGAAGTCCATACGCCCAGCAGACGCGACGAAGGCCCAGGCGGGCGTCGTACGCGGGGACCATCGGGCCCGGAAGCGCGGCTCGGGGTGGCACCTAGGGCGCTGGCCGCGAATGCCGCCGGAGCGCACGAAGGCAGGAAGCTCACGGTCTGGATCGACAATTACGGAAACGGCCAGACCACCACCAACGTGCGCGACTTCTCGCGCCGCACCCTGCCTGCCTGTGCGTGAAGATCAAGCGGTCCCACCCACGTCTTCGCCCTGCACGGCAAGAAACTGCACGCCCTGCCCGGCTGAGAGCCAAGCTCAGAGGTCGTCCACTCGCGCGCGGAGAGCTGAGGCCGGTGCTCCTGGCCCTCGCTCTTGGTCAGAAAGTCGATCGTGGCCCGGCCGCCATGCCATGGGCCTCGCCGCAGCGGGCGAGGCCCGTCACCGCGCGTCGCCGAAGTCTGCGGACCGTCAGGCCGAGGATCCACTGTCGATGACCAGGTCGGCGCCGACCACCGAGCCGGCCGCGGGCGAGGCGAGATAGAGCACCGCGGCCGCTACTTCTTCGGCTTCCGCGACCCGGCCGAGCGGGTTTTCTGTCTTCACTCGCTCGGCACGGTCGGCCTCGGTCTCGCCGGGCCGCAGCGACATGGGAGCAGCGGAGGCGCCGGGGCTGACGGCGTTGATGCGGATGCCCTGGTGGATGTGGTCGAGAGCGGCGGCGCGGGTCAGCGCGGAGACCGCTGCCTTTGAAGTGATGTACGCGCCGAGGTTCGGGATCCGCAAGTGGGCGCCCAGGTTGGAGGAGATATTGACGATGGTGCCGCCACCGTTGCCCTTCATGTGCGCGATCTCGTGCTTCATGGCCAGCCAGACGCCGGTGACATTGGTTCGCAGCACCGCGTCCCAGTCCTCCTCGCTCACCTCACCGACGGCTCCGGTGCCGCGGAGTATTCCGGCGTTGTTGACCGCGATGTCCAGTCCACCGAAGCGGGCAACGGTCTCGCGTACGAGGTTCTGGAGCCGGCCGGAGTCGGTGACATCGGCGGTGATGGCGGTGGCCGTGCCGCCGGTGGCCTCGATGAGACCGGCCGTCTCGTCCAGGGAGGCCGCGCTGCGTCCCGCGGCGACCACGGATGCGCCCTCGGCGGCGAAGGCGAGCGCGATGGCTCGGCCGAGGCCGGAGCCTGCGCCGGTGACGAGGGCGGTCTTGCCGGTGAAGCGGTTCATGCCGGTTGCTCCCTTGAGTGATGGATTACTTGGTGCGGTGGTTCAGGAGGGCCACGACGGCCAGAGCGGCCCCCGTTGCGGCCAGGGACGAGGCATCGCTGCCGAGCGTGAGCAGGATCGCGAACAGGACGGTGGGGCCGAATTCCATCGCCGTGTTCAGCACGCCGCCCGCGAGCCCGGTCTGCTGCTGCGGCACGCCCGTGGTGGCGAGCACGGCGGCTCCCGCGAAGGAGGCCGCCACGCCGGCCGGCAACAGCACGAGGCCCGGCAGCAGTCCATGGCCGTATGAGATGTGTGTGTCGATCCCGGTGAGCGCGAGGAGGGCGAGCCCGGCCGCGCCGGTGCCGAGCCCGGCGACTGTGACGGTTCGGGCGCCGTACCGGCCGATCAGCGGTCCTGCCGCCCGGCCCGAGGCGATCAGCGCAACGGCGAACGGTACGAACGCCGCCGAGGTCTGCAGTTGTGACCAGTCGCGCGCCTGCTGGAGGTGGAGCGAGAGGACCACGAATGTCATCGCGGTTCCGCAAGCGCTCAGTGCGATGGCCGCGAGAGCGAGGACCCGCCGCCGGTCGAGCAGGAAACGGGGCGGCAGCAGCGGGTCGCGGGCGCGGCGCTCGGCGTACCAGAACGCGGCCAGCAGCGCGGCCCCGCAGAGCAGCGGCACGAGCACGCCGACCGACGACCAGGGACGGGTATCGGTGACGACGAGTCCGTAACTGGCGAGGGTGATACCGGCGGTGGCGAGCAGAGCACCCGTCAGGTCGAGAGCCCTGCCCCGGCGCGGTGTGCTGTCCGGCAGCAGCCGAGGCGTGAGGGCGAGGGCTGCGAGGGCCACCACGAGCGGTACGGCGAAGGGCCAACGCCAGGACAGCAGCGCCGAGATGACGCCGGAGAGCAGATTGCCCGCCGTCGCGCCGAGTACCGAGAGCCCGCCCCAGGTGGCCATCGCCCTGCTGTAGGCGGGTGGGGAGGGGAAGACGGCACGCAGTACGGCCATGGCGGCGGGCGCGATCAGAGCCGCCCCCGCGCCCTGCGCGAAGCGCGCTGCGAGCAGTGTCCCGATGCCGGGAGCGAGCGGGGCGGCCGCCGAGGCCGCGGCGAAGAGGACAAGGCCTGCGGTGAGGGCACGCCGCCCGCCGTAGCGGTCCGCGAGGCGTCCGCCAAAGAGCAGCAGCCCGGCGAAGGTCAGTCCGTAGGCGGCGCTGAGCAGGATCAACTCCGCTCGCTCCAGGTCGAATTCGCGCCCGATGAGGGGCAGCGGTACGGCGAGCGCAGCGAGCGTGAAGATCAGCGCGGCCTGGACGCTACCGAGGAGGACGAAGGCGCATCGCTGCTGCACGGTGGCGACGCGGGCGGCACCCGTGGCGGTCATGCGTCCCCCTGATATTTGACCGATCGGTTCATTATTTGGGTATGCGAAAGTGGGCATGCGAAAGGAGGCCCGGCGGTTTCGGCGGGTGTGAGTCAGCCCAGCAGGGCCAGAGCCTGTTCGGCCGCGTCCCGCACCCTGGCGGGATCGCTCGACGCCTTGCCGACGATTCGCACCCCCTGCAGCAGGACGAGCAGCATGCGGGCCAGCGCACGCGGATCGCGCCCCTCGGGCAGTTCGCCCTGAGCCTGGGCCCGTACGAGCGCGGAGTGCAGCAGGGTCTCGATGTGCTCCCAGCTGATCTCGACCCGGCGGGCCGCCGCAGGGTCGTGCGGGGCCAGCTCGGCCGCGGTGTTGGTGACGAAACAGCCGGTCAGCCGGCCTTCCGGGGATGCGGCCTCCGCGGCGAAGCGGCGCACTACCGCCCGCACCGCAGGCAGCGCGGGGCCCGGCTGGGACAAGTCGGCGAGGAGGGCCGGGTCGCGCGTCTCGGAGTACCGGTCCATGGCCTTCAGATACAGCTCGTGCTTGCTTCCGAAGGTCGCGTAGATGCTGGCGCGGCCGATGCCGAGGTGCTCGACGAGGTCCGCCAGTGACGTCGCTTCGTAGCCGCGCCGCCAGAACAGCTCGAGGGCCGACTGCAGTGCGGCGTCCGGATCGAATTCCTTGGTCCTGGCCACATCGAGGACCATACGCTTATCTGGAACGGTTGGTCAAATAATCGCGCATCGCGAGTCGGTCAGTGAGGGCTCGGTCGGTCAAGTGCCGGGGACGCGGGCCAGTCTTTCCCTGCCTGAGGGGACGGCGGAGCAGTTCGGGCGCTGGGAAAGATGACGCGGGCGTACTCCGGTGTCTGGAACAACCCGGGAACACGGGACACCTCAAGCCCGCGGATGGTCTTCGTGGCCTCGGTCTGGCGCACAGCGATCTCTTGCCGACCGCGATGGCCGCCGGCGAGCCGGCGCCGCCAAGACCGGTGTCGCTGCTTCATCTCCAGCCCGGCCCGAAGACCCTGGAGCTCCGCCTCGGCCTCCGGGCGACCGCATGCCCTAGCCCAGGCGGTCAGGTCCGCCGCGGACGGGGTCTGCTTGCCGTTCTGGAGCCTCGATACTTTCGACGGCTGGCAACCGAGCTTGGCGGCGAGGTCCTTGCCTTCCAGACCGGCCTCGGTACGCAGCTCACGAAGCCGCGCGCCGAGGGCTTCTCTTGCGGTCCGGTAGTCCGTACTCACACGGTGGAACGTACCCGCCTGGCGAATTCTTCGGTACGCACCGCATGGTGCCAGGCAGCATCCCGGGCCTGGCAGGCGACGAGGACTTCCGCCGGGTCCTGAGTGACATACACACCCAGAGTGGTGTCCTCGTCATCGAAGGCGAAGCGGGCCAGGACCTTTGAGTCGAAGAGCCAGAAGTCGTAGTCCGGCAGCCGCAACTCCCGCGCCTGGGCGCGAGTCAGGCAGCGAATGTCCTCGCCCGCCGTGATGTTGCTGGGCGCACTGGCCAGGAGGAACTCCTGACCCTGGGTGGCCGGCTCGTCGACCAGACGAACACGCTCGAACCGCTTGCCCTGCGCCGTCTGTGCGCGGACGTTCTCGCGCCAGGCGTTGTCGGGGTCGCGGGCAATGTCTTCGCCTGCGAGGAATCGGGGCCACTTGGCGCTGTTGCGGTCCGATGCGTAGCCGCGGCGGGTCTCCAAGCGCCAAGCCGTGTGCTTGAAGTCGCGGAAGAGATGGGAGATCGAGGCGAACGGCTGGAGTTCGGGAGCGTCACTCCTCGGCGCGAAGCGGGTCAGCAGACTGCGCGGGACGCGGACGAAGGTCTCGGACGCCTTGACGTCCCGAAGCTCGGCGAGATGCTCCGGGTTGGTCTCTCGCTCGCCTTGGACGAGGATCTCGTTCGTGCCCTCGATGTCGTAGAGGGTGGGGCAGTCGCCGTCGCTGGTTGTGCCGAGGAGCCTTAGCGTCATGTTCGCCCTCCATCTGTGTTGGGCGGAGGTCCAGGAAATGCGATTGCGGGCTGTGGTGCGCTCAAGGATTGCCGCGGATTGCGCATTCGGGAGCGTAGGAGTGGATTGCGCGCAACCAAGTCAGCGTGCGAGCGCCGTCTGCCTGGAACGGGTGGCCGCGGTCAGGGCGCAACGCGGTGCCCCCTACTGGCGCCGGATATTGCCTGCGAGTGTTGACCGAGAGCGTCCATAAAGGATCGCCACGCCCGCCCCTGGACCGCCAGAACGGGGCCATCGTCACGCTTGGAATCGCGCACGAGGACGCCATCGTAGACATGCGCACACTCCACGCACTCGGTTCCACTCCCACCGCTGTAAGAGGACTTGAACCACTGGTGCGTCGAGGGCGCCGTCATCAGAGCTCCTTGCTTATACGGTGGATGATCTCCGCCGAGGACTCGAGATCGAGTGCCTGTGCGCTGAGGTACTCGAATGCCAACCTATAACGCTCCAGTTCTGGGCGCTTCTCCATGAAGAGGCCACCGCCGAGCAGGTCCACGTACACCACGTCCAGCGCCCGATCCGGACCCCGAAGGACCACGAAACTGCCTACGGCAGCGGCGTGTGCGCCCGTTGAGAACGGCAATACCTGGACGGTGATGTGCGGCAGTTGGGACATGGTGAGCAGGTGACGTAGTTGCATCTGCATCACGTCGCGACCGCCCACTCTGCGTCGTAGTGCTGCCTCGTCGATCACACACCAGATATGCGGTGGTTCGTCTCGCTCCAGGAGTTCCTGCCGTTTCATGCGGATGTCGACCATGTGCTGCACCTCTCGCTCGGGGCACTGCACTTCCGAGGCTCGGTGAACTGCCTCGGCATAGGCCCGGGTCTGGAGGAGCCCTGGGATGTACATGCACCCGTAGTGGTCTTCGCGTACGACCTCGTCCTCGAGAGTGAGCATGAGGTTCATGGACTCGGGGATGGGATCCGCGAGGGAACGCCACCAGCCCTGGATCTTGGCTCCCTTGGCCAGCTCCACAAGTGCGAGACGCTCCTCATCCGAGGCGCCGTACTCTCGGCAGAGGGCGTCGACAGCAGGCCACTTGACTGCGCCTTCCTTCGTCTCATAGCGACTGAGCGTCGCCTTCGAGATACCGACTCGCGCCCCTGCTTCCTCAAGGGTCAGACCCTTGAGCTCGCGTAGACGACGAAGGTCGGCTCCTAGTTGACGTCTACGGGTGGTGGGTCCGACTGCCATGTCCAGGGCCTTTCGTGTCGATCCGTCAGATCGTGAAGTCTTCTCGCGAGCGACTGCAAGGTGGTGTGCGCCGGGGGCGCACGCCGTAGCTCCACGCTCCGGTCAGGTCTATATGAGAGTTCCATTTTGAGAGTTCCAGTGCAACGCTCTGTATGCGCCGCGATGCGTAGGGCAACTCGGCGGACCGGCAGAGGAGTTGGATCATGGACGGCGCTCGGTGCGTGCGGAGGAAACCATGGAAGCTTCCGTTCCTGGCGGAGCCGGAGGAGGTGGCCTCCCTTCGACGTGTGCTGCGGACCCACCTGACGCTATGGGGCCTGCACGAGTCGATCGAATTGGCCCAACTCTGCGTCAGTGAGCTCGTGGCCAACGTGATCGACCATGTCGGCTCCGGAACACCGGCCACCCTCGTCGTCTGCATGAACCGCGCGCATCTCCGTATCGAGGTCCACGACCCGGATACGCGAGCCCTTCCCTTTCTCAAGGATGCGGGCGCCGACTCCGAGACCGGGCGGGGTGTGGCGCTTGTCGATGCGGTTACCGATCGCTGGGGAGTGGATCTCCACGCCGACCGAAAGGTGACCTGGTGCGAGTTGGCGGTGAGAGACCGCGGTGAGCCCAACCCGAGCAGGCTGACCATGAGGGTGACCGAGGAGGCGGCGATCGACGTCATCACGGACCTTCTCCACTGGCTCAGAGTCCATGGTTGCGATGCCGATGAGGTGCTGGACCAGGCGCAGACGCACTTCGAGGTGCAGGTCGCGGGGTCCGAGGGCCAGTCCCGCCAGGCAGTCTGATGACGATGCCGCCAAAATCTGGCCCCGCAAGGCAGGGGGCTGCCCGGCGGCCGCGGTGCGGCGGCCGGTTCCGCTCTACCGACATCGGTATCGTGCACGGCGCGGAGCTGTGGCTCTGCTTCACGGCCGGTTGGACGTCAGTGGCCCAGCATTTTCGCGAAGAAGCCCACGTGCGGATTGTCCGGGGTACCGACGAGCAGCGCGCGGTCCAACAGGATGTTGTTGTGCTCGCAACTCGTCTCCGGGAGCATCACACAGGCGTGGCAGGCGGCGAGGTTGGTTCCGCCGGCGCCGGATGCTTCGGACTCGACGCAGAGCGGGTCGGAGGAGCACCATTCGGCTCTGTGGACGGCGGAACGGATCGCCTGCTCAAGATGATCAGGTTCGCCCCGGGCGACGAGACCGCCGAGGCTGCCCGCGGAGTCACTCGTCGCCGTGTAGACGAGGACCCCGGCCATGTCGTCGGCTGCGTACAGGCGCTCGCGCAGGGCCGCGGCAGGATAGCCCGCCTCCAGGCTCCACTCGTTGATGAGGATGTGGGCCAGAGTGTGCAGCAGCACCATGCGAGGGGTTGCGGGGGAGGGGACGACACTGCTCGGATCGTCGGCCCGCTGCTCCAGCACCCGCTGGTGGGCGGTACGCATCCGCTCGACCCGGGCTGCCACCGCCGGGGCCTTCTCCCAGACGCCGAGCCGATCCTCATCCAGTCGGAGGAAGACTCCCTCACCCCGTACCTCCATGGCGGGGAGCCAGCGCAGGGGACGTTCGGACAGCGGCATCTCCTTGGAGTCGGTGGTCGACTCGGCGTCGACGAGCCGGGTGAACGCCTTCAGGGCGCGCACCTCGCGAAGCTTCTTGACCAGCATCGGGCCGGTGACGCCGAGCGGGTCGAGCACCCTCTGGTCGCCCAGCGGGGTCTCGCAGACGAACTGCTCGTCGCGGGAGTGCTCGCTCTCGTCGTTGCCCGCGCGGAGGCGCTCGTACTCCTTGTTGCGCAGGGCGCGATAACCATGGCCGAACGAGGGCGCCTCGTCACCAGTGGGGTCTTCCTCCCGCTCAGCAACGAGGAATGCCATGACGTCATCGATCGGAACGGGGCTCTCACCCTTGAAGACGAACTTGAGGCACATTTCCACCTCTGCTCGACTGTTCAGCTCGCGCAGTTGCTCCCAGTGTTCGGCGAGCGGATCCGAGCGGCCGTCGCTCCAAGGCGGGATGGACAGCGCAGATTTCAACACCGGCTGCCACACCGCCGACGAACCACGCTGCAACGTACGCAGGGGGAGTCCGCACTCCTGGGCGGGGGCGGACGCGCCGAGCCACGGACGGGGTCCTCGGCACTTGAGACCCAGATCCTTGAGCGCGCGCCTGCGGAAGGAGCCCTCCATCGAGACCTCGGGAGCCTGCCCACAGGTGCAGGAGACGAGGATGGAGCGGAGCGAGGAAGTGCGCCCGGTCGTGCGCACCTTGAGCTTCCCCCCGCACTGTCCCGCCGTAGTGGCACCGCGGTCCGTGGAGCGGTGCACCCACTGCCAGTACGGGAACTCGCCGAGGTGTCCGGCCTCGCAGGCGACGACGAAACGGGAGGGGACCAGGTCGACCTCGCACGTGCCGCAGACGCTTCGACCGGCGGGCGGGTTGAAGTCGCGGTGTCGCTGCAGGTCGTTGCACTCAGGGCAGGAGTGCATCAAGGGGAATCGCCGGACCCGGAGACCGTCCTTGCTGGTGTCGTCGGAAGCGGGCGGCAACCGGAAGTAGTCGACGCCGAGCACTCGGGCCAGGCGCCGTTCGTAGATCCGCGGGGACTCGTCACGGCTCCAGCTCTGCTCGGCCTCGTCGAGGCCCGAAACGATGAAGGACTCATGGTCGACGGCGATGAGAGACCCGACGCCGTATGTGGTGATCGCCTGGGCGCGGCGGACCGCACCACGTCGCGGAAAGTTGTGGGCGGGGGCGGCGCTGTTCGCGCCGGTCCGGCGACGGCGGGCGGGGGGCGGGGTCATCGGGTTCCCTCCATGAACAGGGCGGTCTCGGCGTCGACATCGCGCAGGCTCCACAACGTGGACCATGCCTCGACGTCCTGGGACTCGTCGTCGTACGCCTTCAGAAGCGAAGGGGCACGACTGCCCCTCTGAGGCTCGAAAAGCAGGTTGCTGTCGATGTCGGCCTCGCGGCACCACCACTCGACGAACTCGTCGAAGGCCCGGGACACGGCGTCGGTCTCCTCCGGGGTCACCGCCGACACGCGCTCCAGGAGGATCGACTTGATGCGATTCCGGAGTACGTCTTCGTAGGACTCGACCTGGCCGGCGCCCTCGTTGAGGCGGGCAGTGGGGATCATGATGCGGGCGAGAGCGACGATGACCGCGTGCAGACCCCGGTCGCGGGCGCGGGCGGAGAACGGGGTGACGGAGGTGGACTCGACCTCGCGGTACAGGGCCGAGTGGAAATGCTGGAAGCTCTCGTAGTGGGAACGGTCCCGGGATCGGGTCGAGTTGAGCATGACCGCGACGAGGCCGGGGTGGGTGCGGCCGACCCGGCTGGTGGCCTGGATGTACTCGGCGGTCGTCTGCGGCTGGCCCATCACGGCCATCAGACCGAGGCGGTCCACGTCCACGCCGACCGCGATCATGTTGGTGGCCAGGAGGACGTCCACGGTGTCGTCGTCGGGCAGCCGCCTCTCGATGCCCTTGAGGCGGGTGGGGATCTCGCTGGCGTCGATACGGCTCGTCAGCTCGGAGTAGTTGGAGACCGAGCGGACATCCACTCCCTCACGCTCGGCCAGCAGCTCCAGATAGGCCACCACGTCGTCATGGACCTGGAGTTCGGCCGCGGACAGCACCCGGAGGCTGTTGAAGTAGCCGATGAGACTCCAGTATGCGTCGCGCACCTCGTCCTCGGTCTTCGCCTGCTTGGCCCTGTGCAGCAAGGTGGCGTACGTGCGGATCAGGAGGGTGGACTGGCTGGTTCCGGGGGCCAGGAGGCCGACGTAGCGGCGGCTCGCCTTCTCCTCGCGCGGTGTCTCCACGGCGAACCACGAGTCGCGGGCGTCGAGGCCGGCGGGCGGGAACTGGCGTACATCGCGGGCGAAGAGGTTGCGTCCCTGGTCGGCGGCGCGACGGATGGTCGCCGTGGAGGCGATCACCTTGGGCTGGCCGGCGAGGGCGTCGACGGCGGTCTCGTAGAGGCCGGTGAGGGTTCCCAACGGGCCGGAGATCAGGTGGAGTTCGTCCTGGACGATCAGTTCCGGGGGAGGGGTGCCGCCCTCCGGGTCGTCGTCGCGGTTGAAGAGCGCGGAGGTCGCGGGACGCCACGGCATCGACGCGAACTTGTCGACGGTGGCGATCACCAGGGTCGGCCGTGCGTCGTACACCGCCTCGTCGACCAGATGGACGGGCAGGCCGTCGGTGAAGTCGCAGTCCGCGCCGGGGCATCGGACGCGCATCCGCTTGGCGTCCTCGTCGACTTCGTAGTTCCGTGCGTCGAGGCGGGTCCCGCACCAGGGGCAGGCGTGCAGTTGGACGGGATTCTCGGTGGCGAGGCGCTTGTCGAGGTTCCTCCGTAGCTCGTCCAGCTTCAGGCCTGCCACGGCCAGTGTGTTGGGGGTGGCCGAACGTCCCACCCACATGCCGACGGAGAACTCCTCTCGGCCCAACTCGGGCGTCCGGCGCCGCATGCGCTCCATGGCGCAGAGCAGGATCGCCGCGCGTTCGAACTGCTGAAGGGTGAGCAGTCGCAGCGTGTAGCGCATGAGGACGGTGACACCGCCGCCGTCCGCGCCCTTGCGGATGCGACGCAGGAACGACGTGAGGGCGATCAGCCCGAGATAGGCCTCCGTCTTGCCGCCACCAGTGGGGAACCACAGTAGGTCGGAAGTCTGTCGGTCGCGATGCTCGCGGTCGTCGATGCCGGCCAGGCAGAGCAGCACGAACGCGATCTGGAAGGGGCGCCAGTGCCCGGCGGCGAGGTCGGGGGCCCCGACCCGTCCGTCTTTCACCCACTTGCTGCGGGCACGCTGGTCTGCCATGGCACGGTTCGCGAGACGGAACGCGTGCATGAGATCGGGTTTGGTCCGCAGCAGTTCGATGCCCTCACGGATGCGGTCGAGCGCCTCCCGGCAGGCCGTCACCTGCTCCCGCGCGGGCTTCTCGTGAGGGCCGCCGGTCAGAGCGTCCGCCTCGGCCGACTTGCGGTCGATCCAGTGCCCGTACCCCGTGGCGAGCCCTTCCAGAGCGGCCAGGACCTCGGAGTCGGACTGCTCGGCCAGCCCCAGCATGGACAGTGCCGAGCTGTCGATCTCCGGGTTGGAGTCGGTGAGAAGCACCTCCACGCTGGGTACGAACTGGCTCCGCACCTCGGGGACGGCGGGCGTCTCGGCCTCGGTCATACCGATCGGCTGTGGAGTCCAATCCCACTCGGCGGAGCAGCCGTGGCCGACCGCGAAGGTCGGGGCGTGGCGGTGCAGCAACCGACTCGTGCCGATCTCCGGGTCGTGGCCGGCCGCGGGCGCGGGACGCTCCACGAACGCGGTTGAGCCGTCGGCGGCCCGGACCGTCAGACCGCACTGGAACAGGGAGAAGGCGTCCTGGAGATCCCACTCCCCGACCTTCTGGGTGTTGATCAACGTGACTGTGATCGTGACCGTGCGGGTGGTCTGATCGAGACGCCGGACGTTGACGTGCAGCGCGGCTTCCGGGGAGAGCTCGATCCTCATCCTCGGATCCGGCCGGGTCACCTCGATGGTCTGATCAGGGAGGTCGAGCTCCTTGCGCCGCCACCGCTCCCGCTGGTCGGCGGTGGTACGCGCCTCGGCGCGGCGGGCCGGGATGCGCCTGCCATCGGCATCGGTGGGCTCGTAGACAGCCGCACGGGCCGAGACCACGATCGAACCGCTTATGGCGGGGCGGACCGCGAAGGTGAGACCCATCGAGGAGGGACGCCTGTCCCCCGAGGCACCGACGTCCTGCGCGGTGCCGGACTCCTCGACGTCGTCGCGGGTGAGCAGAGGTGCGGCGTCCAGGCCTTGCTGTTCGCCCGCGTCATCGTCCTGCTGCTCCTTCGCGGCCCTGTCCGCGGCACGCGGATACAGCACGCCGGTCAGATAGCGGTCGATCGGCGCGTCCTGGGTGAGAACCTCGCCCCGGTCGTCCGGCTCGGCGTCCTCGGAGGGGCCGAGGAGTTCACGGCGGAGCCCCACCAGGAGTTCCTCGTCCCGGAACCGGTAGTGCTCGGAGTGTCGGCCTGTCACCTGCGTCATGCGCCCTGCTCCTCGTAGTTGTCGGCTCTCCGATATCGACCGATGCCGGTGATCCGCGGGGCGATCCACACACCTCGATCACCGAGTCCGGCGTTGGCGCCGGCGGCTGTGCTGCCCGTCACGGTCTCCAGGCTGTCGATCCTCAGGTCGTGGATCTCGTCGGGCCACCAGGGATCCCAGGTACGGCTCACCTTCTGCACCTGGAACAGGTCCTCTCGGAAGCGGGAAGACGCCTCGCCGATCTCCCGCCCACCGTGTACCAGCACATAGGGCGGGCTCTGTGTCTCGCCCATCGGTAGATCGTGACGCCTGCGCAGCACCACTTCCTCGCCGGGGCGTACCTGTTCCAGGAGATACTCCTGGGCGGCCACGGCGTTCGTCTCGTGGCCGGGCGGATTGTCGCGGCAGACGTCGCCCGCGTCGGTGACGATCCCGTACCTGTCGTACGACCGCCATGACCCGAGGTAACGACGGCCATGGCGCCGACGCCCGGCCCACTTGAAGTGCGGCAGTTCGGGCGGGGCGACGTGGTAAAGGTCCTGACGGGCACGGGTCATCGCCACGTAGAGAGCTCGGGCCTCGGCCTGGAGGTCCAACTCTTCCTCGTATCGCTTGCGGAGATCCGTGACGGTCGGTGGCGTGAGGACGATCACCCGGTCGAACTCCAGCCCCTTGGCTCGATGCACGGTCGAGACGACGATCCGGGACGTCTCCGGGTCAGCCGCTTCGTCGGGAAATCTTCCCTCGCCGACCGCGCGGCGCAGTCGGTCCAGATCGAGCACACCGCGCCCCGCTCCGCGAGCGACCCGACGCAGCACCGTCCACAGGGCGGTGGCATTCGGTTCGTACCGCAGAGGGATCTCCGAGAGGAGAGCACGGAACCGGTCCTCGGTGAGGCCGGTCGCCTCCGTGCGCCGCAGCAACTCGGCCACCCAGTACGGCACAGGACGCTCCTCCAGCGGGCGCCGCAGTCGGTGTGCGATGCCGTGCGCGTGCAGCAGCCCGGAGACCACGAGGGCCTGCTGGTTGTCACGGGTGAGGACGGCGCACGTGTCGGACACCTCCCGCAGGCCGTCCAGGGTGAACTCGTCGTCGAGGCCGCCCATGCCGTTCGCCGGATCCAGGAGGAGATCGCGCAGTTCGTCGTAGACAGTTCCCGCCTCGTCCGGATCGTTCAACCGCTGGAGACGGGGGCCGAGGGGAAGTGCGACCCGAGCCTCTTCGGTGTTGGCCCGAAAGTTCCGCGTGAGACGCAGTTCCACCAGGTCGTCGGGGTAAGAGCAGCGCAGCCAGTCGAAGAACCGGCCGGTCTCGTCGGCGCGTTCGCCCAGATCCTCGATCTGGAAGCCGTACACCGACTGGGCGGCGTCCCCGACGACGGTGAAGCCGCAGCTGTCCTGGTATCGGTCGAGAAGCGTCTCCACCAACTCGCGGCGCCCGCCCAACAGGTCCTGCACCTCGTCGATCACGACATGGGCCGGCGGGACCGCGTCGCCGATCTCCAGCGCGCCCCTTTCGATCGCCTGAGTCGCGGCGGCGATCCGTTCGTCGAAGTCGACCGCTCCCCACTCGCCGTCCGGCTGCACCTGGAGAAGCACCTCGTAGGCCCAGGCGTCGAAGGTCCGGGCACGTACCCGATGCGCTCGTTCCCCGTGCCGGGAGATCCGCTCGCGCAGCTCCCGAGCGGCGGCCCGGGAGAAGGTGAGCACCAGGATCTCGGCAGCTTCCAGGGCCTGTTCGGGGTCCTCGTTGCCGCACAGGGCATCGAGTCGACGTACCAGGGTGTGGGTCTTTCCGGCACCGGCGCCTGCGGTGACCAGGACCCGAGCGTCCCAAGATTGCTCGACCACGGCCAGTTGCTCGTCGGTGAGCGGAGGGCTGTCCTGGTAGACGTCGGTCACTTCCGGCTCCAGAGATGCTCGAACTCGTTGAAGGCGAGGTCGGTGTCGAAGTTGGTGATGTTGTCGCTGATGTTGAGAATCAGACAGCTGTCCTTGCCGCCGTTCCGCGGTCCGCGCAGTCCGCGACCGATCATCTGTTGGTACACATTGGTGCTGTAGACCGGCCTGGCCACGACCACGGCACGAGTGGCCGGCGCGTCGAATCCCTGGGTGAGCACACCGTAGTTGGTCAGTACTCGGATGCGTCCGTTTCGGAAGTTCTCGATGCGAGTTCGACGGTCCTGTGCACTGGTCGTCGAGTCCACGGCAGCGGACCGGACACCCCGGTCGTTGAGCATGGCCGCCAGGTATTTGGCGTGGTCGACGGAGGTTGCGAAGAGCAACGTCGGCCAGTCGTCCGGAAGTTCGGCCACCGAGTCGACGATGCGTCGACTGCGCGCGTGGTCGTCGGCGAGCCGCTGTTCGGCGGACCGGGAGAGCATGGCCATGCGATCGGCGTGCGTCTTCTCGTCCCGAGTGAGTTCGATACGGCCGCCCTCCAGGGTGCGGTGCTCGACCTGCGCGAGCATCCCCCAGTCCTGGAGGTCGCGATACGGGTCGCCCGACGGGAAGACCCCTTCGTCGAGTCGCCGATTGCCGAAGCGGCCGGCCAGACGGCGGGTCTCCTCCTCGTTGCGGTTTCGGAACGGGGTGGCGGTCAGACCGAGTAGATGCCGGCCGGTCTCGTACTGGGTGAGTCCCAACTGGCCCAGGATCTCGGTGTACCGCTTGGAGATCGCGGTGTGCGCCTCGTCCACGATCACCAGAGCGGCCTGGCGCAGCCAGGCGTACTGGTCGGTGGCAAGGCACCGCTCGAGCTTGGCGTCGGTGGCGACCACCAGGTGCGGGTGATCGACCACGTCCCCGACTTCGTTGGTGCTCCACAACCTGCTGATGGTGAGCGGCCGTTCGGCGCCGACCTTGCTCCAGACGAACTTCCAGCTCTGGACGGCCTGTTCGCACAACTCCTCGGTCTGCGCGATCCACAACAGCGGTCCCTTGAGGTCGCCGACCCGCTTCACCCAACGGATCACGGCCTCGGCGGTGACCCGGGTCTTGCCGGCGCCGGTCGGCAGCGACAGCATGCCGCGCTGGGGCGCCAGTCGGTCGAGCATGGTGGAGATGTTCCGGACCAGGTCCTCCTGGTATTCGTGGAGGCTCGGGAAGTCCCGGGGGCCCTCGACGGTCTCGAACGGAGGTGGGGACGGAGTCCTCGAACCGGCGAAAGCGGCAGGCAGTTTCAGTTCCGAGACGAACGCGATGGCAACCGACGAACCCCCATATGCGACCGGAGCGTTGGGGAAGCGCGCCTGGATGTCGCGGGCGTGCTGCTGGAGCACCCCGTCACCATGCGCGTTGAATGCCATCTGCGCGATCCGGCGCCCGGACGGCTCCACCCCGTCGGTCGCCTGCAGCTCGGCCTCCATCAATCCCTCGGGGAGGCCGGTCCGGAGCGCGTCCGCCCCGATCAGCAGCTCGATCTTGGCCACCACGTCCTCGGCCTCGCGCACCGCCTTCTGCGCTGCCTTCAGCTCGCTGTCCCGCGCCATACGGTCCTGGTGCTCCAGGACCTGACGGCAACCGGCGGCACCGAGGCCCAGCCCGAGTTCGCGGTCGATCAGGCGCAGCATCGGCTCGGGGTCCAGAGGAACGCGGACCTTGACGGTGCTGTCCTGGCGCACGGCGTCGAGGGGGGAGGCGTGCGTCCCGTTGGGTGTGCGGGTGACCTCCTCCAGTTCGCTGCACCGTTGCACCATGCTGTTGCGGTTCCCGCTGTTCAGGCGCTGCCGTAGGGCGGGGAACAACTCGACCAGCGGCACGGGGTCGCCCTCGGTGACTTCACGGGTCTCCAGACTGATCACGTCGGCATAGCGGAGCATGCCCCACTTCTCGATCATCAGCTCGGCGTCGTCAGCGGTAGGTACGAGCAGCGCAGGGAGCTGCTCGGCGCGCAGCGCGCGGTACTGGGCGGCCCCGACGGCGAGGGTGATCTCGTCGTCGGGGCGGGTGCCCCAGCCATCGCCGATCCGGCAACGAGTCAGGGCGTCCTCGGGGAAGTCCGCGCCGAACCGGGTCAGCATCACGTAGGTGGCGCCGACGAAGGAGTCGTCCTCGCTGCGGGTCACCTCGTCGAGGAGCGCGTCCCAACGGTCGGCGGGTACCTCGTCGACGGTGGTCGGGAGCCGCAACTTACGGGCCTTCTCCGGAGAGATCTCGGCCACCGGCAATACGTCGCGGTAGGCGGCGAGCTGAGGGCCGACGGCTTCCTTCAGCGGCTTGATCCCCTGGGAGGTGACGGCCGTCCCGTACTTCCACAGCATCCACCGGATCGGTGAGGCGACCGGCTGCCGCGTGTTGGTCTGCGTACCGATCTGGCGCGTCCAGTTGTCCACCACGGCGTCGTCGGGCAGCACCTTCAGAAAGGCGGCGCGGGATTCCTCGGAGAGAGCGCGAAAGAGATGGAGCGGGCCGCCGATCGGGGCGCCATCGGTCTTCATCCGGTTCAGCGCGGGGCGCGGGGCGCTGCTGTCCAGGCGGCGCAGGTAGGAGGTGTGGAGGGCTTCGCGGTACTCGTCGTACCACGCCTCGCCCTCCTGGGGCCGGATCCCGCCGGACGGTCGTTCCCGTAGGCCGACCTGGGAGAAGAAGGGAGTGTCGTCGGAGTGGAACGCCATGTCGACGGCGATGCTCGGGTCCCGTTTCGCGTCGACCACGACACCCGGCAGCATGCAGTCCTCGACAGGTCGGAACCGACCGTCGGCGGTCCGCACCCGAAGCGTCGAGCGTGCTGCGGGCACCCGCTCCAGGACCTTGTGGGTCAGGCGACGGACCCCCGCCTGACGGAACAGCTCCCAGAACCGCTCCCAGTCCGATTGGCTGTAGTGATCGAAGCCCTGGTCGAGAACGCTGTCGAACCGGCCCTCTACATCGGCCTCCCGAATGCCCAGGACGTCGAGCGCGTGCGCCAGCGAGGGGTCCTGGGCGAGTTCGTCGACCACGTACACCGTGGACTCGCGCAGTCCGTCCTGGTCGGTGCGGCGGTAGACCTTGCCCTGCACAGGGGCGACGAGACCGTCCTCCTCGGTGAGAACGATGTGGGCTTTACGGGCCTCCTCGACGAACGGGGAACCGACCTCGACCATGTCGGCGAGAATGCGGATCGCCGTCGCGGAGGCCTGCACGGTGCCGCTCTCGACGAGGGCCTCCAACCAGTCGCGAACGTCGGCTCGTTGGTGCTTGGCCGCACCAAGGATGTGCTCGACCTTGCCGGAGCGCAGGGCATCCACTTCGACGCTCGGATGCAGCCAGTTCGCCGGACGGTCCGCGCACTCGTGCCACCACCGCAGCCAACGCAGGAGAGATTTCGACTCCTTCTTCGGGTCCTTGGGACGGGGGTGCACCCGAAGCTCGGTCGGCACGCGCAGCACGCCGTCCTGGTCGGGAAGCGATGGGTTCACCGCGGCGCGCATCCAGATTTCTTCCGTCAGGAACTCGTCCGCCCAGCTGATCGCCTCCTTCACACGGCCGGGCAGCAGGGGGAGGTAGGCGGCCGGGTCCTCGGCGGGTGCCAAGGCCGGGAGCGACTCGATGACCAGTTGCGCGGCTGCTCGGATCATCTCCTGGTTGAAGGGGGAGGAGTCGAGGAGATTCTGCCGGTCTTCGTTCGTCTTCCAGGCCCCGTTGAGGATGCCGCTCAGCGACATCTCGTACTTGGTCGGGAAGAAGGACCAGAACTTGCCGCGTCCGCGCGATCGGGGGCTGACGTACAAACCGCTCTCCTGATCCTTCTCCAGGGCGGGGACGCCCCAGGCGAGGTCGAGCGAGAGCCGGTCGTGCAGCTCTCCGGCGTCGCTGCGGGCCGCTGGACCGGGTTCGTGGGTGGTCGTGAACACGCGCCACCGGTCGGTGGCGACGGCCTTCCCGGTTCGCTCCTCGATCACGGTGTGCAGGTCACCGGTCTGCCGGGCGGTCAGCGTCCGACGGGCCATGGGCCGTGGCCGGCGGTCCTCCAGTACGACCTTTGCGACGTGCGGCGAGAAGAGCTGGAAGCCGACCGGGAATTCCTCGCGGGGCTCGCCGTGGTCCTTGGCGCGACCGCCGTGCATGTCCCGGCCCAGCCGGTCGTCGGCCTTCGGGAGCAGGGGCAGGCGTACGACGGTGGTGGCCCAGCTCAGCAGTTCGTCGAGGACGTGATCGGAGGCGCGCTCGGCCTGCATGTCGAGAGGCCGGGCCATCCGCAGCACGGGAGCGTCGAACTCCGGGCCGTAGCGCGCCGTCACGCCGGGCACGGCCTTGATCTGCTCGTACGACCACGCTCGATCGAATCCGAAACTACCGTCGCGGCTGAAGAATTCCGGTGCGTCGGTCACCACGAGAACCGATTTGACGCCCACTCCGAAACGCCCGATCTGGCCTCCACGCTTCTTCGACATACTCATCCGAAGAATTGTCTCCGCGCCTTCCGGGGTTACCGGATTACCCTCGTTCGCGCAGTACAGGTGGGTTTCCGTGAGGACGACATAAACTCGCCCGCCTTGCTCGTCGGCCATTTCGTCGGCCGCATTCTGGACGAGCTCGAAAAGCTGGCGGTCGCCATATCCACCCTGGGTGATGCGGCGCTCTCCGTTGGCGTGCTCGGCCACAAGACCGGGGTCCACGGCGTATGTCTGCAGGACACGCGAGGACTGTTCGAGAACGGTTTGAATTACTGGAGAGGACGAAGATGGCACTGCTTCTGCGCTCCTGGGCTGTCAAAGGTTCGGGCGAAAGGTCGAACGGAGGGCCGGCCGCCGGGCGTCGGCCGGCCCGTGTTCGTTCTCATGGCACGTGGGCGTATTTCCCACAGTGCCGTCGTGAAGCGGAGAACTCGCGGTGAAGACGTTGGTTGTTGCGAGACCGAGACCCCCGGACATGCTTGGGGCTCTGGGCTCTGGGGTCAGGCAGGGGGAGCGGTCTCGTTCGGCAGCCCCTGGAACAGCTTGGCCAGGATGGGGAACCTGTTGGTGAAATCCTCCTCGGACAGGTTCTGTTCGTGGAGAATCTCCAGAACTTCGACCATGCTTTCTGCGGTCTTGATACTCAGCTCGAATGAGCTGGAATCCCGAAGCGAGTCGAGCGAGTCGCTATCCTGTTCATTCATCGACTGGTTGCACCCCTGTCTATCGTCGCATCCTGCAGTTGCACAGGGGTGTATTCGGGCACACGCCCCCCGTGTGAAAAGAAATAGGCAAGTTGATGCTTTGGTTGAGACTTGCTCCCCCAAAATAAGCTAGCGGATGGAAGTCTTGTGGGGCCAGTCCTTTTTGGAAGGGCGTTCCCTGGAAGAGCTCTGTAGAGGTGTCGGTTAGGTATGAGGTTAGAATTTGGGCGCACTTCTCCCCAGGCCGCCCGGCCTTCCCGTTTTCGGGTTTCGCGAGCGGAGTGGGATCCCCACTGTCAACAACGCTATCGGCGTTCACTCGAATGTGTCAACCAACTCCCCTTTGCCTGGGGGGAGTTGATCCTCACTGCTTACGAGAGTGGTACATCTGAGGATAAATATGATCATTTGAGCAAGTTGGACACTCGACTGAAGTGACCCAGGTGATCAAGCCCGATCAACTGTTGGTTGACGATGCTGCGCGTGTCAAATTAGCCTGGTGGTCCACAACATGCGATCAGCATGGGACTCCGAGGAAAGAGCAGGCGGCGCGTGGAGACAGGTGAGGAGTTCGGGCCCTGGTTGGCCCGACAGCTCAAGCTCGCGGGGAAGACGCAGGCCGAACTGGCCGACGAGCTCAACCTGACCCGGGCTGCGGTGTCCGCATGGATCACCGGCAGGTCGACTCCCCGACCGACCGTCATGACGGACATCGCCAAGGCGTTGGGCACGGATGTGGGTACGGTCCACACCCGTACCACCGACACCCAGGCCGGCCTCCCCGTCACCTGGTACCACCGCCCCGGCTACCCCGACGGCGGCCGTGACCTGGGCAATGCCGCTGCCTTCGCCTTCGACGCCGACGTGCAGGTCCTCGCGCGCGAGACCTGCCAGAACAGTCTCGACGAGCGTCTGACGGAGAACGGCCGCCCGGTCCGGGTTCGTTACACCCTCCATGAGCTCACCGGCGAGGCCCTGGACGCCTTCCGCGAGGCGATCCTCTGGAATGATCTCTTTCCGCACTACTCCGCCGTCTCGGAGACCGCCGCCAACCAGAAGGTCGGCCGGGTCGTGGACGCCGGAGTGCGCGACATGTACGAGAAGGGCCGCCTGGTCCTGCTGCGGGTTGACGACTACAACGCTTCCGGGCTCATCGGCGACGACTACGCGGACGGCAAGTTCGCCGCCGTGGTCAGACGTCAGTTGGAGAGCCTCAAGTCCGGGCCCGGCGCGGGTGGTTCGTACGGCTTGGGCAAGGCGACGCTGTGGGCCACCAGCGCCCTCGGCCTCGTGCTCATCAACTCCACTTTGTCCGTGCCACACGAGGGACGCACCGAGCGACGGGTCATCGGCCGTCTCGAACTGCCCTGGCGTGAGGTGGATGGCGAGCCGTACGCGGGCCCGGCATGGTTCGGGCGCCCCGACCCAGATTCGCCCGGTGCCATGGTGGCCCGCTCCTGGTGGGCGGACGAGGAGACCGTGGCAAGCCTGCATCTGACCAGGGAGAGCGACGAACCCGGTACGTCCTTCCTCATTGTCGGGGCGCACGACGTGGCCAGCCTTGAGGGGAAGGCCGAGGCCGACGACGAGTCCATCGAAGACAAGGAGGGTGACGAGGACACGCGTGACATCCGCAAGATGCATGGCCGTCTCGTGGAGGCGCTGGGACGTGACTTCTGGGCCGCGATGACCGGCGGCGGCAGCAGGCTCCCCTTGCTTGAGGTCTCTGTCCGTGCCTTGCAGAACGGCAAGGAGGTCGTGCCGGAAAAGCAGGTGGACCCGTCTGCCGAGCAGCCCGCCCGGACTCGTGCCCTCAAGGCGCACTACGAGGGCACCACGGTGGATCGCCTCACCGAGGCCGGGCAGGTGGCGGCGCGGAGCGTTCCGTTGAAACTGCCGCTCTCCGGGGGCACTCATGGGACGCTCGGTACGCACCAGGCGGTCCTGCTGGTCACCGAGGCCGAGGGCGACAGGGATGGGGTCGGGGGGAAGAACCAGGTGCACTCGTTGCGCGGTAACCGCATGACCGTCAAGAGGACCGTGGTCCCGAAGCTGCCGATTGGGACCAACCCCTTCCAGGCCGTTCTGCTGGTGGGCGAGGCAGTCGGAGAAACGGCCCCCTTTGCGGAGGAGGCCGAGGACTTCCTGCGTGCGGCGGAACCGCCTGAGCACGACCGCTGGGGACAGACGGAGGAGCTGACCCTGCGCTGGTCGCCGTCCGCATACCGGCGGATCAATGCGCTGACCACCGAGGTGAACAGCGCGGTCAGGGAGCTCGTCGGACGGCCGAAGCGCAGTAGTCGCGACGGCGGTGAGGCCGTGCGCAAGGCGTTGACAGTGAGAACGAGACCCAAGGCCAAGGCTCCCGCCGGGCCGGTGGTTCCGGTGCTGGACAAGCTCGACGCGACGGTCGGCGATGACGGGGAATGGCGGATCACCGCCGAAGTGAGCATCCCGCGTGGCGACGAGATCGTCCCGATGGTGCCGGTCGCCCAGCTGGACGTGCGCTCCGGAGGCCGCCCGAAACTGGACTGGGCGGAGCTCGTGGCGCTGGAGGGCTGCGAGGTGGAGGACGGGACCCTGCGCTTTCCGCCCGGCACGCGTCGTGCGAAGTTCCAAGGATTCACCGACGTCACCAGCCACCCGGTCAGGACGACGCTCACCCGCCTCGTCGTCGAACTCCGTGCCGGCAAGGGGGAGTGACGCGTGAAGATCTACCCGTACAAGCGGCTCAACCGGCCGGTCACGCTCAGAGTGACCTCGGTCTCCCTCAGGCTCGCCGACGGCACCCGCGACCAGCTGGAGACCACGGCGTACTCGACCCAGCAGCAGGCCGTCGCGCTCGGCATCGCGGGCCACGCCGACTGGGTCAGCGCCACGATCGGTCTCTCGGCGACGCTGCCGCCCGGGGTGAACGCGCCGGACGCGGCCTGGTCCGATCTGTGTGTCCTCGCCGTGCTGACGGACGGCGAGACCAATATCCGCACCTCCGCGGAGCTCACGCGTGACGCGCCGGACGGTCGGGACTGGTCGGGCTCCGTGGAAGTGCTCCGTGACGACCACTTGGGGCGAGCCTCTCTCGCCGTGCATGCGGTAGGGACCGTGGACGGGGTCCGCGGACGGTCGATCGCCGAGACCGATCGGAGCTGGATCGTCGACACGATCTCCGACGAACCGGTCCGAGGGCTCCAACTGGACGTCCAGACAACGTCGTTCAAGAGAAGCTCCCGGGAGTGGCTCCAGGCCTACGCCGACGCCCCCTGGATCCTGGACGCCTCGGCCAGGGTCCCCACCGTGTTCGTGAACACCGACGTCGAGGGTGCCATCGGCCTGTTGGACAGCAACGGTTCGGGTGTGGAGAGCAAGGTGCGTGACCTCCTGGTCACCCAGATGGCCACAGACGTCTGGACCGCGGTCTTCCACGGCGCCATCGGCGATCTGGAAGTGGAACCCGGCGGTGGCCCGGTCTTCCCGACCGACTGGCAGGGCGAGGTACTGCGGGAGATGCTCCCGGACGTGATTCCCGGAGTGCACGTCGAGGAGGCCCTACGACAGGTCCACCGTCGACGTACCGGCGACTCCGGCTGGGTGGAACTCCAGACGCGTATCCACTACGCGGCGGTCCGCCGCGCCGATGCCTCCAAGGCGCTCGCCCATGTCATCCGCAGTCTGGCACAGATGAACCGCGAGAGTGAGACGTGATCACGCAACCGAACCACGTACCGGAGCGCCTGGGGTTGCTCGCCACCTCGGCCGTCGATCCGTTCCTCACCGAGGAACTGCTCAAAGGTGAACAGGTCCACGGCGGTATCGATCTCGCCAAGATCGTCGAGCCGCTCCCCGAGGACGACGCCAGATGGTGGGTCGAGCCGATCCGAAGCCTGGTGGAAGACGCCATGTTCGAGTTCCGGGAGGACCGCACCCGAGCCGACGCGTGGTTGGCGCCTCGGCTCCACGCCACGCTGCGCCTGACGCGGCGAGAGGCTGCGGACAAACGTCTGTGGAACCACATCGCCCTGGCGGTGGCCCCCGACTATGTCGTCTGGCGTCACCGGTCGGAGCCGACGGCGAACAGGCCGGAAAGACGCGTCGCTGCGGAGCGATTCCGTGGCCCTGCGGACCGTCAGTGCTTCTCCCGTCTGTGGTGGGCGGCTGAGCTTTTCCGAAACGGGTCGGACTACGGGCCCGTCGAGGATGCCTGCGGAAATCAGGATCTCGTCCACACTGTTCTGCGGATGGATGTGATCGACCACCGTCCCACCGCCCAGGCTTTGGTCCGCCTCCTGCAGAGCGGGCTGGTCACCACCGGGCGAGAGATCAACGGTCTTTGCGTGGCGATCAGTACGGCCGGAGCGACCCTGAGCTACGACGTCCTCGCCCCGGACGAGCTCAGGGACCCCGCCGCATTGCGGGACTGGATCGCGGAGGCGGAATCGGCGCCACCGGTCGAGCGGTACGAGCTCCCGAACGGGCCCGACGAGGATCCCGTCCCGGAGGAATCCGTGGCCGCGCTCACCAGTTACTTCGCGGAACTGTTCGAGACCGCGCCGGTCAGGGGCAGGAAGAGCGGGGACTGACCCGGAGCTGTGGCTGGCCGCCGCAGTGCCCTCCGCACCGTACTCGCCGACTACTGACTACTTCGCCGGCGCCTTCTTGTTCTTGCGCGGGCGCATGGAAGAGGGCGGCGGCACCTGGTCCTTGGGCTGCGGACACCTATCGGTGCACGCGTCGGCGGCCCCGCAGCCGTTGCTTCGCAGCTTGGCCCGCTGCTCCTCCGTGGCCGGCTGCCACGGCTTCCGCAGGTCCTTCGGGCCCGGCCTGGGCAGCCCGAGCGCAGCGCTCAGCAGGTGCGCACCGAACAGGGGCGGGACGGCGTTGCCCACTTGCTGGGCCTGCGCCGTACCGGACCATGGATAGTCCGGCGGGAAACTCTGCAGCATCCCCGCCTCATTCATGCTGAATCGTGCGCCCTCGTAGACGATGCTCTCGGTGAGGTGTTGAAAGACCACGAAGCGGCTGATCTTGCCGGTGACGGTGAAGGAGGGCTGCTGGTCGCCTCGCACGCCTCGTCGCCCGGGGTGGCGGGAGCTGCCATAGTTCGAGCGAACCAGGAACGGAGTGGGGCGCCCCGGATGTGAACCCACCGGGTTCGCGATGACGTCACCCATCGACCTCCAGGGCAGCAGATCCTCGTCGCCTGTCGCCTGGTGTTCATCGGACTCCGGTTCGGTGCCGTCGTAGAGAGTCGGCTGATGGGCATGGCCCGCGGCCTCGTCGTGTTCGTTCCTCCCGTTCCTTCGGTTCCACTTCTTGGCTTCGTAGGAATGGTGGGTCGGCGAGGGGAGCGAGGGCTCACCAAGCCCTTCACGTCGAGCGATCAGCACCGCGCGGTCCCGTGTCTGCGGAACCCCGTAGGTCTCGGTGTCGAGAACATCGACGACGACCTTGTACTTGGTCCCGTCGGGGAGCCCTGTCTCCTCCAGCACCTTGGCGTAGTGCTTCCAGAGCTCTTTGACCTCGCGGACCTGTTCCAGGACGATGACGTCGTACGGGCGCTTCTCCCGGTTCGGGCTCCGGGTCGCCTGAATGGCATAGCGGAGAGGTTCTAGGACCAGTGCGGTGCGTGGATCGCTGAGGGTCTTCAGATCCTTGTCGATCTCCTCGTCGGGTTCCCCCGCCAACAGCCGTTCCATGTACTCCTTGACCCTGTCCAGGGTCTGGCGCCCGGCGCCGTGCCCGGCCACCGAGTACGTCTGGCACGGGGGACCACCTGCCAGCACGTTGATCTCCGGCGGCAGCGACTCGAAGGCGTCCCTGCGCACCTCGCTCACATCGGCGTGGAGGGTGTCCAGCCCCGCCGCGTACCGCGTGAGACACGCACTCTTGTCCCACTCGATGCCGAGACTCGGGATGTCGAGCGCGTGCCCGGCGACGTCCAGCCCTCCGGGACCTGCGAAGAGGTCCAGGACGAAAGGCTTGTCGAGGATGGGCTGGTGGGACGCCGTGCTGGTCATGTGGCGGAAGTCTAGCCGGCAACGGGGACTGCCGGATCCCCAACCAGCGCTTCGGCTATGGCTCGCCCCAGGGCCGTTCCGACGGGCGGCGGCGTTGCATGCCCGACCTGACGGTACCGGGCGGTCTTGAGCCCGGCGATCTCCCACGTTGCCGGAAAGCTCTGCAACAGCGCCGCCTGCTCAACCGTGATCTTCACCATGTTGTCCCTGCCGAGTTCGGGATCCCATACGAAGTCCGGGCCAGGGACGGCGTCACCCACGGTGTGCGCGTTGACACCCATGGTCGCCCACTTTCGCTTGGCGCCGGTCGGGCCCAGGTCGGCGCCACCCCGGTTCTTCGAGCCTCCGACCAGAGTCGGAGCCGGCTGATCCGCTTGGGCGGCCCAGCGGGGAGCGTCCGCCCATCCCCTTGATGCCATGGTCGGTCCCAAGGCCGCGCCAACCGTGATCGGCTCCTGAACGGTGGGTGTCGGTGGCCGGAATGCCCCGGCCCACTGCCGCCCGATGGCCACCAGGATGCCTTGCTTGCGGTTCTGCGGTACGCCGAAGTCGACGGCGTTGACGACGAACCAACTGAACTCGTATCCCAGATGGGCCAGTTCGGCTCGGGCGAAGTCTCGGAACTCCTGATACTTGTCCGCGTGGGCGAGCCCGGGAACGTTCTCGATGAGCACCGCCCGGGGCCGGATCGCGTGGACGAGGTAGACGGTGGCTTCCAGCAACCGCACCTCCACATCCGAATCCGCCCGCTTCACGGTCGCACTCGACTTCACCCGGGGCAGTCCCGCCGCGAGGAGGTCCACGTCATAGCTCTCGCGATGATCCTTCGGGTCGAAGCCCAACAGGTCGGTGTGGAGCACGCTCCAGTGCTGCCGATTGGTCCGCAGAGTTTGGACGGCGTCCTCGTCGTTGTCCAGTAGCAAGCGCGGCTCGAACCCTGCCCGCTCCAGCCCGAGGGCGAGCCCGCCCGCACCCGAGCACACGTCCACGAAGGACAGGCCACTCATGCTTTCCTCCCTTTGGTCCGTTCCACTCGACGCCGCTCAACGGCCGCCGCCACCCGTACGGCCACATCCTCTGGAGCCTCGTGCTCCCAGAACCGCAGCACCGTCCAGCCCTCGGCGATGAGGTGTTCCGTCGTCTCCCGGTCGCGGGCCATGTTCCGGTCGAGCTTGTCACGCCACCACTGCGCGTTGGCCTTCGGCTGCGTCGCGTGCTGCGGGCACCCGTGCCAGAAACAGCCGTCGATCAGGACGGCAACCTTCGCCCCGGTGAACGCCACATCGATCCGGCGCCGAGCCATGCCCGGCACCGGGTACTCCACGCGGTAACGGAAGCCCGCCGCATGGAGAAGGCGTCGCACGGCCAGCTCGGCCCTCGTGTCCTTGCTGAGTTGCCGGGACATGCGTGCTGAGACTTCGGGGGATGAGGGGACGGCACCAGGCACATGAACATTCTGCCGGCGTGGACGTACGCGCATGGCCTCCCCGTTTGCGCGGGGAGGTCCACTTGCCTGCGATGAGGCGTTGCAGAGGACCCTCGTCCAGGGCGTTGCCGTCGGGCCGCCCGCTTCTTGGTCAGTGTCGTGCTTCCGCGGGCCGCGTCAAGGGCGCTTCACTCCGCTGCGCTGCGTTCCGCGTCGGCTGCGCCGATGGCCCTCCGGGCCACCCTTGACCCGGCCCGCTCCAGCACGGGGGAGAAGCGAGCGGGCGGCCCAGGTTGGTGGCGGTGGGGTGGGCTGTGTGGCTGGCCGGGGATGGGGGCGCGTTCGCGTCTTGGTGGCAGGCCGGGTGGGTTGAGCGGCGGGCGGCCGGTGGGTGGGGGTGGGGTGGCGCGGTCGTCTTGTGGGGGCACGGCGGGCCGGTTTGGCGGGGTGCGGTGTTGTGGTGGTGTGCGCCGCGCCGGCGCGGGATGCGGGTTTTCGGTGACGTGGGGTAGCGGGGGCTGTTCAAGATCGGGCGAGGGGCCCTGGTGAGTCTTCTGTTTGGGGTTGGTTCACTCTTTCGAGTGTTGGATTGACCTGGTGTTATTACTCTGCGTAAGCGATAATTGACAGTGCTGACTCGCTCAGGATCGTCGCGAGTTCCGTGTGGTGCGCTGCTGGTTTGTGAGGGGGTGGGTGTGGTGCTGTGTGGGCCGCTGGATGAGTGGGTGGCGGGGGTTCGGGAGCAGGGGCCGTCGGATCGGACGGTTGGGCTGTTGGGTGGGCTCGACTGTGGGCAGCTCTCTGCGCGGGGGCGTATTGATGCGCTGGTGGTGCTGGAGCAGCACTTGTCGTGGTTGCAGGCCAAGCAGGTTGAGGTGCTGGCTGCGATTGCCGCGCATGCCGATACCCCGGAGGAGATGATCCTGGCGGCGGGCGGGAGGCTGGATGATGTGTTCGCCGCTCAGTGGGACAGCGCCGTTGAAGAAGTCGCCTGTGCGTTGCGGCTGGCCGATGCCACTGCCGCGCGGCGGCTGGAGGCGGCCAGCCTGCTGGCCGGTCGGCATGAGACCACTACCAAGCTGCTTGCTGCCGGGGAGATCTCCTACATCCAGGCACAGACGCTCGCCGAGCAGTTGCGCGTCGTCGATGACAGCGTTGCGGCTCAGGTTGAGCAGGTCATGGCGTTGAAGATGCCCAGGCAAGCGGCCGGGCAGACGCGGGCCGCGCTGCGCCAGGAAGTCGTGCGGGCCGATCCCGGAGGGGCCGAGCGGCGCCACCAGCAGCGGGTGCGTGAGCGCAGCATTCAGCACTATCCGCAGGAGGACGGCATGGCCATGTTCGGGGCCGTGCTGCCTGCCCAGCGGGCCGCTCTCATGGAGCAGGCCGTCGACAGTCGGGCTCAGGGCTATGCCGAGGATGGGCGCAGTCTGGAGCAGAAGCGGGTCGATGCGCTCTTCGACCTTGTGGTCAATCAGCCCGGTGCGGTCGGGGGTTCGGGTGCAGGCGGGGCCACCAGGGCCACCAGGGCCACTGGGGCGGGGCGGTCGGGCGTTGTTGTGCAGGTGACCGTGCCCTTCGACATCCTCATCGGGGACGAGGATGGGCCTGCCGAGCTGAAGGGGTACGGGCCCATCGCCGCCTCGCAGGCTCGGGAGCTTGCCTTTGCGCCGGGTAGCGTCTGGCGGCGGTTGCTCACGGCTCCTGAGACCGGGCTGCTCATCAAGACCGACCCCACCACCTATCGGCCCACTGCCGAGACCGAGCGGCATGTGATTGCTCGGGATCAGTACTGCGCCTTCCCCAGCTGTCGGATGCCTGCGGGCCGTTGCGATCTTGACCATGTCCGGCCGTTCGATCATCGGCATCCGGAGCGGGGTGGGCAGACTGTTCCCGACAATCTGCAGCCGTTGTGCCGACGGCATCACCGGCTCAAGACCCATCATCCCGGGTGGAAGGTCAGGCGGGATCCCTGCAGTGGCGTCAGTACCTGGACCGCGCCCACGGGGCATGCGTACACCAACGCCCCACCCGTCTATCGCGAGTGAGGTCAGCCGCTCAGTGTTCGGCGCCCGTAGCCGAGGGGCACCCCGCCCTATCGGCCGGCTGTCGCTGCGTTGGCGTGGAGCGCGCGACGCGGAAGCCCACGTCATCGATCCGGAAGGTCGGATGGCTGCGGCGTCGCACCGAGGCGCGGCAGCTCCAGTGCTCGTCGGACCATCCGCCGCCGCGGAGCACCCGGTAAGTGCCGTAGACCTGGGCGTCGTAGAGGTCCCAGCACCAGTCCCATACGTTGCCCAGCATGTCGTAGAGGCCCCATGCGTTGGGCTGCTTGCCGCCCACGGTGTGGATCCGGTCGTCCGAGTTGGCCCGGTACCAGGCGACCTCGTCGAGTCGGCCGTACCGCGGACCGGTGGTACCGGCGCGGCAGGCGTGTTCCCACTCGGCCTCGGTCGGCAGCCGGTACCCGTCGGCAGAGGTGTCCCATTCGGCCGTCTCGGGGTTGTGCCCCAGGTGATAGGTGGGTGTGAGCCCCTCACGCAGGGACAAGGCGTTGCAAAAACGGACGGCGTCCCACCACGACACGCCCTCAACGGGCAGCCGATCGCCCTCGGCGGCACTCGGTCGCTGACCGGTGACCTGCGTGTACCACGCCTGAGTGACCGGGAACGCCGACATCTGGAATGGCGCGACTTCGACCGACCAACTGCGTTCGGTCCGCCGATCCGATAGCGTCACCCGGCCCGCCGGGACGGTAGCCATCTCGTTCCCTGAGCCCGCGTTCATGACAGGCCACCCTATCGGGGCCCGTGTGCAGCCCCCTGTTGGCGGTCGCCCCGCCCTCGTTGGGTGCCCCCATCGGGTTTCTGCGTCTACGCCCCGTGGCACTCCCCATAAACCCGCCCCGACCCACACCAACAGGCCGCCCCCCGCTGCGGCGGCCAAGCCACGGCCCGCCCCCGCGCCGCCAACGTCGTCGCATACTGCGGCAGCAGCGCCACGTCCTCCGGTGAGGCGCCCTCCGACGCCGCGAAGGCCTCGTAGGACGGGACCGTGCCTGTCACGATGCCGAGGTTTGGGGTGCCTGAAGACGACAGCTCCCGCAGTGACGCCTCTATTGTCGCCAGGTGCTCCTCGTGGGAGGGGTACTCGGTGGACAGGGACGGGTACGCCGTCAGGAGTTCCGTGAGTTCGAGGGCCGTCCAGTGCAGGACCGCCACGGGGAACGGGCGGGACAGGGCCTCCCGGTACGCGCCCAGTTCCGCGCGGAGCCTTGAGATCTCCGCCTCCAGTTCCGCCGGGTTGTCCGAGCCCAGGGACCACACGCGCTTCGGGTCGTGGAGCTCGTCCAGGGAGACCGGCATCGAGTGCAGGGTGTCCGCGAAGGTGTCCCACTCGTCGTGGGGTGCGCCCAGCATGCGGCGTACTCGGTGGCGGCCGAACAGCAGGGGGTGGGTGGCGTACGGGGGCTCCGGTACGTCCGTCAGGAGGAGGCTCACGCCCTGCGTGAAAGTCTCCTGCGCCTGTTCCAGCTCGTCGTGGGACTCCAATGCCTCCGCGACGATCACCCACGGGGCCGGGTCCCGGGGGGACGCTGCTCGGACGCCGTCGATGATCGCGCGGGCCTCCGCCTCGTGGCCGTACTCCCAGAGGTTCGAGGCCTTCAGGGCCCGTACCAGATGGGGGTTGTCCAGGGGGGTGGACGATGACAGCAGGCGGTCGTAGAGCGCGGTCGCGGCGGGGCGGTCGCCGGAGAGTTCCAGGTGGGCCGCGGCCCGCAGGAGCAGGGCCTCGGCGTCCTCCGGATAGAGGCCGGCGGTTCGCTCCAGGCGTGCCGCTTCGGCGGTGTGGTCGACGTTTTCGGCAGGCGTGTCGGGGCGCATGGGGGACACCGTACTGCCCAGGGGTGGCGGAGGAGAGAACACAGGGGGGAACAGGGGGCGGATATTGGCTGGTCGAGGCGGGCGGGGCGCTCTTCTCGCCGGTCGCGCTGGGCGGCGTACGCAGGCGGGATCTCTTCGTGCCGTGTGGTGGTGGCTGCTTCTTGTTGTCCTCGTGCGCTCTTGTGGTGACGGCGGGCGCGTCAGGATCATCGTGCTGGGGTGGCTCATGCCTGGGTGGTTCTCGCATTTGGCTCTCTGGGTCCAGGCCGTGCTTCTGGTCGGAGGCTTCCTTGCTTTCGGGCTGAGTGGTCTGTTCGTGCGTTCCCGGGTCCGTCGGTGGTTCGGTGATGATCCCGAGCACAACGACCGTGTCAAGTTTCTGGTGGAAGTCGTGGGGGCTTTTTACGCCTTACTCATCGGGCTCGTCGCCGTGGGGGCGTATGAGCACTATGTGGAGGTCAAGAAGCTGGTCAATGAGGAGGCCTCGCAGCTCACCACCGTCTATCGTGCCGGTCAGGCGTTCCCCAACAGCCGTCGATGCCGGATTCAGTCGCAGGTGCGGAACTACGCCGAGAATGTGATCAATGAGGTGTGGGCGAAGCAGCAGCGGGGAGTCATCGCCGAGGATCAGGGGCGGCTGGATGCCGTATTCGAGTCCCTGATGTTCTATGAGCCGCGGAACGAGCAGGAGTCGAACGCCCAGTCCGTCACGCTCGAGGCCTTCAACGAATACAACAACCTGCGCCGCGAACGGCAGGGGGAGGTGAGCATCGGGCTGCTGCCTGTGCTGTATCTCGTCCTCTTCGGCGGTGCGGCCGTGACCATCGGGGCGACCTGGGCCCTTGTCGGCGTCAGGCTCGTGGACCACGTGGCGCTGACGGGCCTTCTGTCGCTCTTCATCGGCCTGTTCATCACTCTGGTCATCGCGCTGGATCACCCTCTTCAGGAGAGTAACGCGATCGGACTGTCGCAGTGGAAGGTCGCACTGGCGCAGGGAATGGGGGTTCCCGCTGAGAAGGGAGAGCAGGTCACCACCTATTTCGGAGTGTCGAGTGCGGAGCGGGTGCCGGGATGCCTTTTGAACGTGCCCGACTATGTCTCGTTCGCCGGCTCGGATCGACTTCCGCAGTGAACAGCCTGCGTATTCTTGTCGTGGGGTCCCTGCTCGTCTCGTTCGTGCTGGGCACTGCCGCCTGTGACAGGAATGAGCAGGGCACGACCACCATCACCGTGGCAGCCGTCGACTTCACTCGGGACATGGAAAGGCTCGTCGATGACTTCCGGCGTACTCATCCCCGTGTTCGTGTGAAGTTCGACTTTCTCCCCGAGAGTGTGCTGCGGAATCGGCTGTCCAGGGATATTGCCGATGAGGACGGCCGTTACGACGTCGTCTCCATCGGCCCGTGGGAGGTGCCGATCTGGGCCTCGCGCGGGTGGCTCACCCGGCTCGACTCGCGGGCAGGTCGGGGCGACTACGACGTACAGGACTTCATTCCTGTGGTGCGCGCGGCGCTGTCGTATCGCAAGGGGCTGTATGCGGTGCCGTATTACGGGGAGTCGTCCCTTTTGATGTATCGCAAGGACTTGTTGGCCAAGGCCGGGCTGACCATGCCGCGGCGTCCGACCTGGCGGCAGGTCGCCGAACTGGCCGCGAAGCTCCACGACCCGCGCCGCGGCATCGCGGGAATCTGCCTGCGGGGAGGTCCCTTCTGGCTGGACCTGTTGCCTCTCAACACGGTGATCCTGACATTCGGGGGCCGTTGGTTCGACGAGGAGTGGAATCCTCGGCTGACCTCCCCTGAGACCAAGCGGGCGGTGCGGTTCTATGTGGACCTCGTGCGCAGGTCCGGCGAGCCCCGGGCCTTCGAGGCCGGGCCCGCCGAGTGCCAGGCGGCGATGCTGGAGGGCAAGGCGGCCCTGGTGTACGACAGCACGTCCTTCGCCGGGCGTTTCGAGGATCCCAGGATCAGCACGGTCGCCGGCAAGCTCGGCTACGCCCCGGCGCCCGTGGAGCGTACGGACAGCTCGGGATGGCTGTGGACATGGGCCCTGGCCATCCCGGTCACGTCCCAACGCCCCGAGGCCGCATGGGATTTCGTGTCCTGGGCCACCTCGCGACGGTACGTGAAGCTCTACGGCGAACGGCTCGGCTGGGTCGGAGTGCCGCCCGGAAGCCGGCTGTCCACCTACCGGCTTCCCCAGTACAGGGGCGCCGCCAGGGCGTTTCTCCAACCGACGCTGGACGCCATCAACGCCGTGGATCTCACCCGGCCCGGCCTGCACCGGCAGCCATGGACGGGGACGTCGTACGTCGGTATCCCGGAGTATGCGGGCCTCGGGGGCCGGGTGGCCGAGGAGATCTCCGCGGCGATCGCCGGCCGGCAGTCGGTCGACGAGGCGCTGGCCAGGGCCCAGATCTTCGCGAACGACGTGGTCGACGGCGGGGGCTACAGGGACCGAACCGGGGTGCGGCCTGACCCGTACCGGCCTGACCCCTGACTTCTGCCCCTCAGATCACCACCCCGTCCACCTGCAACGTCTGCACCGCCTTCGCCGCGAACGGCACCGCCACCGACTTTCCGCTCAGGTACGTGTTCGAGTACGACCGGTACCGGTCGCCGCCCGCCGTCACCGTGTTCCAGCGGGGGACCAGTCCGCCCGAGCCGCCGGAGACCGTCGTGAAGCGGGACAGGTCGAAGGTCAGGGTCTGGGCCGATGTCGACGTGTTCACCGCGACGATCACCAGGCGGCGTGCCGAGGCGTCGTACGCCGCTGCCGCGTAGCTCACGCCCGTGTCGAGGATGCGCATGCCGGGGCGGATGTGGCGGCTGAACTGGGCCATGACGTAGTACTTGGTCTGGATTGTCGTGGGCTGGAGGGTGTTGGGGTCGTACGCGATCATCGCCCAGCCGGTCGTCGGGTCCATGACCTGCCAGTAGCACCATGCCGTGGGGTGCAGCCAGCGGAAGTCGTAGCAGAGGTTGGAGGCCATGGTGAGGCCCGTGCCGTCGCTGTCGCCCGTCTCCGAGTTCCACAGCTTTTTGCCGGATGTGGTCACCACGTCCGTGTAGAGGAGGTCCCTGCGGCCGCCCGAACCCTGGTAGCCGTGCACGTTGACCTGGTTCACCAGGGCCTTCGTCGACGCTCCGAAAGACGCCCACGTCGAGCGGGCCGTGTCGTAGTTCGTCTCGTCCGATGCCGAGACGCGGATGCTCGTCAGGCCGCGTTTGTCCAGCTCGCTGCGCATGTACGGGAGTACGGCCGCCTGGACCGCCGGGTCCATGTGGCAGCCCTCCTGGGTGCCGGTGGCGGTCCACCAGGAGGACGCCGGCTCGTTGAAGGGGTCGACCGTCGCGAAGTTCACGCCCCAGTTCTGCCTGGCGTACAGGGCCGTCGCCGCCAAGTGGCTCGCGTGCTGGCGGTAGTTCCAGGTCTGGAGGTTGTTGCCGCCGCCCGCCGCGCCGGACGGGTTGTGGTTGTTGCACATCCACCACATGGGGGAGTTGGCGAAGAGCTCCGTGGTCGCGCCGCGCGCCGTCGCCTTCTGCAGCATCGCGCGCTGGGCCGCGTCCGCCGTCCAGTCCCAGGCCGAGGACGTGGGGTCCTCGTTGTTCCAGTTCTGCCAGAAGCCCTCGATCTGCTTGAAGCGGGGGATGTTCGGCGACTCGACCATCGTCTCGCCGTTCACGCTGTTCCAACTGCACGCGCCGAGGTTGTAGCGGGCGATGTTGAGGCCGAGGCCGGGCAGCGTCGTGCCGTTGTAGGTGACCGAGTCGGTCGTGAAGAAGAGGTCGGCGAAGTCGTTCCGGTTGCCGAAGACGTTGGCCCACCAGGCCAGGGAGGTGCCCCAGCCCTCCCAGGTGCCGTACGACGTGCCGGGGTTGACGGCGATGGTGGCGTCCGCGTGTGCGGTGCCCGTCGCCAGGGTGCTGCCGAGGAGTGCGCCGCCAGTCGCGGCCAGCAGAGTTCTGCGTCGGATCATGACTTCTCCGCTTCCTTCAACGGCCGGTCGTCGTCGAACCGGCGTCGTGGCCTGTCCCGTTCATGCCGCGTTCATGCCGACAGGAAGCATCGGGTGTGGTGTGTGAGGTTGTCGAGCTTTCCGACAGGCCTTTCTCAAACCAGTGGAGGAAGTGTCCCGCCGCCGTGCCGGTGCGCACGGGGCTGGAGACCTCGCGCCCCGGCCCCTATCGTGCGGGCGGCCCCGGTGAAGGAGGCTCACGGATGGTGCGGGTTCGCGTCGTGCGGCACAGCGGGCTGCGGCGGCGTGCGCTGCGGCGGCGCGTGCTGTGGGGTGGCGGGGAGCTGCTCGTCACCGTCGGGGCGGTGCTTCTGCTGCTGGTCGTGCATCAGGTGTGGTGGACCAACCGGGAGGCCAGGGCGGGGGCCGAGCGGGAGGTCCGGGCGCTGGAGCGGGCCTGGGACGGTGGAGGTGGCGATTCCGATTCCGGTACGTCCGTAACGCCCGTACCTGCGGCCACGGACGCGCCCTCGCCCGAGCCCTCCGCCGGCACCCGGCGCCGGTCCGTCGCCGCGCCGGCGCCGGAGCCCGACTGGTCCCGGGCCTACGCCATCCTCACCATCCCCCGCCTCCACCTCCGCGTCCCCATCGCCGAGGGCATCAGCAAGAGCGGCGTTCTCAACAAGGGCTACGTCGGCCACTACCCCGGCACCCAACAGCCGGGCCAGGCCGGCAACTTCGCTCTCGCCGGGCACCGCAACACCCACGGCGAGCCCTTCCGGTACATCAACCGGCTCGCGCCGAAGGACACGGTGCGGGTCGAGACGCTGAGCGCGACGTACACGTACGCCGTCGACCGGACGCTGCCGCAGACCGCCGCCCACGACTCGAGCGTCATCCGGCCGATCCCGCGCTCCACGGTCAAGCCGGGCCATGGATACGAGGACCCCGGCTACTACCTCACCCTCACCACCTGCACACCCGAGTACTCGTCGAAGTACCGGCTGGTGGTGTGGGGCAAGCTCGTCTCCATGCGGCCGCGGTGACCTCGTTCGCCCATCGGTGTATAACAAGAGGGCCAATGCGAACGTCAGGACGAGCCGTACGAGGGGAGGGAACGCCGATGATCCGCAGCCTGGCCAGTCTGCGTCCCGCCGCCGTGCTGGTGCTGCTCTTCCTCGAGATCACGCTGCTCGACACCGGCAGCCTCTCCGCGACCGTCGCCCTCGCGGCGACCGCCGCCGCGGGTTCCGCGTTCGCCGTCTGCTCCCTGCTCGCCTCGCGTGCCGCGCCCGCCGTGGCGCCCACCCGGGTGCGTACGGCCATCCGTGACCGGGCCCGCCGTACGGCCTTCCTGCCGCAACGCGACCCCGACGCCTCCGGCCGGCCACGGCCCAGGGCACCCGGGCACGCCCTCCCGGCGACCGTCGCGTAGGGCACGCACAGCCACCGAGGCAGCTCGATCGGAACAGCCCGATCGGAACCGTTCATCGGAACAGCTCATACGTGTGACCCGCGCGGGTCGTCATGCCGCCATGCCGTTTCCCGGCATCCCCGTTCCGGCACGACGAGACCCCCGGAGGGCTCACCCATGTCTGTTTTCGCCGACCTTGTTCAGAAGCTGGCCGAACTGCTCGACCCGCTGTTCGGCGCCTCCGCGGCCGCCGCCGCGATCGTCCTGTTCACCGCCTTCGTACGACTGCTGGTGCATCCGCTGTCCCGGGCCGCCGCGCGCGGGCAGAAGGCGCGCGCCGAGTTGCAGCCGAAGATCGCCGAGCTGCGCAAGAAGCACGGCAAGAACCCCGAGCGGCTCCAGCGGGCCGTGATGGAGCTGCACACCGAGGAGAAGGTGTCGCCGCTGGCCGGCTGTCTGCCGGGGCTGTTCCAGTTGCCCGCCTTCTTCCTCCTCTACCACCTGTTCTCGAACACCACGATCGGTGGCAGGACGAATGAACTGCTCACCCACCAGCTCTTCGCCGCGCCCCTCGGGGGCCGGTGGGCCGACGCGCTGACCGGCGCCGGGGGCGGGCTGCTCGGCGGGGCGGGGGTGGTGTACCTGGGGCTGTTCGCGATCGTCGCGGCCGTAGCCACCTTCAACTACCTGCGGACCAAGCGGATGATGGCGGCCGGTACGCCGGTGCCCGCGGGCGAGGGGGAGCAGGTGCCCGGGCTCGGCGCCGTCACCAAGGTCATGCCGTTCATGTCCTTCTTCACACTGGTCACCGTGGCGGTGGTGCCGCTGGCCGCCGCCCTGTACGTGGTGACCAGCACGACGTGGAGCGCGGTGGAGCGGGCCGCGCTCTATCGCTGACCTACGGTCCAGTACGTGAACCGGGTATTGCGGACCGGCCGTGGACCTTGGAGGATCGACCAGTCCTCCGATGGCTGCACACATCGGCGGGCACCCCGCGATCGAGGGAGATTGTGATCATGAAGCTGCTGCGAGTCGGTACGGCCGGAGCGGAGACGCCCGCGCTGCTCGACGCCGAGGGAGTGCTGCGGGACCTCTCCGGTGTCGTGCCGGACATCGACGGAGCGCTGCTTGCCGATGACGCCGCGCTGGAGCGGATCCGTACGGCCGCGGCGGCCGGCGAGCTGCCCGCGCTGGATGCCACCGGGCTGCGTGTCGGGCCGCCGCTCGCGCGGATCGGCAAGGTCGTGTGCATCGGGCTGAACTACCACGACCACGCCCGCGAGACCGGCGCCGAGCCGCCCGCCGAGCCGGTCGTCTTCTTCAAGGCCGCGGACACCGTCGTGGGTCCCTATGACACGGTGCTGGTCCCGAGGCGGTCGACGAAGACCGACTGGGAGGTCGAACTCGCCGTCGTCATCGGGCGTACGGCCCGCTATGTGGACTCGGCCGAGGAGGCGCTCGCGCATGTCGCCGGGTACGCCGTGGCGCACGACGTGTCCGAGCGGGAGTTCCAGATCGAGCGGGGCGGGACCTGGGACAAGGGCAAGAACTGCGAGACGTTCAACCCGCTCGGGCCGTGGCTGGTGACGGCGGACGAGGTCGCCGATCCGCAGAACCTGGCGCTGCGGTTGTGGGTCAACGGTGAGCTGAAGCAGGACGGGACGACCGCGGAGCAGATCTTTCCGGTGGGGGAGGTCGTGCGGTACGTCAGTCAGTTCATGACGCTGTATCCCGGTGATGTCATCAACACGGGGACGCCGGCGGGGGTGGCCATGGGGCGGCCTGAGCCGAAGCCGTATCTGCGGGCCGGGGATGTGGTTGAGCTGGAGATTGAAGGGCTTGGCCGGCAGCGGCAGGAGTTCAAAGACGCATGAGGGGTGGGGACTGCGCGCAGTACGGCGGGCAGCTGGTCCGTCGTGGCTTGTCGCGCCCACGCGGCGGAGCCGCATATCGACACAGCCCCGCGCCCCTCGAGAGCAGGCGTTGCCCTACCCCTTGCTCAAGAACTCCTCCACCGCCTCCACCACCATCCGGTGGTCCTCGAGCTGTGGCAGACCGCTCACCGTCACCGACCCGATGACCCCGACCCCCTCCACATTGATCGGGACCGAGCCGCCGTGGGCCGCGTACGTGTCGGGGTCGAGGCGGGAGGAGTCCTCGAACGTCGTGCCCTTGGCGCGGAAGCGGGCGCCGACGATGTAGGAGGAGGTGCCGTAGCGCTCCACCACCCGGCGCTTACGGGCGATCCAGGCGTCGTTGTCCGGCGTGGAGCCGGGCAGCGCCGCGTGGAAGAGCTGCTGGCCGGCGCGGTGGATGTCGATGGCGACCGGGGCCTGGCGCTCGCGGGCCCTGTCGACCAGCAGCGAGCCCAGGGCCCAGGCGTCGTCGTGGGTGAACCGGCCGAAGACCAGGCGGCGTTCCTGGGCCTCCAGCTCCTCCAGGGTCGGGATGAGCTCCGGGTGGAACCTCGGGGTGAGTTCCGGGTTGTGCGTCTGATGCGACTGGTTGTGCGTCATCACAGCGTCACCACCACTGAGTCGTGTGCCGAACGGCGGGCCGCCTCCAGTACGTCGAGCGCGGCGGCCGCCTCCAGGGCGGTCACCGGGTTGGGGCCGCCGGCCAGCAGTGCCTTTGCCACGGCCGCATAGTAAGCGGGGTAGTCGCCGGGGAGGGTGGGTTCGACGCGGCCGCCGCCCGTCACGGGGGACTCCCCGGAGCCGACCCGGCCCCACAGCGACTCGGGCTCCACGCCCCAGTCCGCACCCGCGCCGGGCCGCCGCCCCTCCCGCAGCGCCGCCTCCTGCGGGTCCAGGCCGTACTTGACGTAGCCCGCCTTCGAGCCCAGCACCCGCAGGCGCGGGCCGAGTTGGGCGGTCGTGGCGGAGGCGTACAGGTGGGAGCGGACGCCGTTCGCGTGCGTCAGCGCGATGAAGGTGTCGTCGTCGGTCTCCGCGCCTGAGCGGCGGACGGCGGCCTCGGCGTACACCTGCGTGACGGGGCCGAAGAGGACCAGCGCCTGGTCGACGACATGGCTGCCGAGGTCGTACAGCAGACCTCCGATCTCTACCGGGTCGCCGGACTCCCGCCAGCCGCCCTTGAGCTGTGGACGCCAGCGTTCGAAGCGGGACTCGAAGCGCCATACGTCGCCCAGCTCGCCCTCGGCCAGGAGCTTACGCAGGGTCAGGAAGTCGTTGTCCCAACGGCGGTTCTGGAAGACGGACAGCAGCAGGCCGCGCTCCTCGGCGAGCGCCGCCAGTTCGCGTGCCTCGGCCGCGGTGCCGGCGATCGGCTTGTCGACGACGACCGGGAGGCCCGCCTCGAGGGCTGCCGTCGCGAGCGGGACGTGTGTCCTGTTCGGGGACGCGACGACGAGCAGGTCGAGGTCGCCGGCGCGGGCGAGCAGCGCGTCGGGCGTGGCCGCGACGCGTACGTCCGGGTGCTCGGCGAGGGCCTGCTTCTGCCGCTCGGGGTTCGACGTGACCACCGTGTCCAGGGCGAGCCCCGCGGTGGTGGAGATCAGCGGAGCGTGGAAGACGGAGCCGGCCAGGCCGTAGCCGACGAGCCCGACGCGGAGGGGAGTAGCACTCATGGAGCTCATGGCCTCTACTTTCGCAACGCTGTTGCCAAAGCGCAAGCGGCAGGGACAATGGAGGCGTGAACAGGACGAAGGGCCGGGCCGTCGAAGGGGTGAGCGGTGTGAGCGGTGCCGCACGGCCGAGTCGCACATCGATGCGGCTGGGCGCGCTGCGCAGTCACAACGCCGCGCTCGTGCTCGATCTGCTGCGGGTCGCCGGGCCCGAGGGCATCAGCCGGCTCGAACTCGCCGAGCGCACCGGGCTCACCCCGCAGGCCGTCAGCAAGATCACCGCCCGGCTGCGGGAGGACGGGCTCGCGGCGGAGGCGGGGCGGCGGGCGTCGACCGGGGGCAAGCCGCGGACGGTGCTGCGGCTGGTGCCGGAGGCCGGGCATGCGGTGGGGGTGCATCTGGACCGGGACGAGCTGACGGCCGTGCTCTGCGATCTGACCGGCGCCGTGGTGGCGCGGCGCGGCGCCCCGCTGGATCTGGGGGCCGGTGCGGACACGGTCGTGGAGCGGGCGGTACGTGAGGTGGGGGAGCTGGCGGACGGGGCGGCCGGCCGGCGGGGTGCGGTGCTCGGGGTCGGCGTGGCGCTGCCGGGGCCGCTCGACCACCGGCGCGGGGTGCTGCACCGGGTCACCGGGTTCCCGGAGTGGAACGGCTTCCCGCTGCGGGACGTGCTCGCGCGGCGGCTCTCGCTGCCGGTCGTCGTCGACAAGGACACCAACGCCGCCGCCCTGGGGCTCGCGGTCGGGGCAGGGGCCGAACAGACCGGTGCCCTGGCCTCCTTCGCGTATCTGCACTTCGGGGCCGGGCTCGGCGGAGGCCTCGTGATCGGCGGAGCGGTGCACCGGGGCACCCGCACCGGAGCCGGGGAGTTCGGGCATCAGGTCGTCCAGCTCGACGGGCCGCCCTGCGAGTGCGGCAACCGGGGCTGTGTGGAGGCGCTGTGCCTGGCCGCGGTGGCGCGGGGCGACGTGGCGGAGGCGGCCCGGGTGCTCGGCACCGCGGCCGGCAACCTGGTCGCGCTGCTCGACGTCGACCTCGTGCTGCTGGGCGGCCGTACGGTCGCCGCCGCGCCCGAGACCTACGTCCGCGGAGCCGCCGCCGTCCTCGCCGAACGCGCCCGGCGCGCGGGCGGGGACGCGGTGCCGGTGCGGGTCGCCTCCGGCGCGGGGCAGGGGGTCGCCGAAGGGGCGGCGCAGTTGATGCTGGCACCGCTGTTCGGGCGGGCGGAGGGGTGAGGCGGTCACCCTCTGCGAGATTGGCCGGGCGGGTGCGCTGATCGAGCGGACTTGCCGGGCCGTACGGAATGGCTCCGCCCCATGGCCGCGCCCACCCGGCATGGTCATGTGTTCATGCGACTGCACTCAACCGCTTCCCTCGGCCTCGCAGCCGCCGCCCTCCTGGCCGCGGCGCCCCCGGTGCACGCGGAACCGCCCGCCGCGCTCCCCAGTTGCGTCACCGGCGACGGAGCCTTCCCCCTCACCACCCGTCTGCACGGCGGCCCCGCCTCCTACGCGGTCGGCGGCGGATTCGGCACCTGGTACCTGGACCTGACCAACGAGACCACCCGGACCTGCACCGACATCCACCCCGTGGTCGTCCTGGTCGACGGCGAGCGCGCCCTCGAACCGTCCCAGCCCCGCCTGGAGTTCTACGACGGCCGCGACGGCACCCGGCCCCACCCCGTCCGCTTCGAGACCACCGACCAGGACGAACTCGTCGGCGCCTTCGACGGCTTCCCCGGGTTCACCGTCGGCCCCGGCAAGACGATCACCGTGAAGATCCGGCTGGCCGTCACCTCGGACGCCGTACCGAACCGGATCACCGCGAACGCGGCCGTCGTACAGCGCCACGACGGCGACGGCGACTGGGTCGGCCAGTCCAACGACTACCGCTTCAAGATCGAGGCCGACCCCGCCGACGCGGGCCACCCGCCCGGTACGGCAGCACCGACCGACCCCGCCGGCCGCGACGCCTCGGCCCACCCGGACGCCTCGCCGACGCCCGGCGACGCCGCCCGCAACCGGCTCACCCTCGCCGACGAACTCGCCCGCACCGGCCTCACCTCACCCCCCGCGCTCACCTTCGCCGCCACCCTGGCCCTCCTGCTGACCGGCGCCGGCCTTCTGGTGGTGCGGGGGCGCCGCTGAGGGCGAGCCCTTGGTCGCCGGGAGGAGTCGCCGCTCCGTCTGCGACGATCCCTGCGTGGACTACCCGAACGACCAAGCCTCCGATTCCGTACCTTCAAGGCGGCACCCGCCACGATCTACCGCTACATCACACCCAAAGCAGCGAACTGACGGTCGCAGGGCAGCCGACATGCTCTGTTGCCTTCGCTCAGTCGACCACTCGCCCGCGTCATCCCGACGTCACGGTGTCACGATCTGCGGACGCGCGAACGCCGAGTTGTCGATGACAACATCCATCATCGACAGCGGGGCGACTTCCTGAAGATAGATCCCCTCGGCCACCAGATATCTGTTGCGGTGGATCGACTCGGCTTCAGACCCGGCCCAGTTCTGGTCACGCTCGGCACCTCGCCGAACGGACAGCTCCGCATCCACCTGCAACCAGATCCGGAAGTCCCAGTACTCATTGATCTCAGGCCGGAACGCGAAGACACCATCCACGATCAGTACGGCGTCCGCCTCAAGCGGCGTCGCTTCCGACGAGTGATCTCGCTGGGTCAGCGGGTCGATGCTGCACAGCACGCACGATGTCGCTTCGGATGACCGGCAGGGATCCAGCAGCAGGCGCTTGACCGCCTCATAGTCATACGCGTTGCGGTAGTACCCCTCACCAGACTCCCGGTCATAGAGATGCCGGTCGCTCCACGGCTTCTTGAAATCGTCGAGAGTGGCCCGGAGGACGGGCCGCCCCGCAGCACTGATCCACTCAGCCAGTTCATGTCCGAAACTCGTCTTCCCCGCAGCGGTGAAGCCGTCGATCCCCACGAGCAGACGGCCCTGCCCGACATTCAGAATGCGCTTGGCGATCTCTTCGACCAGCATGCTGCGCTCGACGGAGGCCGCCGCAGGGCAGGGCTGCCGCCAGGACGAAGCCGAATGATGCACGTCCGCCTGTGGTGATCTCATGGGACGAACCTATCGGCTGGCCCAACGGCCAGGAAGATCACCGATCAGCAGTCAGAGCGCCGACCCGCCACGGCCGTCCTCCCAGGCCGACAGACACGATGAAGTGAGATCCCCTCTCACACCAAAGAGCATCATCGCTGGTCAGCAGGCCTCACGAAATCGAGATCCAATGAGACGGGACACTCGATGTCGGCGCGGGCCGTGGACGGGAAGACGCGCCGCCGACGGGTGTTCGCGACCGCCTCCTCCTCCAGGCCTCCGTCGGCCTGGACCGAACGGAAGATCTCCAGGCACTTCGTGCCGAACAGCACGCCGGCCCCTCCTTGCGCTTGTCTTCGATGGCCAACCACTGGCCCTGCGCCCACCACCGTACGTACGCCGGGACGGCCAGGCGATCCGAGGGCTCTGCGAGGTGGTCGACCGCGTCGTCCGGGTGGTCGGTGTGCCGGTAGAGCAGGGCGTAGGGCCCCTCGTGCAGTTTTCGTCCAAGACCTGGGCCCAGTGGCAGTCCGGGCAATGGACGACGGGTTGCCCGTCGAACTTCCGGTTGTAGTCCGGGGCCGGGTGGTGCGGCGCAGCAGCTCGGTACGGTCATCGGGCCTCCGTGGTGGTCGGGGCGGAGGTGTCCGCCGTCGTGGATGCGCAGGGCGAGGCGGCGGCCCTGGCGGAGGACGTCGAGCACGTCGAGGATGTGCTGGGTGCCGCGCATGAGGCGGAACTGAGATGTGCACGGTGTCGCCCGGCCGCGTGTAGGTGAGCAGATGGCCGAACTTCGGCCGCTGGAGCGGGTAGAGGCAGCCTGGAGGTACCCGCCTCCTCCTCAAACGTCACCGGGTCCTCGATCCCGGCCTCGGCCAGGACGAGGTTCGGCGGATTCCACGCGTGCTGCGGGGTGCTGCCGCGTAGGAGCAGCTATGTGCCGCCCACAATGCCTTGCAGGATCGCAAAGAGGGAGAAGACGACAAGCGAGAAGCCGAGGATCCGCCACGTCCACTTCATCGCCTTCTGCTCCGCAGCGGCGTAGGCCCGGGACTGCGCACGTCGGGGCATGCGTGCTCCCGTCCTCGCGGTCGGCGACGGCGCCCTGGGCTTCTGGAAGGCCCTGGCCGAGGTGTTCCCCGAGGCCCGCCATCAGAGGTGCTGGGTTCACAAGATCGCCAATGCTGCGAACGCTATGCCGAAGTCCGCACAAGGCGGTGAAGAAGATCACCGACGACGTCGACGAACTGCTGGCGTTCTACGACTTCCCCGCCGAGCACTGGATCCACCTGCGCACCACAAACCCCATCGAGTCCACCTTCGCCACCGTCCGGCTCCGCACGAAGGTGACCAAGGACGCCGGCAGCGCGGCCGCCGCTCTCGCCATGGTCTTCAAGCTTGTCGAGTCCGCCCAACAACGGTGGCGGGCCGTCAATGCACCCCACCTCGTCGCCCTCGTCCGCGCCGGAGCCCGCTTCGAACGAGGACACCTCGTCGAACGCCCCGAAGCCCACGCGGCCTGACACACCTCAACCGATCCTGTGTCGGTGCCGGAGATTAGTGTGCGGCAACATGCGCGAGTCGAGAGGGACAGTCGTGGCCGAAGATCCGATCGACCTGATCCGCCTGGAGGGGGATGGGAACAGCGTCATTCTCCGAGTCGCAGGGAAGGTGGATCGATCGCGTCCCAGCGAGGCCGATGCCCTGGTCGGAGAGTTCCTGGTCAACACGCCCTTCGTGCGTGGCGCCCTCAAGACCTGGGTCTTCCCCGAGGACCTGCGGCAGTGGCAGCAGGCCCTGGACTCGCTCGACGCGGGACAGGACATCGCCTGGTGCGAGGGGAAACGCAGCCCGTGGCTGTTCATCGAACTCGACGAGGACGATGACCGGTGCCAGGTCACGATCAAGGACCACTCCATGTCTCTGACGACGGTGACGACCACTGTCCCACTGGTCGATGCCTGGTTCGATGACGCGTACCGACGCCTCGACTTGGTCTGGGAGACCTGGCCCATTACCGACTGTGGATCTGCCTGTTGGTCGAAGTGGGACCCGGAGTTGTACTGCCCGTACGGCCCGTCAGGCACCCATGATCCCTGTGCCGCGAACGAACACTCGGACACCTCAGCCAGGGCCCTGCTCATGGCCCGTACCCGGCCCAGACGTTCGCGTGACCTCTCCAAGGAGTACGAGGTCGCCCGCGAGACCGTCCGGCAGGTGATCCTCGAGCTGGTACTGCCGCCATACCCGGCGAGCATCGGGATGGGTGTCCAGCAAGCAGTTGACCGATGGGCGAGTTCTCCGACCACCGTGTGGTTCCCGGTGGTCGGAGAATGTCGTCATACGAGGTCGACGAGGTCCGCGATCGAGTCGGCCACCTTGGTCGGCCGGAAGGGAAAGCGTTCGATGTCCGACTCGCTGGTGAGCCCGGTGAGGACGAGGAATGTCGTCATCCCGGCCTCCAGCCCCGCCAGCACGTCCGTGTCCATTCGGTCGCCGATCATGGCGCTGGACTCCGAATGAGCGCCGATGGCGTTCAGACCCGTACGCATCATGAGGGGATTCGGCTTTCCGACGAAGTAGGGCTCCTTGCCCGTCGCCTTGGTGATCAGAGCCGCGACCGACCCCGTGGCGGGCAGCACACCCTCGGTGGACGGTCCCGTGTTGTCGGGGTTGGTGGCGATGAACCGGGCGCCGTTGTTGATGAGGCGGATTGCCTTGGTGAGGGCTTCAAAGGAGTAAGTGCGGGTTTCGCCCAAGATCACGAAGTCGGGGTCCGCGTCGCTCAGGATGTAACCCGTCTCGTGCAGAGCAGTCGTCAGACCTGCCTCGCCGATCACATACGCCGTGCCGTTCGGCCGCTGACTGTCCACGAATCTGGCAGTCGCCAGGGCAGAGGTCCAGATGTTCTCTATCGGCACCTCAAGGCCGATGCGATTGAGTCTGGCGTGCAGGTCGCGCGCTGTGTAGATGGAGTTGTTGGTGAGGACGAGGAAGGGTTTGCCCGAGTCGCGAAGCTTCTTGATGAAGGCGTCCGCGCCGGGGATCGGGACGCCCTCGTGCATCAGGACTCCGTCCATGTCTGTCAGCCACGACTCGATGGGCTTGGGCTCTGTCATGAGGGCGGACTCCTACCCTGTCGTTCTACGGGGTGCCATGGTATGCATCCGGCGTCATGGGCCCGTGCAGCGAGCTCCCCTTCCTGCCGCCCTTGTCAGGCCTTCCACACGATCTCGATCAGGCCGGGACGAAACGCGCCGCGCTGAGCCGCCCTTGCCGGCAGGCTTGACGACCACGGCTTCGATGGCACGCTCGATCTCATGGCGCTTCAGTTCCGTGGTGAATGAGCCCCATTCGCGGACAATGCGGGCACTGGTGGACTTCGGGCACTGTTGCGACGCAAGCGGAAGAGGGGTGATCTCCTCTTGGATGCGCCGCTCCTTCTCTTCGAGGCGCCGGATTTCCCGGGCGAACTCGGCCAGTGACAACAGATCGTCCGCCCGGAGTCGGCGTGCCTCGGCCTTGTCCGCTTTGATCTGCTGAACCGTCGCCTTCCATGCGGTCACGTCGGGTGGCTCGACGGCCAAGGACTCCGTTTCGAGCAGTTGCTGCCGGAGTCGTTCGAGCAACTGCCGCTCGACGTGGTCCTCGACCGGCGGCCCCACTGCGGGAAAGTCTTCCGCAACCTCCGTCGGCTGCACGGCAGTAGTAGTGGTACGCGTATTTTTCGTAGCTGACAGTGCCCTTTTGGTAAACCCCCGACGACTAGGTGGCCCCGCACTTTGCGCACCGGAGGATGCCGGTCAACAACCGCTTGGCGACTGTGGTGCCCTTCTTGCGGCCGACACCACTCCGCTTGCGCGCCTCCAGTTCCTCGACCAGATCGCACCACTCCTCGGGGGTGAGGATCGTCTCCCACGCGCCGGTGACGGGCTTGCCGTCCGTACGTTCCACCAGGTATTCGCGGGCAAGCCCAACCCGCTGATGATGCGGACGGGCCTGAACGCCATCGGTACCCATTCCGAGACCAGCGCCTTGATCGGCGACCGTATGGACACCGATGCGCTGGCCTGCATGGAGGCCGGGATGGAGACGTTCCTGGTGCTCACCGGCCTGACCCGTCCCGAGCAGGTGGAGAACTTCCCGTACCGGCCGTCCAAGGTCGTCGACTCCATCGCGGACCTCGTCGACCGGATGTCAACCACCCATCGCTAAAGCGATGGGCTTGCACAACGGGCGCCACTGGCTGTGGTGCTGCGTTTGCGTCCTGCCTCACGCCCCGGTTCGGGGTGTGGGTCTGGGGCGGTTGACTGCGCCCCGCGTCGCCACAACTTCCACGCGCGGGCGCGGATGTTGCGGGAGCCGTTCCGGTCCGCGTGATCAACGAATCCGCAGTTCCGGCACGCGAACCGGGCCTGGGAGACCCGGTTCGCTTTGTCGATGTGGCCGCACTCGGCGCAGGTGCGGGAGGTGTACGCCGGATCGACGTGCAGCACCGGCACCCCCGCGCGGCGGGCCTTGTACGCGATGAACTGCCCCAGCTGGGCGAAGGCCCAGCTGGAGTGGGTGGCCCGTTGGGGCTTGCGAAGCCGTACCCGTTCGCGGATGCCTGTCAGGTCTTCCAGGGCGATCCCGCGACCGGTGCGCTCTGCCTCGGCCACCACATGTTTCGCGATCTTGTGGTTGATGTCCTTCGCCCGTCGCGCCTCCTTGCGCCTGCGCTTCTTCAGTCGGCGCTTGGCGGACGGGGTGTTCTTCTTCTGCAGTTTCTTGCGCAGGGCGCGCTCCCGCACGCGGATGCGGTTGAGCTCCCGTCCGGCCATGGTCTCGCCGTCGCTCGTGGTGGCGATGTTGACGATGCCCAGGTCGAGGCCGAGAAAGTCCACTGGATCGGTGTTCAAGGGCGCTTCGGGAACGTCGCAGGTGGAGTTCAGGAACCACATGCCGTCCCGCCACAGAAGGTCCGATTCACCCCTGCGATACAGGGCCAGGGTGGCCAACTGCTCGGGGGAGGCGGTGAACGCCACGTCCTTGATCCGCCCGGCCACCGTCCAGATCGAGACGCGCCGCCGGTCGATCTGCCAGGACAGCATCCGGTCGTCATAAGGCTGCGCGCCCTCCGGACGGAAGGCGACCGGCTTCTCCACCGCCCTGCGGTAGCGCTTCGAGCCCCGCCTGCCCAGGTTCCCGGCCCTCAGGTTGGCCTTCAGCGTGGCATACGCGTCACAGGTCTTCTTGATGACGTGCTGGGCGGCCTGCGCCCCCAGCCCCCAGCGGGCCTTGATCTCGCCGTAGGTGTGCTCACGCAGCGCGAAGTTGCTCTTCACGTCCTTCTCGAACGCCACGCCGCTGGCCCAGTTGGCCGCTTCGTTGCAGGCGTACAGGGTCGCCTCCAGCACCGCCGCCTGTACGGGCGTCGGCGCCAGCCTGACCTGCACCATCAGCTTCACGATCAGCAAACCTACACACGCGTACGACGGCCCACCGCACGTTCACCATGCATCACCCGACCGAGTGAACCCGCTGTGCGTCGGGTCCGCCGGATACGGCACCCGGCCGCTTCGCGGCCGAGCCCGGACGAGCGATAACGCGGCGCTCCGCGCCGCGACCACGAGGATGCGATTCCTCCCAGGGCTGAAGCCCTGGGGTTCCTCGCAAGACTCAGCTGAAACCCGGTAGATCATCAACACGACCCGTTTGGAGCAGTGCGGGGCCCGTTGAGGATGCGGGGCCGGTGTCGCGGGGGGAGCCTCCAGGTATCTGGAGGTTCACGATGGGATCACTGCGGGTCACTCTCTGTGCGATCGCCGCCCTGGGTGCGGTCGCCGTCAGCCCGGCGGCGCACGCTGCGGACGGGGGTGTCTCGCTCAGACCGTCGGCCCCGTCCCCGGGCGGCGACATCACGCTCAGGGTCAGCGGATGCCCGCAGCGGACCGCCACGGCCGCCTCCGAGGCGTTCGTCGCCGACGCGAAGCTCGCCGTCGCCGCCGACGGCATCCTCCTCGGCGAGAGCCGCGTCCGGTCCACCGCCAAGGCGGGCACCTACGACGTGCAGGTCGCCTGCGGGGAGGCCTCCCGCACGGCCGCCGTCACCGTCGTACGCAAGGGCACCGAGCCGTCCGTACGGCACGGGCCGCAGCCCTCGGCCCCCGCCTCCCCCTCGGCCCCCGTCCGGGCCGGCGGCGGTGGCGCCGAGCACCTCGCCATGGTCGACGCCCGCGCGGCCGGCCCCGGTACGGCGCACACCGTGACCGGGCTGGTCCTCGCGGGCGTCGCCGCCACCGCCGTGGCCCTGCGCAGCGCCCGCAGAACCCGACGGCCCCGCTGACCGTGGCCGAGCACGACCGCCGCTCCGCCCATCGCGGCCGCCTCCTGACGGTCGTCGCCTGGACCGTGCTGCTGCTCGGGCTGTGGCTGTGGGCGTGGGAGGTCACCGACGTGCGGCGACCCCCGTCCGCCCCGGTGTCCGGCGACGTCGCGGCGGTCGGACGCCCGGCGTCGCCGCGACTGCCGCCCGCCGCCCGGCCGTTGGGCGACGCCGTGCCGCAGCGCCTCGACATCCCGGCGCTCGATCTGCGGGCCCCCGTCGTCGCCCGGGGGCTCGACGCGCACGGCGCGCCCGAACCGCCGCCCTACCGGCAGGCCGACGCCGTGGGCTGGTACGCGGCCGGGGTGAAGCCCGCAGCGGCCGGGGCCGCGCTGCTGGTGGGGCACCTCGACACCGAGCGCCGGCCCGCCGTCTTCCACCGCCTCGGCGCGCTCGGGCCGGGCGCCGCGGTGCGGGTGCTGCGCGACGACGGCAAGGTCGCCGAGTTCACCGTCGAGGACGTCCGGGTCGTCGGCCGCGACCGCTTCGACGCCCACCGGGCCTACGGCACCCACCGCCCCGGCCGCGCCGAACTGCGCCTGATCACCTGCGCCGGCACCTTCGACCGGGCGACGCGCAGCTATACGGCGAACGTGATCGTCTCGGCGTATCTGACGGGGACGGTGCGGTGACCGACAGGGCGTGCGTGCCGGGCGTCCGGGCGCAGGCGGGACATTTCGGCACACGCCCTGGCGTCCCAACGGGACATTTCGGCACACGCCTTGGCATCCCACCTGGCCCGGCCGACGGCCCGCTTCCCCCCCGAGGCCGCCGACCGGGCCGGCCCTCGACCGCGGGCGCACGGGCTGCGGGAGTAACCCGGCGACCGCGCGGGAGGTCTGGTGTGACTGTGGCCCGGTGGAGGAGTCGGTCCGACCGGGGGCTGGGGTCGTCCGTGGTCGAACTTTAGAACGGATGACCGCCCTGGGCCTAGGGAACCAGTGGATTCGACAAGGGCTCGCTACGCGATGTCCGAGCTTCCTGAGTGGCTGTAACAGCTCCCCGACAAGGCTCGGCGACCTCGTGTGCCTCACGGCAGGTATGTCAGGATTGAGCCTTGGAGCAAAGCACCCGAGGGGGAGCTGGATGTACCTGAAGAGGGGGGCCTGGAGGGGCGCTCGCGCGCGGACGTCCGCGATGGTGCTGGGGGCGGCACTGGTGATCGCGGGCTGTACCTCCGGGGACGGAGACCAGCCGGACGACAAGGCCGGCGCCGGGATCAGCCAACAGCCCAAGGACACCGACCCGTTCTGGGTGAACCCGGACGGGAACGCGGCACAGCAGGTGGCCGCGTATGTGAAGGACGGCAAGAAGGAGGACGCCGAGGAGATCCGCAAGATCGCGCAGCAGCCGACGGGCGAGTGGATCGGCCCGGACAACCCGGAGCAGGAGGCCCGCGGCTTCACCGAGGCCGCCGACAAGGCCGGCCGTACGGCGCTGCTGGTCCTCTACAACATCCCGCACCGCGACTGCGGCCAGTACTCCCAGGGCGGCGCCGCCGACGGCAACGCCTACCGGGCCTGGATCGACGGTGTGGCCAAGGGCATCGAGGACCGGGACGCGACGGTGATCCTGGAGCCGGACGCGCTGCTGCACCTGGTGGACGGCTGCACCCCGGAGGAGTTCCACGAGGAGCGCTACGACCTCCTCAAGGGCGCCATCGCCAAGCTGAAGTCGCTGAAGAACACCAAGGTGTACGTGGACGCGGGCAACGCGGGCTGGGGCCATCCGGACCAGATCTTCGAGCCCCTGAACCGGGCCGGCATCGACCAGGCCGACGGTTTCTCGGTCAACGTCTCCAACTTCTACACGACCAAGGACTCGATCGCGTACGGCAAGGAGCTCTCCGCCAAGGTGGGCGACAAGCCCTTCGTGATCGACACCAGCCGCAACGGCAACGGCCCCTACACCGAGGGCGACCCGGGCGAGCGCTGGTGCAACCCGCCCGGCCGCGCGCTGGGGGAGGCCCCGACGACCAAGACGGCCGACCCGCTGGTCGACGCGTATGTGTGGGTCAAGCGCCCCGGTGAGTCGGACGGCGAGTGCAAGGGCGGTCCGAAGGCGGGCGAGTGGTGGGCGGAGTACGCCCTGAAGCTCGCGAAGGCCACCAAATAGGCCTCCTGGACACGACCGGCCACGGTTGGACACGACTTGGGGGCGCCCTCCGTCACGGAGGGCGCCCCCAAGTGCGTATGCGCTACGGGATCCTGACCCACTGGGCCTTGCTGGGCGTGCCCTGGTCATCGGTCACGAACAGCATGTACCACCCCGACGGAACCAGATTCCGGTTCGTCGGCACCGTCACCGTGATCTTGTCGCCGGACTTCTTGAAGTCCAGCGCCACCGACCGCTGGTCCACGTCCGTGACGTGCGTGGACGCGCTCGGCCGGATCAGCCGTACGTTCTCGATGGACGAGGCGTGCTGCGAGGTGAACGTGCCCGTCCCGCCGCGCTTGATGGTCTGCGGCCCGCCCGACAGCGACGGCTGCGCGTCCCGGTAGAGATACGGCGGCGTATAGATCTCGATCCGCTGCTCGAACTTGCCCGGCTTGGTGTTGGCCTTGTCGGCGTACAGCGAGTCCGAGCCGAAGAACATCACACGGCCGTCGGGCAGCAGGATCGACCCCGAGTGGTAGTTGCGGCCCACCAGCGGGTCGGCGACCCGGTCGAGCTTGTTGGTGTCCGGGTGGTAGATCCGCGCCTCGAGGATGTTGGAGTCGCTGCGGCCCCGGTAGTCCTCGGAACCGCCCGACACCAGCACGGTGTCGTCCGGCAGGATCGACGACTGCGGATACCGCGTGCCCTTGTCCAGCGAGGGCCCGTCCACGAACTTCGGGCTGTCCGCCTTCAGATCGATGATCCGCGTCTTCTCGCTGGACTCCTTGGACTCGCCGACGCCACCGCCGCCGATCACCATGTACTTCTCGTCCTGCGCAGGCGGCAGCAGCACCGTGCCCGAGGTCTCCATCAGCTTGGGGTCGCTCAGTCCGGGCAGCTTGGTGAACTTGTTGGTGTCCACGTCCCAGATGCCGGGATCGCGGCCCACGTCGTCAGGGCCGTAGCCCGCGTTGGAACCCGAGTAGAAGATCTTGCCGTTCTCCAGCGGGAACAGCGCCGGGTACGTCGGGAACTGCCGGACCTTCTCCGTGTACGTCCACTTCTTGGTCTTCGGGTCGTAGATCTCGTTCTTGCCCGGCACCAACTGGCCGATGTCGTCGAGGCCGGAGACGCTGAGGATCTTCCCGTCGCTCAGGGTGGTGAGCGTCGGGTACCAGCGGGCCTCCTTCATCGGGTCGACCTTGATGTACTTCTCGGCGACCGGGTCGAACTCATAGGCGTCCCGGATGCCCTGGAAGTCCTTCTTGTCGAGGGCGAGCTTCTGCGCGATGCCGTACGTGTTGCGCGCGTCGGCGCCGGACAGGCCCTGCACCCGGTAGTTGTCCTGGGTGCCGGTCTCGTACTTGGCGCCCTTGCGCTGCGCCTCGACGTAGATCCGGCCGAGACCGGGGTCGTTGCGCAGGAACTTGCCGGTCGCCTTGTCGAAGACCTTCTTCGCGCGCGGCACCAGCACCGGGTCCTTGGAGACGAACGTCTTGCCGTTCTCCTTGCCGGTGAACTTGGTGCCCGCGGGCAGGGTGATCGGCTTGTCCGGGTTCTCGTTGTGGACGATCATCAGGCCGCCGGCCTTGGTGACGTCGCCCTTGAGCTTCTCGTAGCGCTTCGTGCCGCCCGCGATCAGCAGGTTGCCGTTGGCCAGTTGGGTGTGGCCGGTGCAGAACAGGTCGTTCGGCGTCGGCACCTTCTTGATCGTGCCCTTGACCGGGTCCCAGATCCGGGTGTCGTACTTCTTCGCGTCGAAGTTGTCCTGGTTGTTGCCCGAGCCCGCGACCAGCAGCACCTTGCCGGTGTGCAGGAGCGCCGCGTGGATGGTGTTCTGGCGGTACTTCTCGGGAAACTCGACGATCTCCCACTTGCCGTTCTCGGCTTTGTACTCGGGTCTGTTGATCTGGTACTGGTGGTATTTCTCGGTGCCGACGCGATAGAGCCACGGCCCGTTCATTCCGGCCAGCGCGAGCACCACCGCCGTGCCTATCGCGAGTCGACGGGCGCGACGGCGGCCTGCACGGTCGTTCATTCCTTACGTCCCCCAAGTCCACCAAGGGCGATCTGCATGGTCTGGTCGTTGCCGCCACCGCTGCCGGACGCGGCCCAACTCGGCTTGTGCGGGGCGTGCGGGGCGTGCTGGGCGTGTGCCGCGTGCTGCGTGGGCAGCGGCTGAGGCTGAGGCTCCGGCTGGTACGGCGCGGCCTGGTACGGCGCGGCCTGGGCCGGGGCGGGCTGGGCCGGCACCGTCGCGGCGGGCTTCTTCTTCTCCTGCCGCAGCATGTAGCGCCAGGCGAAGATCGGCGTCGCGGTGATCAGCAGGGCGAAGGTCGCCCAGATGATCATCGCGGGGTGCGAGTGCCCGTACACGAACCCGGCGGCGATGGACGCGCCGAAGATCACGATGAAGTACCAGTGGTACCGGAAGGTCGCGAACCACCGGTCGGGGCTGGCGGAATCACCCTTGGGCGTGACCACGAACTTGCTCTTGCGACGCAGCACGGAGTCGAAGAACGCCTTCGCGTACAGCGGCGCCGACAGCGCGGACATCACCATGCCGGCCACACCGCCGGAGCCCTCCGGCTCGTGCGGGGAGACGTTGTGGCGGCGGTTCCAGACGTACAGGCCGATCTGGAGGGCCGAGGCGTTGCCGTACAGCATCAGCCAGATCGTGGGGTCGATGTTCACACCCGAGGCGCCCAGGCCCAGGAACAGCGCACAGCTCAGCGCGGCCAGGATCCAGTTGAGGGCGGACATCGGGTAGAAGATGATCATCATCGTGTAGTTGAAGAGCTTGCTCGGCGGCAGCGAGTACCAGCCCTTCCAGTACTGCTTGAGGATCGTCTCGTACGTCCCTCGCGACCAGCGCATCTGCTGGGTGAAGAAGTCCGTCCAGGCGCTGGGCCCCTCACCGACGGCGAGCACGTCCGGCGTGTACACCGACCGCCACTTCTTCCCCGTGGCCGGGTTCTTGTGGCGGTGGATTTCAAACCCGGTCGCCATGTCCTCGGTGATCGAGTCGTACAGGCCGCCGATCTGCTTGAGCGCCTTGATGCGTACGGCGTTCGACGTACCCACGAACATCGGGGAGCCGTAGCGGTTGCCGGCGCGCTGGATGAGGGCGTGGAAGAGGAACTGCTGCGACTCGGCGGCCTTGGTGACGAAGTTGTCGTAGTTGCCGTACACCTGCGGGCCGATGACGAAGCCGACGTTCGGGTCGCGGAAGAAACCGAGCATCCGCTCCAGGTAGTTGGGCAGCGGCACGTGGTCGGTGTCGACCGAGGCGAAGAAGTCGTAGTCGTCGCCGTGCGCGTCCAGCCAGGCGTTGTAGTTGCCGTGCTTGGTCTTGGCGCGGTGCGGGCCCTTGGCCTGGTTCCACTTGGCGACGCCCTTGCGGGAGAAGTGGTGCACGCCGAGCCGCGCGCAGACCTCCTTGACCTCGGGGTCGTCGCCCTCGTCGAGCAGCCAGATGTGCAGCAGACCCCGGTGGCGCAGCTTGACGGCCGCCTCCAGGGTCTTGGTCACCATCTCCAGCGGCTCCTTGCCGGGCACGAAGGAGGTGAGGAAGGCCACTCTGGTGCCGGTCTCCGGGACCACCGGGATCGGGTCGCGGGCGACCAGGGTGGCGTGCGCGTTGGACACCACGTTCATGCAGCGGAAGAACTCGATCAGGCCGATCGAGACGAGCATCACGATGTCGAGCGCCGGCAGGAAGTCATAGGCGGGATAGTCCCGTTCGGTCCAGTGCTCGGGCTGCAGCAGCCAGAACAGCAGGACCAGGGAGAGCACCGGGGCCGCGGCCAGCATCAGCGCGACCCTGATGCGGTGCGGCTCCTGCGAGATCAGCGAGCGGTACTGGACCCGGTACGGCTTGTTCGGGTCGGGCTGAGTGAGGGGGCCGGCCAGCCGGCTGTAGTGCTCGTAGTCGTACTTCGGCAGCGTCTTCTTGATCCGGCGGAAGGCCCCGGTCCGGGTCTGCGACGGCACCCGCAACTGGGTGGTCTGAGACGGGTCGAAGTTCTGCCGGGCGCCCGTCGGCGTCGACGTCATGAGTCATTCCCCCCACACGCGGGTCACGCGTGTCTGTCGGTTCCTTGTACGGCTGTGCCGGTCCCCCTCGACCTTCACAGGCGTATCAGTGGTGGGCCGCGGTCACCACATCCTCCACACCTTAGACATGGAAACGCGACCTTCCGGTTGCATCATGCCCCCCTCGGCATGCGGTCATGAGCGGGACCCCCTACGCCCCGGCGAAAACCGGCAACCGGCTCCTTGCCCCCCAACTGCCGCGAATCCGCAGCATCTTGAAAAACCAATCACCAGGGTCTCCGTCGCTCCACATGATCGCAAGATGCGAAACGAGGTGTTTACCGGTCATACGCGCTCATTGTGGCACCTGTGGGGGTGTTGTGTACCCGTCGTGGACACGCGGGCGCGGATGTTGCCGAAGTGCTCTCGTATGGCCTCCTCCGCCCGTATCGCGTCGCCCGAGCGCACCGCGTCCACGATCTCCCGGTGCTGCCGGCAGGTGACCAGAGGATCCTGCGGGGCACCCCCGAGGTCGGTGTGAACCCGGTGAAAGGCGTCCCAGAACGCCTCCATCACCTCACCGAGGAGGGCGTTGTCCAGCCCTCGGTAGAGAGTGGCGTGAAACGCCCGGTCGGTCTCGGCGATGCCGTCGCCGCCTCGCGCGGCCTGCTCTTCCATACGGCCGACGAGCGCATCCAGTTCAACGAGGTCGGCGTCCGGTATCCGCCCCGCCAGCCGTGACACCAGCCCGGTCTCCACGGCCTCGCGCAACTGCACGAGCTGCAGCAGGGTGTCCTCGCCCCGGTAGTGCCCGGCGACCGTGCGGAAGGCCAGGCCCTCGATCATCGGCGCCAGCGACATCGCGCCGACATACGTCCCGAACCCGTGCCGGATCTCCACGATGCCCATGGCCTGCAACCCCTTGAGCGCCTCACGCACGGAGTTGCGGCTGGCACCCAGATGCTCCATCAGCTCGGGCTCCGTCGGCAGCGGGGCCCCGGAGGCCAGCCGGCGGTCGATGATCAGCTTCTTGATCCGCTCCTGAAGGTCACGCGCTGCCATGGCCAGAGAGTATCCGGCCAAACACGAGAACAGCCCCTCGCGTGCACGAGGGGCTGCCTGCCCGTGCGCCGCCAGGGACTCGAACCCCGGACCCGCTGATTAAGAGTCAGCTGCTCTAACCAACTGAGCTAGCGGCGCGTGCTGACGTCGTCGACTCTACATGACCTCCGGGAGTGCTCCTGACCACGTCACCGGGGTGGGGCGCGGGGGTGCCGGAGGCCTTGTAAACCATTCGGACCGTCAACATGCGAGTCCGGAAGACAGTTGACAAACTGACGGTGTGTACAGCCGCGGACATTTCCAACTGGAGTGTGAGGGGAATCGCATGGAGGCTCGGGCTCCGGTATTCGAGGAATTCGATCCGGTGAGCGACTGCGACTGCCCCGGATGCGTTCACTGGCAACGCGTCCTGCCGCATTCCCGGGCCGGCCGCCACCCCGCCGCCCACCGGGCGCTGATTCTCGCCGCAGCCGCCTCCACCACCGTCGTCGTAGGGCACACCGCCCCGGCCCTCGCCGCCCCCCACGCCCCCGACCGGCAGGTCGTTCCCGCAGGTGACGAGCCCAACACACCCCAGGGCCGCAAGGCCCCGCTGCACGGTCCGGGCGGGAAGCCGAGCAAGCCGTCCGGTGTGCTCAAGGCGCCCGCGATCACCCGTGCCGAGATCATCAAGCGAGCCAAGAAATGGGTCACCGCGAAGGTGCCGTACAGCATGTCCAAGTACTGGTCGGACGGATACCGGCAGGACTGCTCGGGCTTCGTCTCGATGGCCTGGAGCCTGCCCGGAAACGAATGGACGGGCAGCCTCGGCCAGTACGGCGTGCGAATCTCCAAGGAAGATCTGCAACCCGGCGACATTCTGCTGTTCCACAATCCGGCGGACCCCCAGAAAGGCTCGCACGTCGTCATTTTCGGCGGCTGGACGGACCACACGCACACCTACTACATCGCCTACGAGGAGGCTCCCCCGCACGCCCGCCGGCAGGCCACCCCGTACGCCTACTGGCAGAACTCCGACCGCTATGTCGCCTACCGCTACAAGGGGCTCACGGGCGGCACGACGGGGAAGGATCCGGGCGGCGGGGAGCAGGGCGGCGGGGAGCAGGGTGGCGGGAAGTCGGAGGGTGGGGAGTCGGATGGTGGGAAGTCCGACGGCGGGAAGTCGGAGGGTGGGAAGGCCGACAATGCCAAGCCCCCCGCCGGGCCGAAGCAGCCGGACGCCTACCCCGGACGGGCGCATTTCGGGCCCGGGGCCAACAACAAGGACGTCACCCGCCTGGGCCGCATGCTCGTCGAGCGCGGGGCCGGCCGGTACTACACCTCCGGCCCGGGCCCGCGCTGGTCGGACGCGGACCGCAGGGCCACCCAGGCCTTCCAGCTCGCGCAGGGCTGGCGGGGCCAGGACGCCGACGGGCTGCCGGGGCCTCGGACGTGGGCGCTGCTGGTGGCGGGCAAGGGCAAGGACATCTCGGCCGGGGCGGGCGGGGACGGCCGGGCTGCCGGGGCGGGCGGGGCGGCTTCGTCCGGGCAGCCGGCGTCGCACGGGGTGGCCGGCTATCCGGGGCGGGCGATGTTCCGGCCCGGGGCCGACAACGAGTACGTCACCCGGCTCGGCGAGCAGTTGGTGAAGAAGGGGTTCGAAAAGCACTACAGGACCGGGCCGGGCCCGCGCTGGAGCGAGGCGGACCGGCGTGCCGTCCAGGACTTCCAGCGCACCCAGGGCTGGCGCGGCGGCGCGGCGGACGGCTACCCGGGGCCGGAGACCTGGCGGCGGCTCTTCTCGTGACCCGACGTCCCGGCGGACCCGGCACCCTGGTCCATCCCCCATCCCGGCGACCACCGTTGTGACGCATCTGGCGCGGAGGCTGGAGCACCCATGACCACGACCACTTCTCACACGCCCGAGCCCGAGGGGCTCGCGGGGTCGGCCGAGGGGCCCGGCCGGCCCGCGCGGCTGATCCAGAACGAGGCGACCACCGAGATCCCCGTCCATCTGCTGTTCCGCGACGAGGCGGGCCCGGTGTCGGTGCCGCTCAGGCCGACGGTCGTGGCGCGCCGGCAGGGCACGGGGGAGCAGCCGAGGCTGCGCCGCCCGTCGCAGCCCAAGCCGCGTCCCGAGCCACAGGTCGACCCCGAACTGGTGGAACAGCCCGCGCGGGTGCTGCCCGGGGCGGCGGGGGTGCTCGCCGGTGCCTGCGGGGCGGCCGGCTGCCTGGCCACCTCGTGGTGGGCCGGGGTGCTGCCGCCGCCGACGGTGCACGCGCTGGGGCTGCCGGCGACCGCGGGGGCGGGGCTGGGCCCGGCGCAGTGGGCGGCGTACGCGGGGGCCGTGGCCCTGGGGCTGTTCGGCCTGGGCGGGCTGGCGCGCGGGCGGACCGGAGGGGCCTGGGTGCTGGGGCTGTTCGGGCGTTACCGGGGCACGGTCCGGCGCACCGGTCTGATGTGGGTCAACCCGCTGCTGCTGCGCCGCCGGGTCGACGTACGGCTGCGGCACTGGCGCAGCGAGCCGATGCCGGCGGCCGACGGCAACGGGGTCGCGCTGCGGGCCGTCGTCCTGGTGGTGTGGCGGGTGAAGGACACCGCGCGGGCGACGCTCGGGGTGGAGGACCACGAGACGTATCTGCGCGAGTGCGTCGAGGCGGCGCTGGCCCGGGTGCCGGTGGAGATGCCGGGCGCCGCGCGGGGGTCGGCCGAGGTGGCCGCGGACACGCTGACCCGGTTGGTGGTGCGGGACGCGGGGGTCGTCGGTCTCGAGGTGTTCTCGGTGCGGCCGGTGCGGGTGGAGTACGCCCCCGAGGTCGCCGCCGCCATGCACCGCCGCCGGATCGCCGCGCTGGACGCGCAGGACCGGGCCACCCTGGTCACCTCGGTCGTCGACTCGGTGGAGGACACGGTGACCCGGCTGACCATACGGGGCCTGGTCGACCTCGACGACTACGAACGCAAGGCGCTGGTGAAGGACTTGACGGTGGCGTTCTGCTCGGGGCGCGGTGAACAGGGTTCGTGATTGGGCGTGATTGGTATGGACATGTTCAATCGTCAGCAATAATCTGGGACTTGGTCTAGACCTGCAAGCTCACTCAAGCTCACCGAACTTCCCCCACGTTCCCAGGAGCAGCAGCATGCGCAGAAAGACCAAGTGGTACGCCGCCGCGCTCGGCCTGACCACGGCCGGAGCCCTCGTGCTCTCCTCCGGCGGCGCGAGCGGCCACGGCTACACCGACCTCCCCATCAGCAGGCAGAAGCTCTGCCAGAACGGCACCGTGACCAACTGCGGCCCCATCCAGTGGGAGCCGCAGAGCGTCGAGGGCCCCAAGGGCTTCCCCGGCTCCGGCCCGGCCGACGGGCAGATATGCAACGCCGGGCTCGGCCAGTTCAGCCAGCTCAGCGCACCGCGCACGCCCTCCGGCGGCGCCTGGCCCACCACCAAGGTGACGGGCGGTCAGAGCTACACCTTCCGCTGGCAGTTCACCGCCATGCACGCCACGACCGACTTCAAGTACTACGTCACCAAGCCGGGCTGGAACCAGAACCACAACCTGGCCCGCTCCGACCTCAACCTCACGCCGTTCTTCACGGTCCCGTACAACGGGCAGCGGCCCCCGGCCACGCTCTCCCACAGCGGCACCCTGCCGTCCGGGCTGAGCGGCCACCACGTGATCCTCGCGGTGTGGACGATCGCGGACACGGGTAACGCGTTCTACGCGTGCTCGGACGTCACGTTCTGATCCGGCTGCGGATCTCTGAGCGTTACTTGAGACAGGCGTGCTTCCCCCGGGGGTAGGTTCCCCCACGACCAGCAGTACCTGACCTCGGGGGAAGCGCCATGGACGACCTCTTCTTCTACCTCTTCCACCTCGTGCCCGGCCTCATCCTGGCCGTCGTCCTGTACGGCGCGTACCGCGTGGTGCGCCGTTCGTTGCAGATCCGCAGCGCCTGGAACAGCGGGCTGACGGCCGAGGCGCGCTGTCTGCGCATGTACACCACGACCCATGGTGGCAGCGGCGACATGTCCGTGAGCACCACGCTGCACCACGTGTACGAGTTCACCGCACGCGACGGCCGCGTCGTCCGCTTCGAGGAGGAGGACGGCCCGGCGACGACGCTCGAGGGCGACATCGTCACCGTCTACTACGCCGAGGGCCGCGACGTGGTCGCCACGGCCAAGGCCCCGCGCCGCGCCAAGCTGGCGGCGGGCGCCGTCGGCATCCTGACGTTCCTCGGGGTGATCGCGGTGTTCTGCGTCGGCTTCATGGTCACGTTCCATCAGGTGTCCGACGCCTTCGGGTTCGGGTTCGGCTTCGACGAGGACCCCGGCGCCACTGTGGACACCGTCGTCATCGACGGCGTCACGATGACCCCCGGTGACCTTATGACTCCGTGACCCTCCTCTTCTGACGGCCCATCAACTACCGTGCGCCGCCATGGAGTCCACTACGGCACGCACGGTCGCGGAGCTCGTGGCAGCCCGGTGGGGCGACCACCGCCCGGGGCTGTGGTTCGAGGGGAAGGCGCTCACCGCGCACGAGGTGGCCGCCGGTGCCGCCGCCCGGGCGGCGCTGCTGGCCGACCTGCTGCCACCCGGCGCCGAGCCGCACATCGGCGTCCTCCTCGACAACACCCCCGAGTACCCGATGTGGCTCGGCGCGGCCGCCCTCGCGGGAGCCGCCGTCGCCGGGATCAACCCCACCCGCCGGGGCCCCGAACTGGCCCGCGACATCCTGCACACCGAGTGCCGGGTCCTGATCACCGAGCGGGCCCAGCTGCCGCTCCTCGACGGCCTGGAACTGCCCGGCGTACGCCTGCTGACAACCGACTCGGCGGACTACGACGCCCTCCTCGCGCCCTACGCCGACGCCCGCCCCGACCCGTCCCGCGCCACCCCGCGCGACCGGCTCCTGCTGTACTTCACCTCCGGCTCGACCGGCGCCCCCAAGGCCGCGATCTGCACCCAGGGCCGGCTGGCCGCCGCCGGGCACTCGCTGGCCGGCCAGTTCGGTGTCCGCCCCGACGACGTGCACTACATCTGCATGCCGATGTTCCACGGCAACGCGGTGATCGCCGACTGGGCCCCCGCCCTCGCGGCCGGCGCGGGCGTGGCGCTGCGGCGGCGGTTCTCGGCGTCGGGGTTCCTGACGGACGTACGGCGCTACGGGGCGACGTACTTCACCTACGTCGGCCGGGCGATCCAGTACCTCCTCGCCACCGAGCCGCGCCCCGACGACCGGGACAATCCGCTGCGGCTCGGCTTCGGCACCGAGGCGGGCGCCGTGGACGCCGCCGCCTTCGAGCGGCGGTTCGGGGTGCGGCTGGTGGAGGGATACGGCTCCTCCGAGGGCGGGGCCGCCGTGCAGTGGTCGCCGGGGACGCCGCCGGGGGCCGTGGGGCGGGCGGCGCCCGGGCTCGTCGTACTCGATCCGGAGACCTGCGCGGAGTGTCCGCCGGCCGTGTTCGACGCGGGCGGGCGGCTGGTCAACGGGGACGCGGCGATAGGGGAGCTGGTCAATCAGGGGCCGAGTCCCTTCGAGGGGTACTGGCGCAACGCCGACGCGGAGGCCGAGCGGCGGCGGGAGGGCTGGTACTGGACGGGGGACCTGTTCTGCCGGGACGCCGAGGGCTATCTGTACTTCGCCGGGCGCGGCGACGACCGGCTGCGGGTCGACGGCGAGAACCTGTCCGCCGCGATGATCGAGAACATCCTCGCCCGCTACGAGGGCGCGGCGGCCGTCGCCGTGTACGCGGTGCCGGATCCGGTGACCGGGGACCAGGTCATGGCGACCATCGCGGGGGAGTTCGATCCGGACGGCTTCGCCGGGTTCCTGCTGACCCAGCCGGATCTGGGGACGAAGATGGCACCCCGGTTCGTGCGGGTGGTGGAGCGGATGCCGGTGACCGCCACGAACAAGATCCATCGGGCAGGGCTGAGGGGGGAGGGGCTGCGGTGTGCCGATCCGGTGTGGTGGCGGCCGCCCGGGGAACGGACGTACCGGAGACTGACCGAGGCGGATCTCCTGACATACGTCGAAGGGCCTCCCGCTCCCACGAGAGGCCCTTCCACCGTGCGCCGCCAGGGACTCGAACCCCGGACCCGCTGATTAAGAGTCAGCTGCTCTAACCAACTGAGCTAGCGGCGCATGACTCCCGCCGACCGCGATCCGGTGTGTCTCGCGGCTGGCGACGAAGAAAATAGTACCTGGTCCGCGGGGGTGCTTGTGACCACCGTCAGATGCCACCGTCAGATGGCGAGGCTGAGCAGCACCGGCGCCGCGTTCCGGTTCAGGGTGTCCGCCGCCTGGCGCAGGCGGTGCGCGTGCTCCACCGGCAGGGACAGGGCCAGGCAGCCCACCGACGAGCCGGCCGTGATCGGGACGGCCGCGCACACCGTGCCCACCGCGTACTCCTGGAGGTCGAGGTGGGGGACCGTCGGCGGCTGGGACTCCAGGCGGGAGAGCAGCACCCGGTCGCTGGTGATCGTGCGCGAGGTGAGGCGGGCCATCTTGTGCCGGGAGAGGTGGTCGCGCCGGCCGTTGTGGTCGAGCTGCCCCAGCAGGCTCTTGCCGATCGCGGTGGCGTGGGCCGAGAAGCGGAAGTCGACCCACTCGTTGACCACGGGCGTGGCCGGACCGGCCGCGAACTGGTCGATCCGGACCTCGCCGTCGATGTACCGGCTGACGTAGACGGCCGCGCCGACCGAGTCCCGCAGCCGGTCCAGGGTGCGCTGGAGATGGTCCCGCAGGGCCTGCTCGCGGCCCTGGGCGGCGCCGAGGCGGGCCAGGGCGTCGCCGGTGACGTACGCCCCGTCGGCGATCTGCTCGACGTAGCCCTCGCGACGCAGCATCCGCAGGAGGCTGGTCAGGCGCTCCATGCCGATGCGGGTGTGCCGGGCGAGTTCGGTGTCGGTGACTCCGGTGGTGTGCCGCACCACGGTCTCCAGGACGCGCAGGGCGTCCTGGGCCGAGTGGTACGGCGCGGTCGGCTCGTGCTTCAGCGCCACGGTGTTTCCCCCTGCGGTCGCTACGGTGGGCCGGATTCCAGTCAGCCAATCGCTTCCACGATAACGGGCAAGAGGCTTGTAGTGAGCGCTTGTTGACGAGAATGCGAGGCCCTCATCTGCGGCGCCTGACAAGGGCATATGCCAGAGTCGGGCGCCGCAGCGCGTCGTCACAGCACAGCGCTGAGGAACTCCCGGGTCCGGTCGTTCTCGGGGTCGTTGAAGATCTTCTCCGGGGTGCCGGTCTCGATGACCCGGCCGGAGTCGAACATCAGGACCTGGTCCGAGATGTCCCGGGCGAAATTCATCTCGTGAGTCACGCAGAGCATCGTGATGTCGGTGGAGCGCGCGATGTCCCGCAGCAGGTCGAGGACGCCCGCGACCAGTTCCGGGTCCAGCGCGGAGGTCACCTCGTCGAGGAGGAGTACCTGCGGCCGCATGGCCAGCGCCCGGGCGATCGCGACGCGCTGCTGCTGGCCGCCGGAGAGCTGGGTGGGGCGCTTGTCGGTGTGCTCGGTCAGCCCCACCAGCTCCAGCAGCTCCCGCGCCCGCGCCTCCGCCTCGTCCTTGGACAGGCCGAGGACGGTGACCGGCGCCTCGGTGAGGTTGCGCAGCACGGTCATGTTCGGGAACAGGTTGAACTGCTGGAACACCATCCCGATCTTCTTGCGGACCTCGCGGACCTGCTTCTCGGGGGCCGGGAACAGCTTCTCCCCGGCGACCGTGATCGTGCCCTCGTCGGGCTTGGTCAGGGTCATCAGCAGCCGCAGGATCGTGGTCTTGCCCGACCCGGACGGGCCGATCAGGGTGACGTGCTTTCCGGAGTCGACGGAGAGGTCGAGGTGGTCCAGGACCGTGTTGTCGCCGAAACGCTTGGTGATGTTCTCCAGCCGGACCAGCTCGCGGCCGTCCACCGGCGGATTGGAATTGGCGTCGGGGTCTTTCATCAGGGGAGTGTCAGCGGACAAGACGTCGCTCCAGGGTTCGCAGAAGGACGGAGGCCAGGTAGGAGATGAGGATGAACGCCACGCCGATCACCGTCACCGGCTCGACGAACCGGAAGGTCTGCTGGGAGAACAGCCGGGCCTCGCCCAGCATGTCCAGCACGGTGATCGCCATCAGCATCGGCGTGTCCTTGAGCATCGCGATCACGTAGTTGCCGAGCGCGGGCACGACCCGGCGGATCGCCTGCGGCAGGATCACCGCCGTCCACGTCTTGCGCAGCGGCAGGTTCAGCGCCGTCGCGGCCTCCCACTGGCCGACGGGCACCCCCTCGATGCCGGCGCGGTAGACCTGCATCGTGTACGTCGAGTAGTGCAGGCCGATGCCGACGACACCGGTGGTCAGCGCCGAGAAGGTCACGCCCCACTCGGGCAGCACGTAGAACAGGAAGAACAGCTGCACCAGCAGCGGGGTGTTACGTACGAACTCCGTGACCACCCCGACCGGCCAGCGCACCCAGCGGGTCGGGGTGCGCATCAGCAGCGCCCAGACCAGCCCGAGCGCGAACGAGATCAGCGAGCCGAGGACGAGTGCCTGCAGGGTGACCCACAGCCCGTCCCAGAAGTGCGGCATGAAGTCGCCGACCGCTCCCCAGTCCCAGTTCATGCGACACCACCTCCGACGCCGGTGCCCACCGGTTCAGCCACGACCTTCTTGCGCTCCGGAGCCTTGCCGACACCCGCCTTGAGCTTCTTCTCCAGTCCGCGCATCACCCGGGTGAGCAGGAAGGCGATCACGAAGTAGATCAGCAGGATGTAGGTGTAGATCTCCGCGCTCTCCTGCAGCGCCAGCCGGACCAGTTGGCCGCTGAAGGCCAGGTCGCCCATGCCCATGATCGACACCAGGGCGGTGCCCTTGAGCAGCTCGACCAGCAGGTTGGAGAAGGGCGGAATCATCTCCGGCACCGCCTGCGGCAGCAGGATCAGCCTGAGCCGCTGCCAGGGCGTGAAGCTGAGCGCGATCCCGCCCTCCTGCTGCGCGGGATCGACGGCGTTCAGGGCGCCGCGCACGATCTCCGAGCCGTACGCCCCGTAGGTCAGCCCGAGCGCCAGCGTGCCGGCCCACAGGGGCACCAGCTGCCAGCCGAAGGCGAGGGGCAGCACGAAGAACACCCAGAAGATCATGACGAGGGCCGAGGTCCCGCGGAACACCTCGGTGTAGAAGCCCGCGAGGAAGCGCACGATCCACAGCCGGTGGGTGCGTGCGACACCGACGACGAACGAGACGGCCGCGGCCAGCAGTGCGCTGAAGACGAGCAACTGGATCGTGACCCAGATGCCCTTGAGTACCAGTTCCCACAGTCCGGAAGTCATCCGCCGCACAGCTCCTTCGCGGTCAGATCCGTCATCTCGCTCTCGGTGAAGCCGAACGGCTTGAGGATGCGGAGCAGCTCCCCGCTGTCCTTGAGCTTGTGCAGCTCGACGTTGAAGGCGTCCCGCAGATTCGTCTCGGTCGGCCGGAACGCGAAGGCTCCTCCGTCGGTGTGCGGCTTGCCCTCCACGATCGGCTGGAACGGCTCGGTGACCTCGGCCTTGGCGGACTTCTTCACCACTTCACGGGTGGTGAGCGCGGTACCGGCGAAGACATCGACCCGCCCGGCCTCGACGGCGTTCAGCCCGGCCACCTGGTCCGGGACGATGAGGATGTCGCTCTCCTTGTACCCGGCCTCGACGGCGTATCCGATCTCGGCATAGCCGGTCCCGGTGGCGAACTTGGCCTTCTTCTCGACGATGTCCTTGTAGTCGTGCAGTCCCTTCGGGTTTCCCTTGCGCACGATGAACGCGTCGAGCATCTGATAGTCGGGGTCGGAGAAGATCACCTGCTCACAGCGTTCGGGGTTCACATACATCCCGGCGGCTACCACGTCGAATTGCTGTGCGTTCAGTCCGGGAATGAGGGATCCGAACTCGGTGGGCACGGGCTGCACCCGGTCCACTCCGAGCCGCTTGAAGATGACCTTCGCGAGCTCGGGCGCCTCACCGGTGAGCTCTCCGTTCTTGTCGATGTAGCCGAAGGGGATCTCTCCCGCGATCCCGAGTCGTACGACCCCGGACGCCCGGAGCCGTTCGAGCAGGTCACCCCCGTCCTCGGTGGACGCCGTGGCCACCCGGGAGCAGCCGGCGGCACCCAGTGCGCCGAGCGCCGCAACCCCCGCGAGCAGCGACCGGCGTGTGGGTCCGGAAATATGTTCGACATGTTCCAGTGATGGAGCCATGGCGGCGCAGCTACCCGAGACCATGCGATCTATGCACCCTGGTATGCATGACTGATCGGTTCATCGAAGTCTCTCTTCCCAAACGCGGAATCCGGTGCACGGCGAAGCTCCTCGACGACCGCGCCCCGCTCACCTGTGCGGCCGTCTGGGACGCCCTGCCGCTGTCCGGCGACGTGTACCACGCCAAATACGCCCGCAATGAGATCTACGCCCTTTTCCCGCCCTTCGCGAAATCGGAGCCGCCGCTGGAGAATCCGACGGTCACTCCGATCCCGGGAGATCTCTGCTACTTCTCCTTCGCCGGTACGGAACTGGGCACCAAGTCCTACGGCTACGACCGCGAGGTCCGCGCCGGCACCACCCTGGTCGACCTGGCCCTGTTCTACGAGCGCAACAACCTGCTGCTGAACGGCGACGTGGGCTGGGTGCCCGGCATCGTCTGGGGCCAGGTCGTCGAGGGACTGCGGGAGATGGCCGAGGGCTGCAACGACCTGTGGCGATCGGGCGCCCAGGGCGAGTCCCTCAGCTTCCGGAGGGTGTGAGCCCGGCGACCCCCGCTTCGTAGAGCGCGTGAGCCGCCCGCAGCACGAGATCGTCGCGATGGCGGGCGGCCACGATCTGCAGGCCCACCGGCAGGCCGTCCTCATCGGTGCCGACAGGGACGCTCGCCGCCGGCTGCTGGGTCAGGTTGAAGGGGTAGGTGAAGGGCGTCCAGCCGGTCCACCGGCGGTGCCCGGAGGCCTTGGGGACCTCGGCGCCCGCCTCGAACGCCGTGATCGGCAGGGTCGGGGTGACCAGCAGGTCGTAGGAGTCGTGGAAACGGCCCATACGGCGGCCCAGTTCCATACGGACGTCCACCGCGGCCAGATAGTCCAGCGCCGAGCGCCGGGCCCCGGCCGCGCAGATCTCCTTCAGCCCGGGGTCGAGCAGCTCCCTGTGATGCGGCCCCAGATGCTGGGTCACCCGGGCCGCCCCGGTGAACCACAGGGTGTGGAAGGCGTCCACCGGGTCGGTGAAGTCGGGGTCGGTCTCCTCGACGTACGCCCCCAGCCCCGCCAGCCGCTCCACCGCCCGCCGCACCGCCGAGGCGACCGCCGGGCGCACCGCCACCTGGCCGCCGAAGGACGGCGAGTAGGCGACCCGCAGACCGTGCACCCCGCCGGACAGGGCGCTGACGAAGGAGCCCGGCGCCGACGCGAGCGCCGACCAGTCGCGGGAGTCGGGCGCGGCGATGACGTCCAGCAGCAGCGCCGCGTCGGCCGCGTCCCGGGTCATCGGACCGACGTGCGCCAGAGTGCCGAAGGCGCTCGCCGGGTACAGCGGGACCCGGCCGTACGTCGGTTTCAGGCCGAAGACGCCGCAGAAGGCCGCCGGGATACGGACACTGCCGCCGCCGTCCGTGCCCAGCGCGAGCGGGCCCGCGCCGAGCGCCACGGCCGCCCCCGCGCCGCCGCTGGAGCCGCCGGCGGTGCGGGTCGGGTCGACGGGGTTGCGGGTGACGCCGGACAGCGGCGAGTCGGTGACGCCCTTCCAGCCGAACTCGGGGGTGGTCGTCTTGCCGAGGAAAACGGCGCCGTGCTCGCGCAGCCGGGCCACGGAGGGGGCGTCCTCGTCCCAGCGGCCCTCGGCGGAGATGGTCTTCGAGCCCTTCAGCGTCGGGGCGCCGCGCATCAGCAGGATGTCCTTCACGGTGACCGGCACCCCGTCGAGCAGTCCGGCCGGGGCGCCGCGCCGCCAGCGCTCGGCCGACTCGGCGGCCCGCGCCAGGGCCTCGTCGGCGGTCAGGCGTACGAAGGCGTTGACCTCCGGCTGGATCCGCTCGGCCCGCTCCAGGGCGGCACGGGTGGCGTCGACGGGGCTGAACTCCCCTTTCCGGTAGCCGTCGAGGAGTTGTACGGCGGTCAGTTCGGTGAGATCCGTCATGCGTCGCCCTCCAGCCGTAGACCTCAGCGTCCGGGTACGTACCCGCGCTGTTTGTCGACCACGTTCAGCAGCGGTCTGCCCGCCTCCCACCGCTCGTACAACTCCACGAACTGGAGTCCGAGTTCATCCCGCCAGCCGACGGTGTCCCCGCTCATGTGCGGCGAGACGATCAGTCCCGGCAGCTCCCACAGCGGGCTGTCCGGACCGAGCGGCTCGTGCTCGAAGACATCGAGCGCCGCTCCCGCGATCCACCGCTTGGTCAGCGCCTCGGCCAGCGCCTCCTCCACCACGAGCTGCCCACGCCCGACGTTGATGAACCGGGCGGAGGGCTGCATCATGCCGAAGCGGCGGGAGTCGAACATGCCGTGCGTCTGCTCGGTGAGCGGCGCCGCCGCGATCACCCAGTCGGCCCGCGCCATCAGGCGGTCGAGGTCGTCGGGGCCGTGGATGCCGGTGCGCGGCACCCGGCCGACCAGCGCGGTGGTGATGTCGAGGGCCTTGAGCGTGCGGGCGATCGTACGGCCGATGGGCCCGGACCCGACGACGCACGCGCGCGTGCCCGCGACCCGCTGCCCCTCGCGGTGCCGCCACTGGCGGGCGCGCTGCAGGTCCAGGGTCGTCGGCAGGTCCTTCGCCATCGCCAGCACCAGCGCGGCGACGTACTCGCCGATCGGCTGGTCGAAGATCCCGCGCGCGTTGGTGACCACCGTGTCGGACTCGGTCAGCTCCGGGCACATCAGATGGTCCACGCCCGCGCTCGCCGTGTGCACCCAGCGCGGCCGGGGGCCCTCGCCGGGCCAGGCGTGGCGTACCGCGTGCGAGGTGAAGTCCCAGACCAGCAGCACATCGGCGTGCGGCAGCCGCTCGGCGAGGGTCGACTCGTCCGCGTGCTCGATCTTGGCGCGGCCGGTGAGGCGGCCGAGGCGGGGCAGGGGGTCGGCGTCGAGGACGAGGAGCGTCGGCGGCGGGCCGGCAGCGGGGGACGGGCCGGGGGCGGACGATGTCATTCGGGGTCGCTTCTCCGGGGTGTGAGGGGGCGCTTTGCCGGTGCTTGCGGGGATATGCGGGCGCCGTTTCTCGGAGTTTTACTTGAAGGAAACGGTCGTCTGACATGCGAGGTTTGACCACGCTCGCACCCGAACCTACCTTCGTCAACACGGGCGTTGTGTACGGCCGTGCTCACCCCTTTCTCGTAGTGAGGGCGGTGCCCGCCATGGAAACCATGGACATCTCCTTCCTCGGCGGCCCTCGCCCGCAGCGCGGTGTCGGAGTGGTCGCCCCGTTCGACTTCGCGCTGGACCGTGAGCTGTGGCGCTGGGTCCCGGACGAGGTCTCGCTGCACCTGACCCGGACGCCGTTCGTCCCGGTCGAGGTCAGCCTGGATCTGGCTCGTCTGGTGAGCGAGCACGAGACGCTGAGCGAGGGCGTCCGCACCCTGACCGCGATCTCGCCCGAGGTCGTCGCCTACGCCTGCACCTCCGGCAGTTTCGTCGGCGGCATCGCGGGCGAGCGGGCGATGTGCGAGGCGATGACACAGGCGGGCGCGGTGCCGTCCGTCACCACCTCGGGCGCGCTCCTCGAGGCGCTCGCCGAGCTCGGCGTACGGCGGGTGGCGCTGGTGACGCCGTACACCGTGTCGGTGACCCGGGCCCTGGAGGAGTACGTGGCCGAGGCGGGGGCCGTGGTCACCGGGTGTGCGTACATGGGGCTCACCCGGCACATCTGGAAGGTGCCCTACCGCGATGTGGCCGACATGGCGCGCCGGGCCGTGCGCCGTGGCGCCGACGTCCTGTTCATCAGTTGCACCAACCTGCCGACCTACGACGTGATCCCCCAGCTCGAGGCGGAGCTGCGCATCCCGGTCCTTTCGGCCAACCAGGTGACGATGTGGGCCGCGCTGCGCAGGGTGGGTACTTGCGCGGTGGGGTCCTATCAGGCGCTGATCGACCCCGCGGCGCGGATCGGCCGGACGGCGCGGGGCGGGCCCGTGCAGCCCGTGCTCCCGGACGTGCCGGATGTTCCCGAGCAGGAACAGCAGTAGAAAGGGTGACATGACCGCACTCGGATTTCTCTACCCGGGCCATTCCGCCGAGGACGACTATCCGCGCATCGAGCAGCTCCTCGGCGGCGACATCCGGATCGACCTGGTGCACACCGACATCGGGGAGGACGCGCACCGGGTGGACGCGCTGCTGCGGATGGGCTCCGCGGACCGGCTCGCGGCGGGCGTGGAGGCGCTGCGGCTCTCGGGCGCCGAGGCGGTGGTGTGGGCGTGCACCAGCGGCAGCTTCGTCTACGGCTGGGACGGCGCCCACGAGCAGGTGCGCACCCTCGCCGTCGCGGCGGGCATGCCGGCCTCGTCGACGTCCTTCGCCTTCATGCACGCCGTACGCGAGATGGAGGTGCGGCGGCTGGCGATCGGTGCGACGTACCCCGACGACGTGGCCGCGCTCTTCGCGGAGTTCCTCACGGCCGGGGGCGCTCAGGTGCTGTCGGTGCGCGGCTCCGGGATCATCACGGCGGCCGAGGTCGGGACCTGGGGCGAGGCCGAGGTGTTCGCGCTGGCCAAGGAGGCGGACACGGCGGACGCCCAGGCGGTCCTGCTGCCGGACACGGCCCTGCACACGGCCGCCCACATCCCGGCCCTGGAACGCGAGCTGGGCAAGCCGGTCCTCACCGCGAACCAGGTCTCCGTATGGGAGGCCCTGCGCCTGACGGACCGCCGGGTGAACGCGCCGGAGCTGGGGGCGCTGTTCAGCCGGGAGCCGATCGTGCAGGTGTAAGCGCGCGGTGTGAAGAGCGCGGGTGTGTGGGGGCGGCTTCGGGAATAAGCGGAGGGGATCTCCTGTTAGTCACGCCGGACCGCACCCGTATGCATCAGGAGGCACCCGTGGCGGCAGACGAGATCCGAGGCGAGGCACAGGGCAGCGCCCCCGTCCCCCTCTCCGTGCTGGACCTGGTCACGGTCAGCGCGGGCCACACCGCCACCGACGCCCTGCGCACCAGCGTCGAACTGGCGCGTCTCGCGGAGTCCCGGGGCTTCCATCGCCACTGGGTCGCCGAGCACCACTCGATGCCCGGCGTCGCCTCCTCGTCCCCGGCCGTGATCCTCGCCCACCTCGCCGCCCACACCGACCGCATCCGCCTGGGCTCCGGCGGCGTGATGCTCCCCAACCACGCCCCGCTGGTCATCGCGGAGCAGTTCGGCACCCTGGAGGCGATGGCCCCGGGCCGTATCGACCTGGGCCTGGGCCGCGCCCCCGGCACCGACGGCGCCACGGCAGCGGCCCTGCGCCGCACCGACCACCTGGGCGAGGGCGCCGACGACTTCCCCGAGCAGCTCGCCGAGCTCACCCGCTTCCTCGACGACGACTTCCCGGACGGCCACCCCTACCGCCGTATCCACGCCGTCCCCGGCCCCGTCCAGGCGACCTCGCCCGGCGGCGTCCAGTCCCCGCACCGGCCGCCGATCTGGCTGCTCGGCTCCTCCGGCTTCAGCGCCCGTCTCGCCGCCGTCCTGGGCCTGCCGTTCGCCTTCGCGCACCACTTCTCGGCGCGCAACACCATCCCGGCCCTGGACCTGTACCGGGAGTCCTTCCAGCCGTCCGCCGTCCTCGACCGGCCCTACGCCCTCATCGGCGTCTCCGCCCTCGCCACCGACGAGGAGCGGGAGGCCCGCCGTCAGATCAAGGCGGCCGCGCTCAGCATGATCCGGCTGCGCACCGGCCGCCCCGGACTCATTCCGACGCCCGAAGAGGCCGAGGCCTACGAATTCACCCCGATGGAGCGCGAGTTCGCCGACTCCTGGAACGCCAACGTCGTCCACGGCACCCCGGACGAGGTCCGCGCCGGCCTCGACGACCTCCAGAAGCGCACCGGCGCCGACGAGTTGATGATCACGGGCAACGCGCCCGGCATGGACGTACGCCTGCGCTCCTACCAACTCATCGCCGACGCCTACGGGTTGCCCACCGCCTGACCGCACGGTGACCGTACGGCTCAGACCCGTACGCCCAGCAGCTCGGAGATACGATCCGGCGACACCGGCCGCGAGTACAGCCACCCCTGGCCGGTGTCGCACCCGATCCGGCGCAGCCGCGAGGCCTGCGCCAGCGTCTCCACGCACTCCGCGGTGACCGTCAGGCCCAGCTTGTGGGCGAGCTGGATCATCGCCTCGACCACGACCTCGTCGGCCGGGTTCGGCGCCGCCGCGGCGCTGTTGTCGCTCTCGTACTGGAAGCCCCGTACGAACGAGCCGTCCAGCTTCAGCACCGACACCGGCAGCCGGCTCAGATACGCCAGGTTCGAGTAGCCCGTGCCGAAGTCGTCGATGGCGATGCGGACGCCCATCTCGCTGAGCGCCTGCAGGTCCTGCAGCGGCCGGCCCGACGAGCCCATCACCGCGGACTCGGTCAGCTCCAACTGGAGCAGATGCGGGGCGAGTTCGGTCTCGTCGAGGATCCGGGCCACGTCCGCCACCAGGTCGGAGTCCCAGACCTGGCGCACGGCGACATTCACGCTCACGAAGATCGGGGGCTCTTCGGGGTGTGCGATCTGCCAGGCGCGCGCCTGATGGCAGGCGGTCGCCAGGATCCAGCGGCCGAGCGGCACGATCGAGCCGTCCTCCTCGGCCAGTCCGATGAACCGATTCGGCGCCAGTACGCCGAACTGAGGATGATTCCAGCGCACCAGCGCCTCCACCCCGCGCAGCCGGCCGTCCTCCATGCCCACCAACGGCTGGTACTCCAGGGCGAACTCACCGCGGTCGATGGCCGGACGGAGCGTGGCGGCGAGGGCCTGACGGGTGATCAGATGGGCGTTGCGCTCGGGGTCGAACAGCGTCCAGCGGTCCTTGCCGTCGGTCTTCGCCCAGTACAGCGTGGTGTCGGCGGCCTGCATCAGGGCGGTCGGGGTGGTGCCGGCCGCGTGGCGCTCCACGACGCCGATCGAGGCCGACACCGAAAGGCGCCGGCCGGACAGGTCGAAGGGGGCCCGCAGCGCCTCGAGCACCGACTCGGCGAGATCGGCCAGTTGCTCGGTGCCCGTGGAGTCCTCGACCAGCAGGGCGAACTCGTCACCGCCGAGCCGGGCCACCAGCGGCGGGATCGAGCGGGTCTGCCCCGCCTGTTCGGCGCAGTGCGTGAGCCGCTCGGCGACCGCGGCGAGGAGCTTGTCGCCGACCCGGTTGCCGAGGGTGTCGTTGATCGCCTTGAAGCCGTCAAGGTCCAGGTAGCACAGGCCGATTCGGCCGGTGGTGCCGCTCTCGTCATACGACTCCACCTCCAGCGCCGCCGACAGCTTCTCGAAGAACAGCGTGCGGTTGGGCAGCCGGGTCACCGGGTCGTGCATCCGCAAGTGCCGTAGCTGGTCCTGGAGTTCGCGGTGGGCGCTGATGTCGGCGAGGGAGAGCAGGACGCCGCCGGACGCCTCGCCGGGCAGCGGCGCGACCGTGACCTGGACCCACAGGGAGTGGCCCTCCGGGTGCTTCAGCCGTCGGGTGCACCGCAGTTCGGCCTGGCGGCCGCGCAGCACCTCGCGGTACGTGTGCCAGGCGCGAGCGTCGGAGGCCAGGTCCACCAGATCGGCGGCGACGCAGCCGGTCAGCTCCGCGGGCGCCGTGCCCAGCAGATCGGCGAAGGTCGGATTGGCGCCCGCCACCAGGCCCTCGCGGTCGACCACGGCCATCGCCAGCGGCGCGGCGGAGAACGCGGAGGAGTACGGCGGCGCCCCGGTACCGGGCGATGGCTGCGCGCTACTGTCTGTGACGGCCGGCCCGATGAGGTCTGCCGCGGGCGTCGGCCCTTCGGACGTTCCGCTCACCGCTCGCTCCCGCAGTGCACTCGATCTTCGGATGGGTCTCATCGGAATGGCCGGCCGGGTCGCGGTCGGCGCCGGGCCGTGTCCGTGCAGGAAGTTGTCAGGAAAGTGTGCCGATCATAGATGCTGGTTCCAGGCCCTTCCACCTACTGTTCAGTGTTCCCGCGCGACGCGCTCATGTGACAGATCGTTTCTGCCCGCACGTGGACGGCTTCTTCGAGCCCCCGACCGTTTGTGACGTTCCGTGAGCGAATCGGGGATGTCGGCCCTGACGAGCCTCCGGCCCGGTCACCCGTCCGGTGCAGCAGAACAGGACGTAGTACGACAATCAGACACAGGCTGGGTGCGGTGTCCCGCGAACCGCACCCGGAGGTCCACGTGCCGCGTCAGTTCCCCCTGCACCATGGGATGGGCCTGCTGCGGGACCGACCCCGACTGCGCAGCACCGCGGCGGTGTTCACCACGATGTCGGCGCTGGCCGCGACCTCCCTGGTCGTCGGCCCGTCGGCCGCCGAACCCTTCGACTCGGCACCCTGCGCCCTGGAGCGCACCGACGCCCACCACTCCGAGGGCCTGGACACCTGGAACGCCTCCTATCCGCGCCCGACCCGGGGCCTCGACGCGGTCATGGTGTTCCTGTCCTTCCCGGACTCGCCCCCGCAGACGACCCCCGCCGAACTGACGGCCGACCACTTTCCGGCCACCACCCACTTCTTCGAACGCGCCTCCTACGGCAGATTCACCCTGCGCCCGCATCCGCTGCGGCACTGGCTGCGCATGCCGCGCGCCTCGACGGCGTACGCCATACAGCGTGACTGGCGCGTCACCGACCGGGCCGCCTATCTGCGCGACGCGCTCGCGGTGGCCGACCGGGAGGTGGACTTCTCGCGCTACGACATCGTGTACTTCGTCGCCGACCCGGACGCGCCCGGCGTCGACTCGGACGCCACCAAGGTCGTCAACCTCCAGGCCCCGCTGCGGGCCGACGGCAAGGACATCCGGCGTGTGGTCACCGTGTTCGAGAACCATCCGCCGGACCGGCTGGTCCTCGCGCACGAGACCGGCCATGTCTTCGACCTGCCCGACCTGTACCACCGTCCGGCGGACGGCAAGGGCGACTGGGACACCTATGTCGGCGACTGGGACCTGATGGGCAGCCAGTTCGGGATGGCGCCGGACCTGTTCGGCTGGCACAAGTGGAAGCTGGGGTGGCTGGAGCCGCGGCAGGTGGTGTGTGTGCAGGGGTCGGGGAGCGGGTCCGTCCGGCTGACGCTGGAGCCGCTGTCGGCGGGGCCCGGGGGGCTGGTGCAGGCAGGGGCGGAGGCGGGGGCAGGGGCGCCAGGGCAGGGCTTCGGTTCGTACGGCGCTCAGGGCGCTCAGGGCCTTCAGGGCTCTCACGGCTCCCGTGGGGCAACGCCGGGGTTCGGGCTGGGCAACGGCGTCAAGCTCGCCGTCGTCCGTACCGGGCCCGAGAGCGCGCTCGCCTTCGAGGTGCGCGGTCCGGTCGGCAATGACACGCGGGCCTGCCGGCAGGGGGTGCTGGTGTACCGGGTGCGCAGCGAGACCGAGTCCGGGGGCGGGCCGGTCGAGGTGATCGACGCGCATCCGCGCAGCGAGGCCTGCTGGGAGGAGTCCGTGTACCCACCACTCGCGGACGCGCCGGTCGGCCTCGGTGAGAGCTTCACGGTGCCGGGGGAGGGGGTCCGGGTGGAGGTGGAGGGGCGGACGGCGTCGGGGGCGTGGACGGTGAAGATCGCGACGGCCGGGTGACTTCCTGGCCTGCGGCCACGACGGCCGACGGCGAGGGGGGTGTGGGTGGCGAAGCCCCCACAACGCGCGGCGGAGCCGCGCAATAACAGAGATGGCGAGATGGTTCGCGCTTTCCGCGAACACACCTCGCCATCGCCATCGTGCGCCGCCAGGGACTCGAACCCCGGACCCGCTGATTAAGAGTCAGCTGCTCTAACCAACTGAGCTAGCGGCGCCTGCTGACGTCGTAGACCTTAGCACCCTGATCGGGGTGGGGAAAAATCGATATCCGAACGGCGGCGCGAGCCGCCCGCACGGCCGCCCAGAGCAGTACCTCGGCCCCCGGCAACCAGGGATTACGGCTGTCCGGCGCGACCAGCCAGCGGGAGCCGTTGGGGGCGGCGGAGCCGGACCGGGCCGGGACGGTCACCGCGTCTCCGGGGCCGTGGCACAGCAGCGGCGGCACATCGCCCGCGCGGCCGAACTCCTCCCACCGCAGCAACGACGGCAGCCGCTGGGCCGTGCCGGGGGCGGCGAACAGCAGCATCCGGCCCCGGAACACCGCCACCGGTCCCGAGCCGGGCCCCTCCTCCCAGAGCTGGTCGACGATCCCGCGCCCGAAGATCACCGGCGCGCTCACGACGTCGAACACGGAACCGCAGGCCAGGACGGCGGAGGCCGCCGGCCGCTCGTCCCGGAGCGCTCGGGCGCTGCGCGGATGCGGCTGAGCGGAGGCGAGCCAGGCGGCGCCGTCCGCGGTGAGGCAGGCGGGGGAGGACGGGGCGTTGCGTGTGCTGCTCATGCCGGATACATCTACCGACGGTGAGCATCCCACTCCCGAGAGTTCCCAGAATCCGGGACAGGGTGGGGTGGCGGGGCGTATCTTGTCCGCCTGGCATATGCCCTGAGGTCTTGTGGCGCGTGCCCTGCGGCACTCGGGGCGGGTGGGGTCACACCGGGTCGACGTGTCCCGGTCCCTCGACCCCCCGCATCAGATCCCTGCCGAACTCCACCATCTTCTTGGCGTAGTCCTCGGTCCACTCGGCCCGCTCGGCGATGTCGGCGGGCGTGAGCCGGTCGAACCGCCGGGGGTCGGCGAGCTGGGCCGCCGCGATGGCCTGGAACTCCACCGCGCGATCCGTCGCCGCCCGGAACGCCTGGGTCAGCTCGGTCGCCCGCGCGAGCAGCGCACGCGGGTCGTCGATCGACTCCAGGTCGAAGAAGTGCTCCGGGTCGGCGGCCGCCTGCGCGGGCTCGAAGAGCAGGGGCGCGGGGCGTAGCCGCGGTTCGTTCCGACGCGGCGTGGGCTCCGCCATGTCTTGTCCTCCTCGTACGTCACCGATCTCGTAGGTCACCGACCTCGTTGGTACCGGTGGCTCGCCTGCGGACCGGTCCGACGTCCATTGTCCCGCGCGGGCGCAAGTGGGCGTCGGGGCAGGTCGAACGGAGGGCGCGCCGGGCGGCGTCGAGGGCCTGCCGTCGAGGGCCTGCCGGGTGAGCGGGTGCCGTTTCGTTCACGGTCGCCACGGCACCCGGTGCTCGGCGAGCCGTGCCAGCACCGCGTGATTCGCCTCCCAGCCGTCCGGGCTGTGTTCATTGGCCGCCTCCGGCGGCGTGCCGGACTCCGTCCGGCGGATGGGGGGCGTCGAAAGCCTGCCGGGTGAGCGGGTGTCGTTTCGTTCACGGTGGCCACGGCACCCGGTGTTCCGCCAGCCGTGCCAGCACCGCGTGATTCGCCTCCCAGCCGTCCGGGAACTTCACCAGCGTCCCCAACTGCACCGGTTCCGTCGACGGATAGTCGTCCAGCAGTTCGCTCACCCCTGCCCGGCACACCACGATGCAGGCGTGCCGGTGGCGGGAGGCGAGGACGCACAGGCGGCCCGTCTCCAGGTGGAAGGCGGTGGCGTCGGGGCGGCCGGAGAGGGGGTGCAGGACGACGGTCACGTCGTACTCGCGGCCCTGGAGCCGGTTCGCGGTGTCCACCGTGACGTCGGTCGCGCCCAGCTCGGCCAGCGCCGCGCGGACCGCGGCCGCCTGGTCGCGGTGGGCCGTGCCGACCGCGATCCGGTCGGCGGTCAGGGGGGTGGGGGCGGGGGAGCGTTCCGACGTGGCCGCGCCGCCCCGGTCCAGCAGGCGCCGTACGACTGTCGCCACCGCCCGTACCGCCTCCGGATCCGTGCGCGGCGTGCGCCGGGCGGGCAGCTCCAGCAGGCCCCAGCCCGACTCCGCCGCCTCGTCGATCACCCGGTCCGGGCCCGAGCCGTCGGACGGGACCGCGAAGGACAGCCGGCGGTCGTCGTGGCCGGTGCCGCTGCGGAAGGGGGTGTAGGGGTAGAAGGCGCCGGAGACCAGGGGCGCGGCCGATGCCGGCAGACGCCAGGAGACCGGCAGGCGGTGCTGGGGGAGGTCCGGGTTGTGGGCCAGCAGGGTGGTGACGGCGGAGGCCGAGGGGTCGTACGACAGGCCCGCCCACTGTTCGCTGCCGACGATGGAGAACGGGTCGAGCTGGCCCGGATCGCCCACGAACAGCGCCCGCTCGAACAGCCCGGCCACGGCGAGCAGCGAGTCCGAGCGCATCTGGTACGCCTCGTCGACGATCGCATGCCGCCACGGCTCGTCGACCTTCACATGCGCCCACTTGGCCGCCGTGGACAGGACGACCGCGAGGCCCGCGAGGTCGGCCGCCTTCGCCGACTTGCGTACGTTCGGCAGGTCGTCCAGCGCCTTGTCGTACGGGTCGCTGTCGCTGCTGTGCAGCCGCCCCACCGGCAGCTCCGGGTTCTTCTCGGCGAGCCTGAGCACCAGGTCGTCGACCTGCGCGTTGGTCTGCGCGACGATCATCAGCGGACGGCCGGCGTCCGCGAGTTCGAGGGCCGCGCGGACGACCAGCGTGGACTTGCCGGCGCCGGGCGGGGAGTCGACGACGACACCGCGCGCCTCGCTGTGCAGGGTGTGGTGCAGGATCGCGTCGGTGGCCTCGGCGGCCGCGGCACCGGGGTCGAACACGGCGGTCACAGCACGTCCTCCTCGGTCGGCGCGTCGGCGGCCTCGAACACCTGCTCCCCGGGCGGCCCGCCGTGGGTCCACGGCGTCTGCTCCGGCTCGGGCAGCTTCGCCCCGCCCCGCTGCTCGTGCTCGAACAGGGTGAAGCAGACCAGGTCGCCCTTCTGCGGCACCGACCCCTCCTCCGGCTCCTTGCCGCGGCCCATCTTGTCGAGCACCCGCAGCACGATCAGCGCGCCGCCGTCCTCGTTCTCTCCCCCATGCGCTCCCTCATGGCCGACGAACTCCGCCGACTGCGGCTTTCCGCCCAGCGACCGGTACACCTTGGCCCGCTCGCCCAGATGGGGCCGGTCGTCGGTGCGGACGGTGACCAGCGGGCGCGGGCTCGGCCGCTTGCTCTCGCTGTACGCCATCACCACATCGGTGACCTCGCCCGCGAAGGCCTCCCCGATCAGCCGTCGCCCCGCCATCACCAGCGGGTCGTCCAGCGCCTCCTGGGCCTCCAGACGGGCCTGTTCGCGCTCGCGCGCGGCGAGCTTGTTCGCGGCGGTGACCGCGTCGTCACGGCGCGGCTGCGGGGGCTCGCCGGCGACGACGCGGTCGCGGTGGCCGGTGAACGACCAGCGGTCGCGGGTCCATCGCTCCTCGACGTGCCGACCGGCCTCGGGCAGGTGTGACCGCAGCAGGTCGAGGCCCCGCCACACCGCGTCCCAGGTGGGCCGGGTGCGGCTCTCGACCAGGGCGCGGATCTCCCGCTCGGCGGCGGTGAGGTCACCGAGCCGGTCGTCGGCCTGAAGACCGTCCTCGGCGGCGGCGAGGGCGGTGCGGGCGCGGTCGTAGCGCTCGATGGCGGGGGCGAGCAGCTTGTTGTCGAACGCCGGGTCGGTGGCGGGACCGGCGGGCGGACACAGGAGCTGGCCCTCCCGGTCCCGTGCGAGTTCCGCGCGCAGGGCCGCCTCGGCGCCGATCTCGCCGGCCGGCGGGTCGATCCAGGCCAGCAGTGCGCCCAGGTGCTGGTCCTCCAGGGTGGACTGGCCGGTCGCCCAGTGCCGGGCCAGTACGTCCGTCATGGCCAGCAGCAGCGAGGAGCCGGGCACGCGGGCCCGCTCGCCGAAGTGGGTCAGCCAGCGGCCGAGCAGCGGCACGCGCGGGGGCGCGGGATACGGGGTCTCCGGGTCCTGCTCCGCCGTACGCCTGAACCGCATGGAGCGGCCGAGGAGCCGCACGAAGTCGATGCCGGCGCGGCTCGGCACGATGAGCTGCGGGGCGTCCGCGCACAGCTCGACCTCGACCTTGACGCGCTTGCCGGTCTCCGGGTCGGTCTCGTTGCGTTCGGCCGCCTCCACGGCTTCGGCGTGGGCGTCGATGTACGGCAGCACGACGTCCGCCAGCTCGGCCAGGAACGTGAACCTGAGGTCCCGGTCGCGCGGCTGCGGTACCACCAGCAGGTGCGGGGCGTGACGGTCCGTGCCGGCCAGCGCGCCGAGCGGGGCGCCGGCCTCACCGGCGGTGGTGAGCGGCACGAAGACGAGCGGGCGGTCCGACAGATGCCGGTGGCGGACGGTCGCGGCGGGCTGGGCGCGGCCGGTGCTGACGGCCTCCAGGCGGGCCAGGGTGGCGATCAGCGACACGGGGCCACCGCCTCCGGGCCGGCGGCCAGGCCTTCCTGACCGAGGGCCTGTGTGTCCCGGCCCAGAGTCTGTCCGTCCCGGCCGAGCGTCTGTGGGGCCCCGCCGAGAGTTTGTCCGTCCCGGCCGAGCGTCCGTGCGTCCCGGCCGAGCGCCTCCGCGCGCAGCCGTGCCGCTCTGCGCAGGGCGGCCACCGCCGGGTCGTCCGGATCGCCGGACTCGCCGTGGGCCGCCGACAGGACGTCCTCCACCGTCGCCAGCCCACCCAGCTCGGCCCGCACGGAGCGGCCCAGCGAGGTCACCGCGCCGGACGCGCGGGAGCGGGCGCGGCAGTGGAAGGCCAGCTCACAGGCGGACAGGCACTCGGGCGCGTAGGTCGCCGGGACCGACTCGACGGCGGCCGTCAGCTCGGCCGGGGGCAGCTCGGGGGAGAAGCAGGTGCCGACGGGGAGGGTGTCGGCGATGTCCTCGATGCGGGTGAGACGGGCGAGCTGGCGGGCGGTCACCGCGCGCTGCTTGCGGACGTCGACGGCCGAGGCGGTGGGGAGATTGGAGAAGTCCTTGGGGCAGACGAGGAGGACGCGGTGGCGCACGCGCGGGGCGGTCTCGAGGCGGGACGCGATCTCCTCCAGCGCCAGCACGTACACCGCCGCCTGCCGGGCGGCCGCGCCCACCTTGGTGGGATCCGCCGAGCCGTCCAGCATCGGGAAGGACTTGATCTCCACGACCGTCCAACTCCCGTCCGGGTGCACGACGACCGCGTCCGGCTCCAGGAAGGCGGGCGAGCCGGCGACGTCCAGCGCGAGCATGGGGTGGTCCAGCAGGGTCCACTCGCCGCGCGCCTCGGTGGCCTCGCGCAACGCCAGAGCCGTACGGGCCGTCCGGCCCTCGGGCCCGGTCGCGGTGAGCTCGGGCACGCGCGCGTGGGCGGGCGGTTCGGCGCCGCGGTCCAGCTTCTCGTGCACCAGGCGCAGCAGCTCCGCGCCGCCGTCCGCCTTGACCTTGGCCTCGAAGGCGTTGCCGCGCGTGAAGGCGAACTGCGACTGCCCGAACACCGACGGCGAGCCCAGCGCGCTCGCCAGTGCCGCCTTGTTCACCCCGGCGCCGTCCAGGATCGCGCGCCGCTTGCAGCCGGGGTTGGCGGCGAGGGCGGCCAGGGCGCGCGCGTCCAGCGCCTTGGCCGCCACGTCGGGACCGCGCAGCTCAGCGAGCCGATGCCGGAGCGCCGTCCCCCGCGTCCTGGGGAGCGGCACTCGGCTCGGCTCCCGATCCGAACGGGGACTCGCGCTGCCGTGGAATTCGCTCACCCACGGAAGTCTGGCATCCGGCACTGACAATCGAGGAAGCAGCGTCGCCGGAGGCCACCGGGACGACAGTGCCCGCGCCCGTCGCGGCGGACCCGCCGGACGCCGTGGCGACGGTGGCGGCGCCCGCCGCGAACCGCGCCCGCAGTCGGTCCATGGTCCGCATCACATGCGGCGCCAGCAGGAACCCGACGCCCATCACGGCGGCGCCCGCGACCGCGTCGAGGAAGTAGTGGTTGGCGGTGCCCATCACCACGATCGTGGTGATCAGCGGGTAGGCGACGGCGGCCACCTTCGCCGGCCGCGTCCCGCCGTGGCGCCACAGCATCACCCCGCACCACAGCGCCCAGCCGACGTGCAGGCTCGGCATCGCGGCGTACTGGTTCGTCATGCCGCCCAGGCCCCGCGGCGCGCTCGCCTCGCCGCCCCACCAGCCGTACGAGCTGTACTGGGCCATCGTGTCGACGAAGCCGTGGCCCGCGGCGAGCAGCCGGGGCGGGCACGTGGGCAGCAGGGTGAAGCCGATCAGGCCGATGAACGTCGACGTCATCAGCCAGGTGCGGGCCGCGCGGTAGTGCGCGGTGCGGGAGCGGAAGATCCACACCAGGAGGACGGGCGTGACCACGTAGTGCAGCGACGCGTACCAGAAGTCGGCCGGGACGCCCAGCCAGGGCTCGCGGGTGAAGAGGCGGTTGAGGGGGTGCTCCGCGTTGAGGTGCAGGGCCTTCTCGATGTCCAGGATCGCCAGGCCGTGGTCGACGGCGCTGTTGACATCGCCCCGGGCGAGCAGGCGCCCCGCCGAGTAGCAGGCGTAGACCAGCAGGATCAGCGGCAGCTCGGTCCACCAGCGCAGGCGGGTTCGCGGCGTCGCCTCCACGCCAGCTTTTTCGGCGTGTGGCATCCGATCGCCTCCCCCTTCTCGTCCTGCCGCCCGGCTGACCGGTCGAACCACTTTACGGTGTACGCGCGCGCCTTCTTCGGGCGCCCCGGCCCTCTAGACGCAGAGATCGCCCGCCGGGTTGCCCCCGAACAGCGTGCGGGATGATGGACGGGCTCCGCTTCTCGTTTTCTCCCGGAAGGCCCCTTCATGGCACCGCGCATCCTGCTGGCCCGGCACGGACAGACGGCGTGGTCGCTGTCCGGCAAGCACACCGGCAGGACCGACGTGCCTCTTCTGGAGGAGGGCCGCCGGGGCGCGAAGCTGCTCGGCGAGCGCCTGCACCGGGCGCCGTACGACGGGCTGGCCGACGTCGAGATACGCACCAGCCCGCTCTCACGCGCGCGTGAGACGTGCGAACTGGCCGGCTTCGCCGAACGCGCGCGTACCTGGGACACGCTCATGGAGTGGGACTACGGCGCCTACGAGGGCATGACCCCGGCGGACATCCGGTCCGTCCGCCCGGGCTGGCTCATCTGGCGCGACGGAGTGCCCGGGGGCGAGACCCTGGCCGAGGTGACGGCCCGGGCCGACGAGGTGGTGGCGTGGGCGCGCGAGGCGGACCGGGATGTGCTGGTGTTCGCGCACGGGCACATCCTGCGGTCCATCGGCGCGCGCTGGCTGGGCCTGCCGCTGGATTTCGCGGCGCGGATCAGGTTGAACCCGACGTCGCTGTCGGTGCTGGGCTGGGCCTACGGGGAGCCGGCGATCGAGAGCTGGAACGACCTCGGGCATCTGGCCTAGCCATAGGTTCAGCCATGCCGTCAGGCTGCGGGCAGTCGTGCCGCCTGGGGCGGCACGGGTGGGCGCAGGCGGCACCCCGCCAGCGCCGGGTCGCGCGACCTACCCCCGCCCAGCACCAACGCCGGGCGCCCTGGTCACGCCGTACCGTTCACGCCGTACGCGGCACCGAAGCATGCCGTTCCAGAAACGCCGACACCCCGCTCGCCCGCCGGTGCGGCAGCAGTACCCGCGCGGTTCCCGCCAGCATCGTCTGCACCCGCGACGACTGCACCTGGTCCAGCAGGTCCAGCACCTGCATCCCGGCCGCGGCCGCCTCGTCGGGACGGCCCCCGCGGGCCAGGTCGTCCGCCAGTTCCGCCGTGTAGAGGGCGATGTTGCGCGTGAAGTGCGGGTCCTGGAGCTGGGCCGCGCGCGAGGCGTGCCGTGCCGCGCGCGGCCAGTTGCCGAGTATCGACCAGCACTGCGCCTCCAGCGCCTCCAGCTCGGCCTCGCCGTAGAAGCTCATCCACTCGGGGTCGGCGTCCGAGTGGCCGCGCCCGAAGAGGGCCTGCGCCCGGACCAGGGCCTGCTCGCAGCCGGTGCGGTCGGCGAGCCCCGCCCAGCCGCCGGCCTCGCGCAGCGTCAGCAGGGACATCAGGCGAGAGGAGCCCAGGGCGCGCGCGACGCGTTGCGCGGCCTGTGCCGCCCGCACCGCCTCGCGGGGCCGGCCCGCGTCCCGCGCGAGAAAGGACGTGTTGCAGAAGGCGTGCGCCTCCAGGGCCGGATCCCCGGCCATCCGGGCCGTGGCCAACGCCTCCGCGTAGTGCGAGCGCGCGTCGTCGAACCGCCCCGAGTCGTGCGCCAGCCACCCCACCGAGATGGCCAGCTCACCCGCGCCCGCGTGCAGCCGGTCGCCGGTCGCCTGCCGGGTCGTACCGGCGTCGAGCAGCGCGTAGGCGGCCCGCAGCGGTGCGGCGGCGCGGCGGTAGAGGCCGTCGGCGCCGTGCCGGTCGTCGAGCAGCCGGATGCGGCGTACGGCCTCCTCGAGCGCGTCCGCCTCGCGTCCCCCGACGCGTCGGACGGGACGTTCCGCAGCCGCGGCGTCGAAGGCGAGGCCCAGCGGGCCCAGCGAAGCGGCGGCCACCGTGGCGCCCCCGCCGGTCATGAATGCGCGACGTAGCACGTCGCTCTCCTCGTGGTTCTCGTGGCTCTGCTCTGTGCCGTACGGGCGGTCGTACAGGCCGTACGGGTCCTGCGGGTTCAGCGGGTCATACGGATCCCGGGCCCCGCGCGTCTCACTTGTGGTGCACGCCGGGCTCGTGGTGCGTACCGGGGGCGCGTCCTCCTCGCCCCGCGCCCGGCGTCCGCGTACGGACGAGCGGGGCGCGAAGCCGAGGTCGGTGAGGGTGCGGCCGGGGAACATGTGCAGGAACACCCGTTCGTACGCGTAGTTGGGACAGCGGATCTCGCCGGCCTCGACCCGTCCGACGTAACGCGCGTCACAGCTCACCCGCTCACCGATCTCGCGAGCGGCCCGTCGTACCGCCGCGGCGAATTCGGCCGGCGAGCGCTGTCCGCGCAACTGCCGGAACGCGAGGTTCGGCCGCGGTGGCCTGGAGGGCTGGGACGAGGTCAGCTCTGACGACGCCATGGCCGGGTCCTCTCGTGCGAACCGTCGAACCATGCCGGAACGAGGGCGAGTTGATCGGATGTCCGTACCTGGTGCCGGTACCGAATATCCGTGTGGCGCCCTTGCGTCCAGCGGGCAAGAACGTACCTGCTGTAGCGGACCCGCCACGCAGGGTTTGGCTACAAACCGGATATCTCATACGTGATCTGCCATGAACTGCCATCCTTTGCGGCGCACTTCCGCCGTAGCCGTTGACGCCGCGCCGCGTTGAACTCTTCGGACTGCAAAAGGGGTTCAGTGGTGGAGGTCGGGATGGAGACCAGCCAGAGCATCGTTCCTCGTACGCCGTCGACCCCGGCGGGGCACGCGCCGACCGCGGAGTGCGGCTTGCCGCCGGGCCGGTGCTGCGACCCGGAGGCGGGGTGCGACGTGGTCACCGTGCCGACGCGACAGGGCCTGGAGGCGGTCGACATCCTGCGGCGCGGGGCCGGCGAGGCGGTGGGGCCCGTCCTGCACGACGACGACTGCGACACCCTCGGCTTCGTGGTCCCGCCGGGCACGGCGGCCGCCTGGGACGTGCCCGGCAGCACCTGCACGGAGACCGACGGCCGCGGCATGGACCTGCACCCCGAGCCCCCGGTCGAGGGCTCGGACTGGCTGCTGCCGCCCGGCGAGGCGGATCCGGCGACCGATCCCGCGGTGCTGCGGGCGGCGCTGGGCGAGGCGGCGCGGCTCATCGAGGCGGCCGACAACTGCCGGTGACGCGGCCGGCCGGGCGGCACGGGCGCCCGCTTGCGACAATGACCCCATGGGAAGGTCCAGGAACACCCGGCGCCGGGCGGCGGCAGCCGAAGCCGTCGTCGAGCGCGTCGACGGCGGGCTCGCCGAGCTGATACCCGACCGGGACCGCGCCCGGGCCTGGACGCTCCTCGTCGACGGGGCCCCGCAGTCGCACGTCGACCTGGACGACCCGGCGTATCTCTCCTTCGAGTACCAGCGGCGCCTGGGCCATGTCATCGACCTCGCCGCCCCGCCCGGCAGACCCGTCAGGGCCGTCCACCTCGGCGGCGGCGCCCTCACCCTCGCCCGCTACGTCGCCGCCACCCGGCCCCGCTCCACCCAGCAGGTCGTCGAGCGCGACGCGGCCCTCGTCCAACTGGTCCGGCGGGAACTGCCGTTGGATCCGGGCGCCCGGATCCGGGTGCGCTCGGCCGACGCCCGGGACGGGCTCGCCAAGGTGCCCGACGGGTGGGCCGACCTCGTCATCGCCGATGTCTTCAGCGGGACCCGTACCCCCGCCCACCTGACCTCGACGGAGTTCCTCGACGACGTACGCCGGGCCCTGGCACCCGGTGGCGTGTACGCCGCCAACCTCGCCGACGGCCCGCCGCTCGCGCATCTGCGCGGCCAGATCGCCACCGCCGCCCACCGGTTCGCGGAACTCGCCCTGGTCGCCGACCCGGCCGTACTGCGCGGCAAGCGCTTCGGCAACGCCGTGCTCGTCGCCTCCGACCGACCGCTGCCCATCGCCGAACTGACCCGCAGCGCCGCATCCGACCCACACCCCGCCCGCGTCGAACACGGCAAGCCCCTCACCGACTTCACCGGCGGAGCCCTCCCCGTGACCGACCTCGCGGCGGTGGCCTCCCCGGCGCCGCCACCCGCCGTGTTCCGGTGACGGTGATGGTGCCGGGGCCGGTGACTCAGTAGTTCCCGATCTCCACCCGCGGCGGTCCGTCGTGCCAGGTGCAGAACACCGACACCCGGTCCGCGCCCGAGGCGAACTCCACCCGGATCCACGTCTCCGTCTTCCACACCTGCATCGACCAGCCCGCACCCGGGGTGGCCGAGACGAGGGTCGCGGAGGCGGTGGCGATGTCGAAGACCACCCGGCCGCCCTCGGTGTCGTAGCTCTTGACCTGGCCGGACGTGGTGGGAGAGGGGCTCGGGGTGTTCGCCGGCGGCTTCGCGGGGGCCGGGGTGCGGGGCGTCCCGGTCGGCTTCGGCGAGGGGCTCTTCGACGGCGTCGGCCGCCGGGGCGAGGGTGTCGACGACGCCAGCGGCTTCGAGCCCTGCGCCGTCGCGTCGGCCGCCGTGATGGGCAGGGCGCGCGGGCGGTCGTACACCGTGCCCGCCATCACCGTGTGCACACCCCACCACGACAGCGTGACCGCCGCGCCCGTGGCGAGCGACCAAGCCAGTACGTGTACGAGTGCTCTGCGCATCGCGGGCCATACTGCCTCACGGGTCTCACGGGCCGCACACGGTCCGAGTCATCCACCCCCGCTATCCACACCCCCGCTATCCACACCCCCGTTATCCACAGCCCCGTTGTCCACAGGCCCGGGATGTCGTCCCTCGCATGGCGTACGGTGCGGCGCATGGCAAGTGTGCTCGTGGTCGAGGACGACCCGTTCGTTCGCTCGGCGCTCATCCGGCACCTGACCGACGCGGCGCACACCGTGCGCAGTGTCGGGACGGCGCTGGAGGCGCTGCGCGAGGTCGCCCATTTCCGTTTCGACGTGGTCATCCTGGACCTCGGTCTGCCCGACCTGGACGGCTCCGAGGCCCTGAAGATGCTGCGCGGGATCACCGACGTGCCGGTGATCATCGCCACCGCGCGGGACGACGAGGCGGAGATCGTCCGGCTGCTGAACGCGGGGGCGGACGACTACCTCACCAAGCCCTTCTCGGTCGAGCACCTCTCGGCCCGCATGGCGGCCGTCCTGCGGCGTTCGAGGGGCGCCGCGGGCGAGGTGCCGCCCGAGACCGTGCTGCGCGTCGGCGGCCTCACCGTCGACCCGCTGCGCCGCCAGGCCGAGCTGGACGGTCTCCGACTCGACCTCACCCGCCGCGAGTTCGACCTGCTGGCCTTCCTGGCCGCCCGGCCCGGAGTGGTCGTCCCCCGCAAGGAACTGCTCGCCGAGGTGTGGCAGCAGTCGTACGGCGACGACCAGACCATCGACGTCCATCTGTCGTGGCTCAGGCGCAAGCTCGGGGAGACGGCCGCGCGACCGCGCTATCTGCACACGCTGCGCGGCGTCGGAGTGAAGCTGGAACCACCCGGTGGGGAGCCGCCGCGATGAGATGGGCCCTGGTCAAGGTCAGTCTGGCGGTCACCGCCATGGTCGTGGTCGCCTTCGCCGTGCCGCTCGGACTCGTCATCCGGGAGATGGCCCGCGACCGCGCCTTCTCGAACGCCGAGCGGGAGGCCGCCGCCGTCGCCCCGGCGCTGTCCATCACCACCGACCGGGACCAGCTCGAGCGGGTCGTCGCCTCGGCCGGGTCGGACGCGGGGATGGCCGTGCACATACCGGCCTCCGGTGACGCCGACGCCGACGGTTCAAAGGCCGAAGGCTCAGGATCCGGCAGGACGGGGACCGGCGGCAATGCGGCTGTCGACCTCGGCCGGCAGCGCGCCGCCGACGAAGACATCGCGACGGTACGAAAGCTGGGGCGGGCCTCGACCACGGAGGTCCCCGGCGGCTCCACGCTCCTGCAACCGGTCGCGCTGAGCTCCGGCGAGATAGCCGTCGTCGAGGTGTACGTCCCCGAGTCCGAGGTCACCAACGGCCTCGCCACGGCCTGGGCGGTGCTCGCCGGGGTCGGGCTGGCGCTGATCGTCGGCTCGGTCGCGGTCGCCGACCGGCTGGGCGTACGGATGGTGCGGCCCGCGCAGCGCCTGGTGGAGGGCGCGCACGAGCTGGGGGAGGGCAAGCTGGGCGCCCGGGTGCCCGAGGAGGGGCCGAAGGAGCTGCGGCTGGCGGCGGTCGCGTTCAACGCGATGGCCGATCAGGTCGTACAACTCCTCGCCAACGAGCGGGAGCTGGCGGCAGACCTGTCCCACCGCCTGCGCACCCCGCTGACCGTGCTGCGCCTGAACGCGGCCTCGCTCGGGGACGGTCCGGCCGCCGAGCAGACCCGGGCCGCCGTCGCCCAGTTGGAGCGCGAGGTCGACACCATCATCCGCACCGCCCGGGACGCCAAGCCGCAGACGGTGGCCGCCGGTCCGGGCGCCGGGTGCGACGCGGCCGAGGTGGTGCGCGAGCGGATGGCGTTCTGGTCGGCGCTGGCGGAGGACGAGGGCCGCAAGGTGCGGGTGGCCGGGGCGGACCGGCCGGTGCGCATACCCGTGGCCCGGGCGGATCTGGCGGCCGCGCTGGACGCCCTGCTCGGCAATGTCTTCCGGCACACCCCCGAGGGCACCGCCTTCGCGGTCGACCTGCACAACGGCGAGGACGCGGTGATCGTGCTCGTCTCCGACGCGGGGCCCGGCGTAGCCGACCCCGAGGCGGCGATGGCGCGCGGGCGGGGGTCGGGCAGCGCCGGGTCGACCGGGCTGGGCCTGGACATCGTGCGGCGGCTGGCGGAGTCGACGGGCGGGGACGTGCGGATCGGGTCGTCGGTGCTGGGCGGAGCCGAGGTGCGGATCTGGATCCAGCTCGATGGGAGAGAGCCGGTGCGCAGGGGGCATCGGGGGTCGGTGCGACGCCGTCGTCCCGGCAGATTGGTCTCGACCTTTAACCGCCCCCGATCCCTTCCTTAAGCGCACCCTAAGGTCCCCAACCACTGCCCGGATCAGGCGCTTTGCCCGATTCCGCATCGCTAGCGTGCTGCCGCACCCCACCCCCCGGGAATCCCCGCGAAGAGCGAAGGCAGGCACGCGATGAGTACGCACCGGCGCAAGGTCAGCGGCAGGAGCAAGGCGATCGGCGGTCTCGTCGCCGCGGCCGCGGTCGGCGGTGGCGCGATCGTCCTCACCGGTACCGCGCAGGCGGCCGGCGTCGGGGCGGCATACACGAAGACCAGCGACTGGACGACGGGTTACACCGCGCAGTACGTCGTCACCAACAACAGCGGCCGGGCGAAGAAGGACTGGACGCTGCGGTTCGACCTGCCGTCGGGCTCGACGCTGAGCTCGCTGTGGAACGCCGAGTCGAGCGTGAGCGGCCGGCAGGTCACTGTGACGCCGCCGAAGTGGGACTCGGACGGGCTGGCCCCCGGCGAGTCGGTGACCGTCGGCTTCGTCGTCAACGGCACGGCCGCCCCGACGGGCTGTCTGATCGACGACGCCGAGTGCGGCGCGGACGGCACCGCGACACCGCAGCCGAGCGGCCGCCCGACCCAGTCACCGAAGCCGGCCCCGACCCCCTCCGCGACCCCCGAACCCACGCAGAGCCCCGGCACCGGAACGGAGGCGGGCGCCGGCTTCGCCCCGTACATCGACACCTCCCTCCACCCCGCCTTCGACATGGCGGCGAGCGCGGAGGCGACCGGCGTCAAGGACTACAACCTCGCCTTCATCACCGACGGTGGCGGCTGCACCCCGAAGTGGGGCGGTGTCACGGACCTGGCGAGTGACGCGGTGGCGGCCCAGATCGGTGCCCTGCGCGCCAAGGGCGGCGACGTCCGCGTCTCCTTCGGCGGTGCGGCCGGCAGCGAGCTGGCGACGACCTGCTCCTCGGCGGACGCGCTGGCGGCGGCGTACGGCAAGGTCGTGGACGCCTACAGGCTGACCAAGGTCGACTTCGACGTGGAGGGCGGCGCGCTCCCGGACAAGGCGGCCAACACCCGCCGCGCCCAGGCCATCGCCAAGCTCCAGGCGGACCACCCCGCCCTGAACGTCTCCTTCACCCTCCCCGTCATGCCGGAGGGCCTGACCCAACCGGGCGTCGACCTCCTCGCCGACGCCAAGAAGAACGGCGTGAAGATCAACACCGTCAACATCATGGCGATGGACTACGGCCCCGCGTACAGCGGCGACATGGGCACCTACGCCGAACAGGCGGCTACCGCCACCCAGGCCCAGATCAAGAGCGTGCTCGGCCTCTCCGACAGCACGGCCTGGAAGACGGTCGCCGTCACCCCGATGATCGGCGTCAACGACGTCACCACCGAGATCTTCAAGGTCGACGACGCCACCCAGCTGGTGGACTTCGCCAAGTCCAAGGGCCTCGGCTGGCTGTCGATGTGGTCGGCGACCCGCGACCAGCAGTGCGCGGGCGGCGAGAAGCTGGCGGCGGACGCGACGTGCAGCTCGATCCTCCAGGAGAAGTTCGCGTTCTCGAAGGCGTTCGCGGCCTACAACTGACGTAGGTCCCTCTCGAACCACGGGGGCGCGCCCCGGCCGGTCTTCCCCCCCCATCCGGCCGGGGCGCGTGTACGCATCATTGCCAGTCCTGACACGGGTTGCGATCATCTCGTACCGTTCACCGTAAGGCAGTTGGGCAGGGTGGTGGGGCTGAGCGTGGAGCGGCGATTCTTCATGGCCTTGGGCAGCGGTCGGTACTGCCATCTCCCGGACGAAGAACAACTGCGCCACGTTCCCACGGACGTCTCCCTGATGACCGAACTCTTCGAGGGCTTCGGGTACCAGGGGGTGCTGCCGGGACTCGGGGAGTACGACGGAGCCGAACAGATACGGCAGAAGCTGCGGCACTGGTCGGCGGACACCTCACTGACCCACGACGACGTGGTGGTCGTGTATTTCGCGGGACACGGGCTCGTGCAGGACCACGACCGGCACTACCTCCTCTGCTGGGACTCCCAGGAGGACGATCCGGCCACCACAGCCCTCGCCACCGAGGACCTGGTGCGGATCCTGTGCCGCGGGGATCTCCGGCACCTTCTTCTCGTCCTTGACACGTGCGCGGCCGGTGCGGGAAGCGCGGAGGCGGCCGGGGTGGCCCTGCAGTCGATCGCCTACCGGCACGGGGGCGCAGGCGCGTCCGGCGGACTGTGGTTCCTGGCCTCCGCCCGCCGCAAGGACATCGCCGAGGACGGTGCCTTCGTGTGCGCTCTGCGCACGTCCGTGGAGATCGTGACGGGCCGTACCGGACAGCGGCAGCAGTACCTGGACCTGACGGAGCTCGTCAAGGCGGTCAACGAGTGCTTCGACGGTGAGGGACGGGGCCAACGCGCCGAACTTGCGGGCAGCCTGGTCACGGGCCTGGCCCCCTTTCTGCCCAACCCCGGCTTCCGCGAGGAACTGCCGCCGGTCGGTACCGACCTCGAAGTGCAGCGCCGGGTGGCCGCCCGGGATCTGATCGAGCACTTCGGCCCTCGTTCCCGAGGCGTGGAGTTCGAGTCCGAGCAGGGGCTCTACTTCAGCGGACGGGTGCGGGTACTGACCGAACTCGTGCAGTGGCTCACCGCCGAGGACGGCGACAGTAGGGGACGGGTCGTCACCGGAAGCCCCGGATGCGGCAAGTCGGCGGTGCTGGGCAGGATCGTCGCCCTGTCGGACGCCCAGTACCGTGCGCGGTTCGAGCTGTCGGATGTCGATCCCGCCACCGTGATCCCCGAAGGCTGTGTCACCGCCGCCGTGCACGCGCGTCACAAACGGCTGGAGGAGGTCGTCGAACGGATCGCGGCCTTCCTCGACGTCGAGGCGGACGGCACGGCGGCGCTGCTCCAGGAACTCACTCGCCGGGGCCGCCGGGGAGCACCGGTCGTCATCGTCGTCGACGCCGTCGACGAGGCGGGATCGGACACCGCCGCCGACGCCGGCGGGCACGGGGAGCCGCGCCGCATCACCCGCGAACTGCTGCGCCCGATGTCGGAGATCCACGGGGTGCGCCTGCTGGTCGGCACCCGCCGTGAACTGGTGGCACCCCTGGGCCCCACGTTCACCTGCCTCGATCTCGACCTCCCCGCCTACTGCGCCGACGAGCAGGACGTCACCGGATACGTCACCAAGGTGCTGCTGGCGTCCGAAGAACCGGAGGTCCGCACCCCGTACCGGGGTTTCCCGCACCTCGCCGAAACCGTGGCCAGGGGAGTGGCCGCCCGAGCCGACGGTGTCTACCTCTACGCCAGGACGACGGCCCGCACCCTGAGATCCGACTGCTCTGTCGTGGACGTGTCCCGCGCCGGGTGGGAACGGGCGCTGCCCAGCGAGGTGGGCGAGGCGTTCGACGACTATCTGGCCAGGTTCGGTCCGGACGAGCCGCGGGTGCGCCGCATGCTGCTCCCCCTCGCCTTCTCCGAGGGCAAGGGTCTTCCCCGGGGGCATGTGTGGACCACGCTCAGCTCCGTGTTCTCCGGCACGCAGTGCACGGAACAGGACGTCTCCTGGCTTCTGGACGTCGCCGGGGCTTATGTCGCCGAGGTCATCGACGACGACCGGCGTTCGGTGTACCGGCTCTACCACAAGGCGCTGGCGGAGCATCTGCGGGCCACGTTCGGCCGACCGGCCGCAGAGATCCAGGGAACCGTCGTCGATGCCCTGGTGGGCGTCGTTCCCCGGGTGTCCGGCGGCGACCGGCCCGACTGGTTCGCCGCGCCGCCCTATGTCCGTCGGCACCTGGCAACGCACGCCGATGCGGCGGGCGTTCTCGTCGATCTCGTGGACGACCCGGGGTTCCTGTTGGCCAGTGAACCGCTCAGCCTGTTACGCGCGCTCGCCTCCATCGAGGGGGAACGCGCCAGGCGGGTGCGGACCACGTACGAGCAGGTGGCGCATCGGCTGACGGCCGACCGCTCGCTCGGTGGCAGGGCGGCCGATCTGCAGCTCTCGGCGCGCCGTTGTGAGGCCGACGAACTCGCGGACCGCATCGGCCGGCTCGGTGTGGAGCTGCCCTGGACCGCACGCTGGGCCTGGTGGTCGGCGAGCGGTGCGCACCGGCTGCTCAGCGGGCACACGAAGGGCGTCACCTGTGTGGCCGTCGGCGATCTCGACGGGCGGCCCATCGCGGTGACCGGCGGTCTGGACCGAACCGCGCGGATCTGGGACCTCACCACGCAGCGGCAGATCGGCGAACCGCTACCGGTCGGCATCGCCGTGAGCGCGATCGCCATCGGGGACATGGAGGACTACACCGTCGCGCTGACCGGTGGCGTCGACGGCACGGTGCGAGTCTGGGACCTCTCGGCCGGTCAGGAGTACGGGCAGCCGCTGCGGGGGCACACCAACCGGATCGAAGCCATGCGGATCGGTGCCCTCGACGGCCGTCCCGTCGTCCTGACGGCCAGCCAGGACGGCACCGCGCGCATCTGGGACCTGGTCGACAGGAGACAGCTCGGCTGCGACCTGGCCATACACAAGCGCACTGTTCTCGACGCCGCTCTGGGCGAGCTCGACGGCCGCCCGATCGCGGTCACCGGTGGCGAGGACAAGGCGGTCTACGTCTGGGACCTGAGCGACCTGCCCACCGGAGGCGACCCCCGTATCGACGGCAGCCCGCTGCTCGGCCCGGCAGAGGCGGTCACGGCCGTTTGCCTGGGCCGGTTGGACGGCCGCACGGTCGCGCTGGTCGGCGACAAGGCCGGCATGCTCAGCCTCTGGGACGTGGCCGAGCGCCGCCAGATCGGCGAACAGGTGGCGGCTCACCGCTACTTCGCGCGCAGCGGAGTCGCCTCGGCCGTGACCGGTCACTTCCACGGCCGTCCCGTGGCCCTGACCACCGGGGTGCACGACGCCCGGCTGTGGGACCTGCAGACGCTTCGTCAGCTCTGCCCTCCGTTGCGCGGGCACGTGCACGACATCACCGCGGCCGCGCTCACCGATCGAGGGGACGCGTCGCTGGCCGTCACAGTCGGCGACGACCGCACCGCGCGCATCTGGGACCTGTCGAGCGACCAGCCGGTGGACGGCCACACGGGCCAGGTGCTCTCGGTGGCCTTCCGGGACGTACGGGGACGTCCCCTGGCAGTCACGGGCGGGAACGACGGGTCGGCCCGGCTGTGGGACCTGCGCACCCGTCAGCAGGCCGGGCCACCCATGGAGGGCCATCGCGGCCAGGTGCGTGCCGTGGCCATGGGCGAGATCGGCGGGCGTCTGCTGGCCGCCACCGGCGGCGCCGACAGCACCGTACGGCTCTGGGACGCACAGCGGGGCGAAGCGCTGGGCCCGCCGCTGCGGGGGCACACCAACCTCGTTCGCTGCGTGGCACTCGGCACGCTTGCGGACGCGCCGGTCGTGGTCAGCGGGGGAGAGGACGGCACGGTCCGGATCTGGTCCGCCCGCGGTGGCGCTGAGGTCGTGCCCCCGCTGGCGGGCCACATCGGCGCCGTACGCCACTTGGCGATCCGCTCCACCCCCCAGCACCTGGAGATCGCCATCGCCACCTCGCTCGACCACGCCTATGTATGGCGGGTGGACGGCAGCGGCTCGGGCCGGACGAGCGGACCCACCGCGCACTTCGACATCGAGGACCTGACACCGACCGCGAGGGCCGTGGGCGTGGCCTTCCACGACAGCCGTCCGGTCGTCCTCTCCACCCGTGAGGGCAACGGCCTGTACGTCCACGACATCGCCACGCATGCCGCCGTCGGCGCCCCTCTCCCCGGCCACACGAACTACATCGTGACGGGGACACTGGCGCGTGTCGGCACGACCACCCTGGTGGCGTCGGCCGCACTCGACGACACGGCGCGTGTCTGGGACCTGGACACCGGCACCACCCTGGGTCCTCCGCTGGACGGCATGAACAGGCTGGGCGGCACGGAGGACCCTCCGGCTCCGGTGCTGGGGAGGGTGGACGGCGTGCCCGTGGCCATCACCGCCACCTCGCGCGAGGTGCGGGTCTGGGACCTGACCGTCATGCAGCCTGTCGGAGAAGCGCTGTGCGGTACGGATCACTCCTTGGTCTCGGTGGATGTGGTCAGCACCGCCGCCGGTGGCCACACCGTGGTCACAGCGAGCGTCGACGGAACGGTGCGATTCCACGGACTCGGCGACGGGCTGCAGACCGCTGCCCACATCGCATCGGCCTTCGGCACGGTGTACGACGCGACCAGTGGCCACGTGGACGGCGAACCGGTCGTCGTCCGCAGCGGCTGGACGCACGCCGAGGCGTGGGCTCTGGAACCCCGGCTACGGCTGGGCCGACGGTCGGGCTCGTCCATGCGGGTGTGCGTGTACGCCCTGGACGGCAGGCCCGTCGTGGTGAGCGCCGACGCCGACCACGTGCTGCACGCCTGGGATCTGCGCACCCAGTCGCCCATATGTCCGCCGATGACCGGTCACACGGCCCTGGTGCTCGGCCTACGGGCGGGCAGGCTCGGAGGTGTCGATCTCGTCGCCAGCGCTTCGGGTGACGGCACCGTCCGGCTGTGGAACCTGCGCACGGGCGAGCCGTACTCGGAACCTCTGGGTGGCCACGGCGGCGGCGCGTACAGCGTGGACTTCGCCCACCTGGACCGCGACATCGTGGTCTCCGGCGCGGGTGACGGGCGACTGCACTTCTGGGACCCCGCGGACGGAACCGACGTCGGCGTCGAACTGGAGCCCTTCCCGTCGGCCGTCCGTGCCCTCAGGGTGGCGGACATCCACGGCGCGCAGGCACTGATCGCGGCCGACGGCTACGGCGTCGTGCGGGTGTGGGACATGGAGTCCCCCACCTGGTCGGCCGAGCTCGACATCGGCAGCAGCGTCGCGGATGTCGCGGTCGGCGGGGACCGGGTCTGCGTGGCGACGTACATGGGCGCTGTCGTGCTCGGCATCCATCTGACGAAGTCCGACAGCGAACGGGGGAACGCGTCGTGACTCGTGTCGTTCTCGTCCACGGCATCGCCCAGCAGTTCAGGGGCGCCCGGACGCTGCTCGCCGACTGGTACCCCGCGCTGAGCGACGGCGTCGCCCTGGCCGGCGGGCCCGGGCTGGACCCGGGCGAGGTGGCCATGGCGTTCTACGGCGACGTGTTCCGCCCCGCCGGCCATCGAGGGCTCGGCATTCCCGAACTCGACGCCGGTGACGTCGAGGAGGGCCTGGAACGCGAACTGCTTCTCCAGTGGTGGGAGACGGCCGCGAGTGCGGAGAGCCGGGTTCCGGGACCCGAGGCAGCCGCGCGCATGCGCACCCCGGACGTCGTGCAGCGGGCACTCAACGCGCTGAGCCACTCCGCCTTCTTCGCCGGGCTGAGCGAACGGTTGATGATCTACAGCGTGCGACAGGTCCGCCGCTACTTCACCGAGCCGGAGCTGCGCGAGCAGATCAGGGAGCGGTTCGCCTCCGCGGTGACCGAGCGCACGGAAGTGATCGTGGCCCATTCGCTCGGCACCGTGGTGGCCTACGAGACGCTGTGCGGCCGCCCGGACTGGCCCGACCTCAAACTCGTCACCCTCGGCTCTCCGCTCGCGGTACCGCGCCTCGTCTTCGACCGTCTGCTGCCGAAACCCGCACAGGGACGCGGTCGGTGGCCGGCCCCGGTGAGCCGGTGGAGCAACATCGCGGACCGGGGCGATGTCGTGGCTCTCGCCAAGGAACTGGCCCCGCACTTCGGAGACCGGGTGTCCGACGTCCTGGTCCACAACGGTGCCAAGGCGCATGACGTCCGGCCGTACCTCACCGCCGCGGTGACCGGACGGGCGATCACAGACGGGCTGCGCGGAGCCGCGGGCCGCCCCTGACACCTCCCGCACCGGGGCGCGGCACCTCCCCTCCGCATGCCGCGCCCCGCCCCGGCCCGATCCGCCGGCTCCTTAGACCCCCTCATCCACCCCCGGCAACGCCCCCGTCCGAGCAGCCTTCCCATACCAATACGCACTCGACTTCGGCGTCCGCTCGAGGGTCGCGTAGTCGACGTACACCGCGCCGAACCGCTTCTCGTAGCCGTACGCCCACTCGAAGTTGTCCATCAGGGACCACAGGTAGTAGCCCCGCACGTCGGCGCCGTCGGAGATGGCGCGGCGGACCTCGGAGAGGTGGCCGTGCAGGTAGGCGATGCGCTCGGGGTCGTGGACGCGGCCGTCGGGGTCGGGCTTGTCGTCGTAGGCCGCGCCGTTCTCGGTGATGTACAGCGGCAGGCCCGGGGCCTCGCGGCTGTAGCGCATGATCAGCTCGTGCAGGCCGGTCGGGTCGATGCTCCAGCCCATCTCCGTGCGCTCGCCCGGCGTCTGGTGGAACATCACGTCGTCCGCGCCGGGCCACGGCGAGTGCTCGCTCGCCCCGTGACCGTCGGCGCGCGGGCCGGACAGCTCGGTATTGGTCGACGAGACCAGCGTCGGGGTGTAGTAGTTCAGCCCCAGGGCGTCGAGCGGCTGGTTGATCGCGGCCAGGTCGCCGTCCAGGACGTACGACCAGTCCGTCACCAGCTCCGTCGCCGCGTACAGCGTCTCCGGATACGCGCCGTGCAGGATCGGGCCGTGGAAGACCCCGTTGGCCAGGTCGTCGATCTTCCGGGCCGCCGCCAGGTCCGCGGCGTCCTGCGAGAGCGGCCGCACCGGGCAGGAGTTGAGGCTCAGCGCCACCGAGTTGCGGGCCGGCATCACCGAGCGCAGGGCCGAGGTGCCCAGGCCGTGGGCCAGGTTCAGGTGGTGGGCGGCCCGCAGGGTGGCCGCCGGCTCGGTGCGGCCCGGCGCGTGCACGCCCGAGCCGTAGCCGAGGAACGCGCTGCACCACGGCTCGTTGAGCGTGATCCACTGCTCCACCCGGTCGCCGAGCGCCTCGCCGACGATCTGCGCGTACTCGGCGAACCGGTACGCCGTGTCCCGCTCCGGCCAGCCGCCCGCGTCCTCCAGCTCCTGCGGCAGGTCCCAGTGGTAGAGGGTGACGGCGGGCTTGATCCCCGCGGCGAGCAGCTCGTCGACCAGGCGGCGGTAGAAGTCCAGGCCCACCTGCACCGCCGGGCCCCGGCCGGTCGGCTGGACACGCGACCAGGAGATGGAGAAGCGGTACGCGTTCAGGCCGAGGTCGGCCATCATCGCGACGTCCTCGCGGTAGCGGTGGTAGTGGTCGACAGCGATGTCACCGTGCTCGCCGCCGGCCGTCCTGCCCGGCGTATGGCTGAAGGTGTCCCAGATGGAGGGGGTGCGGCCGCCCTCCCGCACCGCTCCCTCGATCTGGTACGCGGAGGTCGCGGCGCCCCAGAGGAAGGCGGGGGGAAAGGACACGGGGGACAGGGACTCAGGTGGCATGGAAGCGCTCCCATTGGGGTCGTGGAGACCGACGGGTACGGGTGGGTTGGGGAGAGAGGAAAGCGGGGGCCGAGGCGGCGGTGACCCGGCCCCCGAGGACGTACGGCGGAGAAAGGCAGAGGAGAGGCGGTGGGGCGTCAGCCCTTGATCGCGCCCTGCATGATGCCGCCCACGATCTGCTTGCCGAACAGCAGGAAGGCGATCAGCAGCGGCAGGGTGCCGAGCAGGGCCCCCGCCATGATCACCGACTGGTCGGGGACATAGCCGGTGCCGAGCGAGTTGAGCGCGACCTGCACGGTCGGGTTCTCCTGGTTCAGGGCGATGATCGGCCACAGGAAGTCGTTCCAGGCGAACACGAAGGTCAGCAGGCCGAGGACGGCCATCGCGGGCCGGGCCGCGGGGAACACCACGTGCCAGACGACCCGCAGACTGCTCGCGCCGTCCACCCGCGCCGCCTCGATCAGCTCGGTCGGCAGCGCCTGCACCAGGTACTGCCGCATGAAGAACACACCGAAGGCGGTCACCAGCGTCGGCAGGACGACCGTCTGCAACTGGTTGGACCAGCCGAGGTCCGCCATCCACAGGTACAGCGGCACGACGGCCAGCTGCGGCGGCACCATCATCGTGCCGATCGTCAGCAGCAGCAGAACGTTCGAGAACTTGAACCGCAGCTTGGCGAAGGCGAACCCGGCGAGCGTGGAGAACAGCACCGTGGCGACCGTGATCGTGCCCGCGACGATCGTCGTGTTGACCATCGCGGTGCCGAGCCCGGCCTCCTCCCACGCGGTCTGAAGGTTCTTGAACAGGTTGCCGCCGAACCACAGCGGCGGCGGGGTCTGCGCCAGCCGGGTGTTGGTGCGCGAGGCCGCGATCGCCGTCCACACCAGCGGGGCCAGCGAGACCAGCGCGAACAGGGTCAGCACGACGTAGGTGACCGGGCCGGCGTGCAGCTGCTTGCCCGCGCCCATCACACGCGTCCGCTCCCGCCGGGGCGGCTTCTTCCCTGCCTGGGGCGGAGTCAGTTCGGTCGCTGTCATTGGGACTTCCTCAGCCGTCGGGTGATCAGCAGATTGATCGCGGCGACGATCAGCAGGATCAGGAACATCGACCAGGCGATCGCGGACGCCTTGCCGAGGTTGCCGATGATCCAGCCCTGGTCGTACATGTACAGGCCGAGCGTCTGGAACTGGTGGTCCGAGCCGCCCTTGGAGCCGCTGATCCCGCCGAACAGCAGGGGCTCGCCGAAGAGCTGGGTCGCGCCGATCGTGGAGACGACCACCGTGAACAGGATCGTCGGCCGCAGCTGCGGGACCGTCACATGGAGGAACTGCTGCCAGCGGTTGGCGCCGTCGATGGCCGCCGACTCGTACAGATCGGCCGGGATGGCCTGCATGGCGGCGAGGTAGATCAGCGCGTTGTAGCCGGTCCAGCGCCAGATCACGATCGTCGACACGGCGAACTTCGAGCCCCAGTCGGACTCACGCCAGTTGACCGGGTCGATGCCGAAGAAGTCGAGGATCCAGTTGATCATGCCGCCGTCCCAGGAGTACAGCAGCACGAACACCAGGGTCGCCGCCGCCACCGAGGTGGCGTACGGGGTGAGCATCACGACCCGCCACACGGTCGAGCCGCGCAGCTTGTAGTTGAGCAGATGGGCCAGGCCGATCGCCATCAGCAACTGCGGCACCGTGGAGATCACGCCGATGGTGAAGGTGACCCACAGCGAGTTCCAGAAGAAGTCCGAGGACAGCAGGTTCTCGTAGTTCTTCAGCCCGGCCCAGGACTGGCCGTCCAGGTCGGACAACTGCACGCTGTGCAGCGAGTACCAGGCCGTGTACAGCAGCGGGACCAGCGAGAACGCGCCGAACACGATGAAGAAGGGGGAGATGAACGCGTACGGGGACGCCTTCATGTCCCAGCGGTACAGCCGGCTGCGCCAGGAACCCCGGCCCGGCTCAGGCGGCGTACCGCGACCGTGCGCGCGGCCGGCCGCGCCCGGCTGGTCACCGGGCGCGGCGTCGGCGCTCGACGCGGAATGCGCGAGGGCCTGCTTGGAGCTGGTCACTGGCCGAGCACGTCCTTGATCTCCTCGGTGGCCGCGTCCCAGCCCTCCTCAGGGCTCTTGCCCTTCTGCTCGACCTGGACGATGCCGATGTCCTTCAGCGCGGTGTCGATCGGCTGGTCCTTGACGCCGAAGTACTGGGTCGGGATGGTCTCGGCCGAGGCGGAGAAGATCTCGGTGATCGGCGCGTTCGAGAAGTACTCGGTCGTGGCGGCCGCCGGCTTCAGGCTCGAGTACGCCGACGGGGCCGACGGGAAGCTCGCCTGCTTGGCGAAGACCTTCGCCTGCTGCTCGGGCGCGGTCAGCCACTTCGCCAGCGCGATGGCCTCCTTCTGGTGCTTGCTCGCCGTCGGCACGCCGATGAACGAACCACCCCAGTTGCCCGCGGTCGGCGCCGCCGCCACGTCCCACTTGCCCTTGCCCGCGTCACCGGACTGCTCCAGGATGTAGCCGATCATCCAGGCCGGGCAGGCCACCGTGGCGAAGGTCGCGTTGGCGTAGCCCTGGTCCCACGGCTTCTCGAACTGCTTCAGCTTCGCCGACATGTCGCTCGTCGCCACCTCCATGGCGGCGTCCCACGCCTTCTTCACGCCCGCGGACTTGTCCCAGACGACGTTGCCGTCCTTGTCGTAGTACCGCTCGCTCGCACCGTTGAGGACCGCGCTGTAGACGGAGGAGGCGGAGTCCACGAACTTGGTGCCGCTCGGCGCGTTCTTCATGTACTCCTTGCCGAGGTCGACGTACTTGCCCCAGTCGCCCTTCCACCGCTCGGCGAGCTTGGTGCGGTCGGTCTCCAGGCCGGCCTTCTGGAACAGGTCCTTGCGGTAGCAGACGGCCATCGGGCCGATGTCGGTGCCGAGGCCGATCAGCTTGCCGTCCTTGGTGGTGGCCTGGGTGTTCTTCCAGTCCAGCCACTGGGACTTGTCGACCTCCTTGCCGAGGTCGACGAACTTGTCGCCCTGCGTCTGCACGGCCTCGGTGATGTTGCCGACCTCGATCGCCTGGATGTCGTCGGTGCCGGCGCCGGCCTGCAGGCGGGTGAGGACCTTGGGCCAGTAGACGTCGGTCTTGGTGGTGACGTTCTCCTTGATGGTGATGTCCGGGTTGGCCTTCATGTACTCGTCGTAGAGGCCGGCCTGCTTGTAGCCGAAGGTGCCGAAGGTGCCGACGGTGAGGGTGATCTTGCCGCCGCCGCTGCCTCCGCCCTCGTTCGATGAGCCGTCGTCCGAGTCCTCGGCGCAGCCGGCGAGCAGCCCTGTCGTCAGCGCGGCCGTGGCCGCGAGGGCCATCAGCCTGCGGGACCCGCGGGTACTCGTGCGCATTGCGTCCTCCTGTTGCCTGACGTGCCGACCCCCCGGCCAACTGCACTGTTGGGCCCGTTCATTCTTCACGCTGCGGCTCGGGCGGGGAACGTGTGCGGGATGTGTATGTGTCAGGTACTGTGGGAGCGCTCCCACATGTGATGTGTTGAAGGTTCGTCGGTCGGAGCGGGGGTGTCAAGGGCGGGGGCGCGGAAGGATGCGTTCAGTTATCGGGCCGTTAACTGGACTCGGGAGCGGCGGCCCCCTGGGGCGGTCATTGCAGCAGGCGGGACTGTTAGATTCCAGGCCGGCGTACGGATCGGCGGGAAGGCGGGGCCCATGGCAAGCCACGGAGCGAGGGGGCGGAGCGGTGGCCGGCCCACCCTCGAAGAGGTGGCGGCCCGCGCGGGCGTGGGACGGGGCACCGTCTCCCGGGTGATCAACGGCTCGCCCCGGGTCAGTGACGCGACCCGCGCGGCGGTTCAGGCGGCGGTCGCGGAACTCGGCTATGTCCCCAACACGGCCGCCCGTGCCCTGGCGGCCAACCGTACGGACGCCATCGCGCTGGTCGTGCCCGAGCCGGAGACGCGGTTCTTCGCGGAGCCGTACTTCTCGGACATGCTCCGGGGTGTCGGCGCCGAGATCGCCGACACCGAGATGCAGCTCCTGCTGACCTTCGCGGGCAGCGACAAGGAGCGCCGCCGGCTGGCCCAGTACCTGGCGGCACACCGTGTCGACGGTGTCCTGCTGGTCTCGGTCCACGCGGACGACCCGCTGCCCGACCTGCTGGCCCAGCTCGAGATCCCCGCGGTGATCAGCGGCCCGAGATCGGCGGCGGAGACCCTGACCTCGGTCGACTCGGACAACTACGGCGGCGCGAGGTCGGCGGTGGAGCACCTGGTGGCCCGCGGCAGCGGGCGCATCGCCCACATCACCGGCCGCCTCGACGTCTACGGCGCCCAGCGCCGCGTCGACGGCTACCGCGCCGCCCTGGAGGACGCCGGGCACCAGGTGGACGAGCGGCTGATCGAGCCCGGCGACTTCACCGAGGAGGGCGGCGCGCGGGCGATGCGGGCGTTGCTGGAGCGCGCCCCCGACCTGGACGCGGTCTTCGCGGCGTCGGACGTCACGGCGGCGGGCGCCCGCCAGGCGCTGCGCGAGGCGGGCCGCCGGATCCCCGACGACGTCGCCCTGGTCGGCTACGACGACTCCGCCATCGCCCGCCACATGGACCCGCCGCTGACGTCCGTCCGCCAGCCCATCGAGGAGATGGGCCGCCGCATGATCGACCTCCTCCTGGGCGAGATCGCGGACCGGCGTCCGGCGGTGTCGCGGGGGCTGGAGCGGGCGCAGGTGGTGCTGGCGACGGAGCTGGTGATCAGGGCTTCGTCCTGAGGGCGGACCTGCATGTCGGCGATGCATGCCAGTCATCAGCATCGCCGACTTGGAGGTGGTCGCCATGACCGTGACCCAGATCGATGTTGGACAGCACGCACAGCAGACGGCCCCCGCGCACGGAGGGCCGACGGACGACGCGGAGGAAGACCCATGCGTTCCTTGACCTTCGTCATCGGTACGGGACGCAGCGGATCGACCGCGCTGTCGCGCATCCTCAACGCCCACCCGGACGTACTGAGCCTCAACGAGTACATGGCCTCCGTGGGCGACGCGGCGTTCCCCGCGGGGAAGGTGTCCGGCGAGGAGTTCTGGCAGACCCTCTACCGGCCCGCCCCGCACTTCGAGCGGATGATCCGCAGCGGGCTGCCGCTGCCGGAGTTCCTCTACACCCGTCGCCCCGGCCGGTACTCGGCCCAGACCACCGGTATCCCCGCGCTCTCCCTGATGGTGCTGCCGCACCTCACCGACGACCCGGACGGGTTCCTCGACGACCTCGCCGCGGCAGTCGTCCAGTGGCCCGAGCGCACCGCCGCCGAGCACCACCGGGCGTTGTTCGGCCTGCTGTGCGGCCGCTTCGCGAGGACCGCCGTCGTGGAGCGCTCCGGCTACTCGACAGGCTGGGCACCGGGGCTGCGGGATACGTTCCCGGAGGCGAGGTTCGTGCACATGTTCAGGGACGGACCGGACTGCGCCCTGTCCATGAGCCGCCACCCCGGCTACCGCGCGATCACGCTGTTGCGCGAGATCAAGGAGCGGGCCGGCATCGAGAGTTTCGGCGACCTGACCGAGGAGCACGTACGCGCCCTGCCCCCGGACCTCGCGCCCCTGCTCGACGACCGCTTCGACCCGGCCCTCGTACGCGACCGTGACCTGCCCCTGCGCAGGTTCGGCGCGCTGTGGTCCGAACTGGTCACGGAGGGCGCGCAGTTCCTCGCCGGGCTGCCCTCCGGTCAGGGCACCACGCTCGCCTACGAGGACCTGCTCGACAGGCCGGCAGAAGAACTCACCCGCCTGGCCGAGTTCATCGGGGTGGCCCCCCAACCGCAGTGGCTGAGCACCGGATCGGCCCTGCTCGACCACAGCCGCCGGGGCTCCGCGAGCAGGCTGTCGGCGGAGGAGTTCGCCGACCTGAGGGAGAGCTGCGCGCCGGGTACCCATGCCTTGGACGGTTGAGCAACCCCCTAGGGGCGCGGGGCTGTGTCGATGTTCGGCTCCGCCGCGCGGGCGCGACCGGCCCCCACATACCCGCACAGGCCGAACAACGAAGACGGACCCCCACGTGATGCCACCACTCACGGGGGGTCCGTTCTCATCGCCGGGGAGCCGCCCAACCCCCCGGCCTGCGCAGCTAACCGGTGGCCGTCACTCCCCGGCCGGCGGCGCGTCGAGGAAGTGCGGTCGGCCAGTGGGCCAGCGCCGCGGTCGCGGAGTACCAGGCCACCGCGCCCGCCGCCACGGCGAACCAGCCGCCCACCTTGGTGAGTGAGTCGTTGTCGGCGAAGTTGGCGATCGCCATGAGCAGCAGGCCGACGAAGAACAGCCCGTGCATGCCCTGGCCGAGCTGGTCGCCACCGGCGAGGGTGAGGGACAGCGCCACGAGGGCGAACAGCAGCAGGAAGAGCCCCGCGGCATTGGCGGACACCTGGCTGTCGGCCGCGACGGCCCAGGTGAACCAGAGCGCGCCGAGCGCGACGAAGGCGGTCCCGTTCGCGCCGTCACGGTCGCGGAAGGCCATCAGTCCGGCGACGAAGAGGGCGATGCCGCCCACGTACTGGGCGATTGATACGGCGTCAGCGGCTGACACGCCGTCGATGACTTCGGTGTACCCCAGCCCGAAGGCCAACAGGGTGACACCGAGGGCGAGTCGGCCGACCACGGAGGTGATTCCGCTTCCCGCGGAGACGTCGTTGTCCACGGCGGGCTCCCTTCATGCATGTGCAGTTGTGCGGTGTGCGATATATGCCCTTCACAAAGGCACAAACACCTCTACGCGTGAGTAGTTTCACGCGGTGCAGAAAGGGGGCGCCGTTCTGGACGGCTCATCTCACCTGGGGCAACGGCGAGTTACGGGATGACAACGACGGGACGCTTGGCGCGCTTGGCGAGCCGTCCCGCGACGGACCCGAAGATCCGTCCGACGATGCCCTGGGTGGAGCCGACGACGATCGCGTCCGCCTCGTACTCCTGTCCGACCTCTTCGAGTTCGTGGCAGATGTCGCCGCCGCGCTCGACGAGGATCCAGGGCACCTCGGCGAGATAGTCCGCGCAGGCGAGTTCGAGGCCGAGCACCTCTGTGCGGTGGTCCGGTACGTCGACGAAGACCGGCGGCTCGCAGCCCGCCCACACCGTGGTGGGCAGCCGGTTGGCGACATGGACGATGATCAGGCCCGACCCGGAGCGATGGGCCATGCCGATGGCGTACGCCAGGGCGCGCTCGCTGGAGGTGGAGCCGTCGAAGCCGACGACGACGCCGTGCTTGAAGGCGGGATCGCAGGAGTGGCGTGGCTCGTCCGCCGCCAGGGGCTCGGCCGCCGTGGGATCGGCGACGGGCCGCTTGCGGTCCGCTGGTTCGAAGAATTCGTGACCGGCCATGGCTGTCTCGGCGTATTGATCCTTATATGGGTGGGACATGTGCGGCGGAGCTGTGTCCGGGAATGGTCTTCCCAACCCCATACCCCAAGGGTACGGCGGCACGCCTCCTTAGCCCAGATACCCGCTCTCGGGCGCTGCGGGTTCCAGGGAGCATGCACGAGCAAGGCCCGTAACGCAATGGTTGCTGCGGTGTACAGGCGGTTCGCGCGGGATCCACTCGCGTCCACCGGCCGGACGGTCGGCCGCGGGGCAGTGACCGACCGCTCGACTCCGCGTTGATCACCACGAGCCACCGCCCAGGGAGCCCAGGAGCACGCACCCACATGTCCGGACCCCATACCCCCTCCGAGGACAGCGCCACCGATGTGGTCCGCTGGGCGGCCTTCAGTTGCGTCCTGGTCCCCGTGGTCCTCCTCTGGTACGGCACCTCGCTCGCCGGCGCCGCCGGCACCGCCCTCGGGCTCGCGGCCGTGACGGCCGTCTGCCGTTTGCTGCTGCGCCAGTCGGAGCGCGGCGCGACCCGGCTGCGGCAGGAGGAGCGGCACGGTCCGTCGCCGCGTCGTCGCGGACGCCATCACAGGACGGGAACCGGGGCCCATAGAGGCGGACGTCACACTGGGGGAAATACACCGGTCGGCTGACCGGTTTCCGCGCACGGGCACGCTGGTTTTCAGCCAACTTCTGGCGTGCATGCATCCCCCGCCCAGAACACCCCCCAACCCCCGTTCCACCTGCACGGAAAGGGCCTCAAGGGGGCTGTGCACCCTACGTGGATTGGCCACTGCGACAAGGCGCACTTCCCTGCACGGCCCGCGAGTGCAACGCTTCGTGATCGAATGCTTCACGCCAAGTTGCCAAGTCGACAATGTGCCGAATGCCGAACCGGCCACTGAGGCGCGACGCGACACAGTAGATTCGATCTTGACTGTCTACGGCGGGGGACTCGTGCAGGACCGAGGGGAAACGTGCAGGAGCGACACAACCGAGGAGCCGCGACCACCGAGGGGGGCTTAGCAGTATGAGCCACGACTCCACTGCCGCGCCGGAAGCCGCGGCCCGGAAGCTTTCCGGGCGACGCCGCAAGGAGATCGTCGCGGTGCTGCTGTTCAGCGGCGGCCCCATCTTCGAGAGTTCCATACCGCTGTCGGTGTTCGGGATAGACCGCCAGGACGCCGGCGTACCGCGCTACCGCCTGCTGGTGTGCGGCGGCGAGGAAGGCCCACTGCGGACCACAGGGGGCCTGGAACTCTCGGCACCGCATGGCCTGGAGGCGATCTCCCGGGCGGGCACGGTCGTCGTGCCGGCCTGGCGTTCGATCACCTCGCCGCCACCGGAGGAGGCGCTCGACGCGCTGCGCCGGGCGCACGAGGAGGGCGCCCGCATCGTCGGGCTGTGCACCGGCGCCTTCGTCCTCGCCGCGGCGGGCCTGCTGGACGGCCGTCCCGCGACGACACACTGGATGTACGCACCGACGCTGGCCAAGCGCTATCCGTCGGTGCACGTGGATCCGCGAGAGCTGTTCGTGGACGACGGCGATGTGCTGACGTCGGCCGGTACGGCAGCCGGCATCGACCTCTGCCTCCACATCGTCCGGACCGACCACGGCAACGAGGCGGCGGGCGCGCTGGCGAGGCGCCTTGTCGTACCGCCACGCCGAAGCGGAGGCCAGGAACGCTACCTGGACCGCTCTTTACCGGAGGAGATCGGCGCCGACCCGCTCGCGGAGGTCGTCGCCTGGGCGCTGGAGCATCTGCACGAGCAGTTCGACGTCGAGACGCTGGCGGCACGCGCGTACATGAGCCGCCGCACCTTCGACCGCCGCTTCCGCTCGCTGACGGGCAGCGCCCCGCTGCAGTGGCTGATCACCCAGCGGGTGCTGCAGGCGCAGCGGCTGCTGGAGACGTCCGACTACTCGGTGGACGAGGTCGCGGGCCGCTGCGGCTTCCGTTCGCCGGTGGCGCTGCGCGGGCACTTCCGGCGCCAGCTCGGCTCGTCGCCGGCCGCGTACCGGGCGGCGTACCGGGCCCGGCGCCCGCAGGGCGACAAGCCGGCGGACCCGGAGGCAGCCGTCGGTCAGGGCCCGGCGCCGCAGGGCCCACCGCCCACCCCGTACCCGGAGGGCGGACCGGTCCCGCTGCAGGCCCGCCGCACCCCGGCACTGGGCGGCTCCGCACCCCTGTCGGTGCCGTCGGACAACGGCCGCGAGGCTTATGCGGCGAGCCGGGCCAGCCTGCCGGGCCAGCGCAGCGGGTCCTGACCTCGCGTGACGCCGGACGGGCGGGCCCGGCCCGTCCGGCGTTCGCCGACGCGGGGCACGCCGTACGCGGACGTCAGCCGTAGGGTGGTCGCATGAACGATCGCATGGTGTGGATCGACTGCGAGATGACCGGCCTCTCGCTGTCCGACGACGCGCTCATCGAGGTTGCCGCCCTCGTCACCGACTCCGAGCTGAACGTCCTCGGCGAGGGCGTGGACATCGTCATCCGCCCGCCGGAGGGGGCGCTGGAGACGATGCCGGAGGTGGTGCGTCAGATGCACACCGCGTCCGGGCTGCTGGCCGAACTCGCCGGCGGCACGACACTCCAGGACGCCGAGGAGCAGGTCCTCGGCTATGTCCGCGAGCACGTCAAGGAGGCCGGCAAGGCGCCGCTGTGCGGCAACTCCGTCGGTACCGACCGCGGCTTCCTGCTGCGCGACATGCCGACGCTGGAGGACTACCTCCACTACCGGATCGTCGATGTCTCCTCGATCAAGGAGCTGGCGCGCCGCTGGTATCCGCGGGCCTACTTCAACAGCCCCGAGAAGAACGGCAACCACCGCGCCCTCGCCGACATCCGCGAGTCCATCGCGGAACTGCGCTACTACCGCGAGTGCATCTTCGTGCCCCATCCGGGCCCGGACTCCGACACCGCGAAGTCGATCGCCGCGAAGCACGTTCTGCCTGCTCAGTAGGTGTGTGAGGGGGGTCGCGCAGGGGCGCCGCGAAAGCCGTGCGCGAGCACCCCTTCGGACCCTGTACACTTTTTCTCGGCCGGTCGGGAAGACCACCTTCCGAATCGCCGGTCATGGTGGGTGTAGCTCAGCTGGTAGAGCACCTGGTTGTGGTCCAGGATGCCGCGGGTTCGAGTCCCGTCACTCACCCTGAGCATTCAGCCGGTGACTTCACGGACGAAGTCACCGGCTGAAGCGTTTTCCGGAGGTCTTTCCGGGCTCAGCACAGGACGCCACGGTCGGGCAGCCGCTCCGTGCTGGGATCCGGTGAGCCGGCGATGGAGCGCGAGAGCCCCGGCATACGGGACGTTGTTGTCGCGGCGGCGGACAGGTCGTGGACGACGGACGCGAGAGCGGTGTCGTACTCCTGACGCTGGATCAGTTTCGAAGGGACGGTGACCTCGGCGCACCGCGCGCCCGCCTCGTTCAGCTCCTTCTCGGCGGCGGGGCAGGGGCCCCGGCGCAGGGGCTGCGCGGTGGGCGCGGGTAGGGACGCCGCCGGTGGTGCGGCGGCGAGGAGGCCGGTCAGCCCGAGTCCGACGCCCAGTACACGACGGTCATGCATCGGGCCGACTCGCCTTTCTCTACTGGGGCAGGCCATAGGTGGTGGCCCGCCCCAGGGGCGGCTACTCGACCGTCACGGACTTCGCGAGGTTGCGGGGCTTGTCGATGTCCCGGCCCAGGGCCAACGCCGTGTGGTAGGCGAGGAGTTGGAGCGGGATGCCCATCAGGATGGGGTCCAGTTCGTCCTCGTTCTTCGGGACGACGATCGTCTGGTCCGCCTTCTCCTGGTGCTGGTGGGCCACCGCGAGGATCTTGCCGCTGCGGGCCTTGATCTCCTCCATGGCGGCGCGGTTCTTCTCCAGCAGGTCGTCGTCGGGGACGATCGCGACCGTGGGGAGGGCGGGCTCGATCAGGGCCAGCGGGCCGTGCTTGAGCTCGGAGGCGGGGTAGGCCTCGGCGTGGATGTAGGAGACCTCCTTGAGCTTGAGGGAGGCCTCGCGGGCGACCGGGTAGCCCCGGACGCGGCCGATGAAGAGCATCGAGCGGGCGTCGGCGTACAGCTTGGCCAGCCTCTCGATCTCCGCCTCCTGCTCCATGATCTCGGCGATCTGGGCGGGCAGCCTGCGCAGGCCCTCGATGATCCGCTTGCCGTCGCGGACGGAGAGGTCCCGGGTGCGGCCCAGGTGCAGGGCGAGCAGCGCGAAGGCCACCGTCGTGTTCGTGAAGCACTTCGTCGAGACCACGCAGACCTCGGGGCCCGCGTGCACGTAGATGCCGGCGTCCGCCTCGCGGGCGATCGCCGAGCCGACCACGTTCACGATGCCGAAGACCCGCGCGCCCTTGCGCTTCAGCTCCTGGACGGCGGCCAGGACGTCGTAGGTCTCACCCGACTGGGAGACCGCCACGTAGAGGGTGTCGGGGTCCACCACCGCGTTGCGGTAGCGGAACTCCGAGGCCGGCTCGGCGTCCGCGGGGATGCGGGCCAGCTCCTCGATCATCTGGGCGCCGATCATGCCCGCGTGGTACGAGGTGCCGCAGCCGAGGATCTTCACGCGGCGGATCTGGCGGGCCTCCCGGGCGTCCAGGTTGAGGCCGCCGAGGTGCACGGTGGAGAAGCGGTCGTCGATGCGGCCGCGCAGCACGCGGTCCACGGCGTCGGCCTGCTCGTGGATCTCCTTGTGCATGTAGGTGTCGTGGCCGCCCATGTCGTAGGAGGCGGCCTCCCACTCGACGGTGGTGGGCTCGGCCGTGGTGCGGGTGCCCTCCGTCGTGTACGTGCGGAAGTCGTCGGCCTTCAGCGTCGCCATCTCGCCGTCGTCCAGCGTCACTATCTGCCGCGTGTGGGCGACCAGCGCGGCGATGTCCGAGGCGACGAACATCTCCTTCTCGCCGATGCCGAGGACGACCGGGGAGCCGTTGCGGGCGACGACGATACGGTCGTTGAAGTCGGCGTGCATCACGGCGATGCCGTACGTGCCCTCGATGACGCGCAGCGTCTCGCGGACCTTGTCCTCCAGCTTGGGCGCCTTGGAGCGGGCGATGAGGTGGACGAGGACCTCGGTGTCGGTCTCGGAGAGGAACTCGACGCCGTCCGCCTCCAGCTTGCGGCGCAGGTCGGAGGCGTTGTCGATGATGCCGTTGTGGACGACGGCGACCTTGCCCTCGGCGTCCAGGTGCGGGTGGGCGTTCACGTCGGAGGGGGCGCCGTGGGTGGCCCAGCGGGTGTGGGCGATGCCGGTCGTGCCCTTGAAGCGGGCCGGGACCTTGGCCTCCAGGTCGCGGACCCGGCCCTTGGCCTTGACGCTCTTCAGGCCGGCCGTCTTCGGGGAGGTGACGACGATGCCCGCCGAGTCGTAGCCGCGGTACTCCAGGCGCTGCAGGCCCTCGAGCAGCAGGGGCGCCACGTCACGCTTCCCGATGTATCCGACGATTCCGCACATATACAGGTATTCCTAGCCGTAGACGATGCGGCGCAACTGCCTGAGCGTGAGCTCCGGCGGTGCCACCGCCCGGTATTTGAGGTCCGCCTCGATCCGTTCGAAGATCGTCGCGTTCACCAGGCCCTGGGCCTGCAGTTCGCGATGGCGGCGACGGACGTAGTCCTCGGTCGTCTCGTCGAAGTAGGCGAGCACGTCCTGGATCACGCGAAGCGCCTCGCCCCGGTTGAGGGGCGAGGACCGCGTCAGATGATCGACAAGTTCGTCGTGCACCCGGTAGATCCTGGAGTACGGACGACGCTTTCGCAAGAATCCTGCCCGATTTCGGGCAGTCAGCCGATGGAACGGCTCCCGCTGTCGGGCTACATCCGCTTGAGTATCGCCTGCTTGGCCATCGTGAACTCCTCGTCCGTCAGTACGCCGGTGCGATGCAGCTCGCCGAGTTCGCGCAGGCGGCGCAGCAGGGCGTCGTGGTCCTGCGCCGTGTCGTCCTGCGGCTCGTTCGCGGGCGTCGGAGCGGTCGGGTGCGGAAGGCGGGCCCGGACCGCCGCGGCGACCAGGGCCATCAGCGGGTCCTTCTTGAAGCCCCACAGCTCCACGGCGTTGGGGTCGTACTTGGGCGGGGCCTTGGTGGAGGCGTTCCTGACGGTGAACCGGAGGTAGCCGTTCTCCAGGCCGGCCGCCGGGTGCCACTCCACGTCCGTGATGTCGGCGAGGGCCAGGGAGCGGGCCCCGGCGGCGGCCTTGGCGTCCTCCGTCTTCCAGTTCCACTCCAGGCGCAGGTGCTCCCCGTCGAAGCTGGCGGTGGCGTCCCCGGCGGAGACCGACAAGGGGAGCGCGGGGCCCGGCAGCAGATACTCGTCGACCGGGTCGGCGGGGACTTCGTCCAGCAGCAGGGCGTTGCGTACCTCGTCCACAAAGTACTCGGCGACTCCGTAGCGGTCGGAGTCCACGATGAGCTGATACGGGTCGTTGGGCTCGGTGAGCCGGCCGCCGGTGGCGTGCAGCAGCGGGTCGGCGCCGTCGCGCAGGCGGAGCCTGAGCCGTCCGGCCTTCTTGCCCTGCTCGAAGGAGACGCTCGCCAACGCGCCCAGGGGGACGACCAGTTCACCCAGTGTCTTGCGCAGCAGGCTGACGTTCTTGTCCCGGCCGGGAGTCAGCCGCAGTGCGTCGCCGTCGAAGACCCACGTACCGTCCTTCTGGATGATTTCCGCCATGGGGTGGATTGTTCCATCAGTCTCGCGAGAGAGTGGTCCAGACCTCTTGGAGCTTCCCCCTGGCTCATGGAAGGGACACGCTTGTGAGACACGGCTGTGTGAGACAGCACCACAGAACGTTTCGCCTTCTCGGTTCGCTGCTGCTGTTGGCGATGTGCGCCTCGATGACGGGGGCCACCCCCGCACAGGCCGAATCGCCCGGACCGCTCGACCGGGTGGTCCCCGCGCCCGCCTCGGTCGCCCCTGGCGGATCCCCCTACCGGATCACCCGCGGCACCCATATCCGCGTCGACGACTCCCGCGAGACCCGCCGCGTGGGCGAATACCTCGCGCACATCCTCCGCCCCTCCACCGGCTACCGCCTCCCCGTCACCGCCCACGGCACCGGAGGCATCCGACTGCGCCTCGCCGAGGGCCCCTTCGGCGCCGAGGGCTACCGCCTCGACAGCGGCCGCAAGGGCGTCACCATCACCGCAGCCAAGCCCGCCGGACTCTTCCACGGCGTCCAGACCCTGCGCCAGCTCCTGCCCGCCGCCGTCGAGAAGGACTCCGTGCAGCCCGGCCCCTGGCTGATCGCGGGCGGCACCATCACCGACACCCCGCGCTACGGCTGGCGCGGCGCGATGCTCGACGTCTCCCGGCACTTCTTCACCGTCGACCAGGTCAAGCGCTACATCGACCAGCTCGCCCTGTACAAGATCAACAAGCTGCATCTGCACCTCAGCGACGACCAGGGCTGGCGCATCGCCGTCGACTCCTGGCCGCGCCTGGCGACCTACGGCGGCTCCACCCAGGTCGGCGGCGGTCCCGGCGGTCACTACACCAAGGCCGACTACAAGGAGATCGTCCGGTACGCCGCCTCCCGCTATCTGGAGGTCGTCCCCGAGATCGACATGCCCGGCCACACGAACGCGGCGCTCGCCTCGTACGCCGAGCTGAACTGCGACGGAGTGGCACCCCCGCTCTACACCGGCACCGAGGTCGGCTTCAGCTCGCTGTGCGTCGGCAAGGACATCACGTACGACTTCGTGGACGACGTGATCCGGGAGCTGGCCGCGCTGACGCCGGGCGAGTACCTGCACATCGGCGGTGACGAGGCGCACTCCACCAGCCACGAGGACTATGTGAAGTTCATGGAGCGGGTGCAGCCGATCGTCGCCGAGTACGGCAAGACGGTGATCGGCTGGCACCAGCTCACCGGGGCCACGCCGGCGAAGGGGGCGCTGGCGCAGTACTGGGGGCTGGACAGCACGAACGCCGAGGAGAAGGCGCAGGTCGCGAAGGCCGCGCAGAACGGGACGGGGCTCATCCTGTCGCCCGCCGACCGGATCTACCTCGACATGAAGTACACGGCGGACACCGAGCTGGGCCTGGACTGGGCCGGTCTGGTCGAGGTGAAGCGGTCGTACGACTGGGATCCGGGCGCCTACCTTCCCGGCGCGCCCGCTTCGGCGATCCGGGGTGTCGAGGCTCCGCTGTGGACGGAGACGATCACGAAGACGGCCGACATCGAGTACATGGCCTTCCCGAGGCTGGCCGGCGCGGCGGAGCTGGGCTGGTCGCCGGCGTCCACGCATGACTGGGAGGGCTACAGAGTGCGGCTTGCTGCGCAGGGGCCGCGATGGGACGCGCTGGGGATCGGGTACTACCGGTCGCCTCAGGTGCCTTGGCCGACCACTGGGTGAAGACCTGAACACTGAACACCTGAACATCTGAACAAAGGCTGACGGGCACCCCGGAGGACCGTACTCCGGGGTGCCCGCCCGTTCTCGGGGGCTTTACAGCCCTGCGATGGGGTTCTTCAGGTTGCCGACGAGCTGCAGGGCGCCCGCCGGGTCCGCCAGGTCCACCATCTGCCTGTTGTTGCGGAGCTGGAGGCGGTTGAGGCAGGACAGCGCGAACTCGGGGGCGAACATGTCGTACTGCTTGAACTTGTCGGCGAGTTCGGGGACCGATGCCTGGTACTCGCGGGTGACCTCGGCGACCGTGCGCCAGAAGTCGTCCTCGTCGAGGATCCCCTCGGCGGCGAGGTTCGCGGCGAGGAAGCGGAAGAAGCAGTCGAAGACGTCCGTGAAGAGGGACAGGAGCTTCTTCTCCTCGGGCACGTCCACACGCAGCCGCTCGACCGCCGGCGGCAGCACCGCGTCCACGTCCATCACCGCGATCTCCTCGGCGATGTCCTTGTAGATCCCGCGCTGAACGACGCCGTCCTTCAGAACCAGGATGACGTTCTCGCCGTGCGGCATGAACACCAGGTCGTAGGCGTAGAAGCTGTGCAGGAGGGGGGTGAAGTACGCCCGGAGGTAGCGCCTCAGCCACTCCACCGGGGCCAGACCAGACCGCTCGATCAGCGCGCCCGCGAAGGACGCGCCCTCGTGGTCGACGTGGACGAGGGAGGCCATGGTGGCCAGCGACTCACCCTCCTTGAGCTGCGTCACCGGGCTCTCGCGCCACAGCGCCGCCAGCATCTTGCGGTACGGCGAGTAGCGGTCCGTCGCCGCCTCGTACTCCAGGTGCCGGTAGCCGACGGCGGCACGCTCGCGGATGATCGACAGGCCGGTCGACCTCAGGACCGGGTCGTTGTCGATGAGCTGGGCCAGCCAGTCGTTGATGGCCGGGGTCGCCTCCATGTACGCGGCCGACAGTCCGCGCATGAAGCCCATGTTGAGGACGGACAGGGCCGTCTTGACGTAGTGCTTCTCGGGGCTTGAGGTGTTGAAGAAGGTCCGGATGGACTGCTGGGCCAGGTACTCGTCGTCGCCCTCGCCCAGGCAGACCAGGTGCTGGCGGGCGACCTCGGCGGCGAAGGTGACGGTGAGCTTGTTCCACCACTGCCAGGGGTGGACCGGGATGAGGAGGTAGTCCGCCGGGTCGAGGTCCTTCTCGCGCAGGACGCCGTGGAAGCGCTCGACGGTCTCCGCGCCCAGTTCGTCGCGTACGAAGGACTCGTACTCGATGCCGACGCCGGCCGTGAACGCGGCGCGCGAGCGGTGGGCCGCCAGCCAGACCAGGCGGACCGGGCTCGCGGTCTCGGGGGCGTACGACAGGTACTCGTGGATGCCGAAGCCGAGCCGGCCGTTGTTGGCGACGAAGCAGGGGTGGCCCTCGGTCATGCCGGTCTCGATGGCCTGGAAGCCGGACCGGGCCAGCTCGGCGACCGGGACCTGTGGCTTGGTCAGCTTGTAGCAGGTGCCGGAGAGGGTGGAGGAGATCTCCTCCAGATAGACCGGCAGGACCTCGTCGCTCAGGCCCAGGGACTTCTGCAGCTCGACGAAGAAGTCCAGGGCGGCGAGCGGGAGTTCGGTGCCGTCACGGTGGCGGGTGATCGAGTCGGCGTCGACCTGCCAGTGGTCGAGGGCGCGGAGCACGGCCGTGAAGGTGTACCGGGTCAGGCCGTCGTCGCTGCGGACGACGTACTGATCGCCGTCCCGTTCAGGGGTGATCAGCCGCTCGTGCGCGAACTCGGCGAGGGCCTTGCGGATCAGGAGGCGGTTGGCCCGCGCCCAGCGGTGGGGGGACAGATGCGCTACGGCGTCGGACAGGGTCATACGGCTACTCCTCGGGCGGCCAAGAACTGCTCACGGGTGCAGAAACTGAGCAGCGCCTTCTTCTCCGGCTTCTGGATCTCGCGCTCGGGCACAAAACCCACGGCCTCGTTCAGGGCGTGGACGGCCTTGTTCGTCACGTCGGGCTCGACGACGACGCGGCGGGTGCGCGGGTCGGCGAACAGCTCGTCCATCACGGCGGTGATGACGGCCCGGGTGAAGCCGTGGATCGGCCGGTCGGTCGGCGCGACCAGGAAGTGCATGCCGACGTCGCCGGGCTCGGGCTCGTACAGGCCGACCAGCTCGACGTACCGGGGGTCGTATTTCTCCATCAGGAAGGCCGGTTCGCCGTCGTGCAGGCCCAGGTAGGCGTGGTGGTGCTCATGGGCCGCGATGCGCATGTACTCGCGCTCGACGTCCTGGAGCTTCGCGTCCTGCATCATCCAGAAGGCCGCCTTCGGGTCGGTGACCCAGCGGTGCAGCAGCTCGGCGTCCTTCAGCGGGTCGAGCGGGCGGATGGTGAACGTACCGATGCTCATGCGGCGAACTCCTGGAAGGCGATGGTCTTCTCGACCGGGTAGTACTCGGTGCCGAGCAGCTCGCGGATGATGGACGCGTTCCGGTACGGGCCCATCCCCAGGTCGGGGCTGGTGATGCTGTGGGTGTGGACGCCGGCGTTCTGCAGGAAGACGCCGCGGCCCGTGGTGTCGATGGCGTAGTTGCGGCCGACGTCGAAGCGGCCGTGGCCGTCGAAGCGGAGGCGGTCGCGGACCCCGGCGAGGAACGCCGGCGGCTCGTAGTGGTAGCCGGTGGCCAGGACCAGGCCCTCGGTGTGGATCTCGAAGTCCTTGCCCTGCTCGTCCTGGCGGAAGCCCAGCGTGTACCGCCCGTCCTCGTAGGTCGCGCTGTGCAGCGAGGAGTTGGTGAGCAGACGGGTGGGGACCGGGCGGCCGCCGCTGGTGACGTTCTTCTGGTACAGCAGGTCGAAGATCGAGTCGATCAGCTCCGAGTTGATGCCCTTGAACAGGCCCTTCTGCTGCTTCTCCAGCCGGTAGCGGGTCTCCTCGGGCAGCGCGCGGAAGTAGTCGATGTAGTCCGGGGACGTCATCTCCAGTGTCAGCTTGGTGTATTCGAGGGGGAAGAAGCGCGGGGAGCGGGTGACCCAGTTGAGCTGGTAGCCGTGGACGTCGATCTCGGCGAGCAGCTCGTAGTAGATCTCCGCCGCGCTCTGACCGCTGCCGACGATCGTGATCGACTTCTTCCGCTGCAGCTCGGCCTTGCGGTGCATGTACTGCGCGTTGTGGAAGAAGTCGCCGCCGAGGTCCGCGCACGCCGCCGGGACGAACGGGGTCGTGCCCGTGCCGAGGACGAGGTGCCGGGCGCGGTAGGTGTCACCGGCGGCGGTCTTCACGACGTAGGTGTCGTCTTCGTACGTCACCTCCGTCACCGTCGTGCCGAAGCGGATGCTGCTCAGCTTGCTCGCGGCCCAGCGGCAGTAGTCGTCGTACTCGACCCGCAGCGGGTAGAAGTTCTCGCGGATGTAGAACGAGTACAGCCGGCCCTTCTCCTTCAGGTAGTTCAGGAAGGAGTACGGCGAGGTCGGGTCGGCCAGGGTGACCAGGTCCGACATGAACGGGGTTTGAAGATGCGCACCGTCCAGGAACATGCCCGCGTGCCACTCGAAGTCCGGCTTGGATTCGAGGAAGACGCCCTCGAGTTCGGCGATGGGCTCGGTGAGGCAGGCCAGGCCGAGGTTGAAGGGACCGAGCCCGATTCCCACGAAGTCATGGGTTGTGGTGGTCGGGTTTTCAGGACGCGCGGTCAAGGGACTCTCCCAGGTACTGCTCGGCGTGGCCGGCGATCAGGTCGAGGACGGCGGCGATGTCCTCGGCCGTCGTCTCGGGGTTGAGCAGGGTGAACTTCAGGTAGTGACGGCCGCCGACCTTGGTGCCCGCGACCACCGCGTCGCCGGAGGCGAACAGGGCCTTGCGGGCGTACAGGTTGGCGCGGTCGATCTCGGCGGGGTCGGTGACCGCGGCCGGGATGTAGCGGAAGACGAGGGTGGAGAGGGTCGGCTCGACGACCACGTCGAAGCGGGGGTCGGCGGCCAGGAGCTTCCAGCCCTCCATCGCGAGGTCGCAGACCTCGTCGAAGAGCTGTCCGATGCCGTCGGCGCCCATCACGCGCAGGGTCATCCACAGCTTGAGGGCGTCGAACCGGCGGGTGGTCTGCAGGGACTTGTCGACCTGGTTGGGGATGCGCTCGGTGACCATGCGCTTCGGGTTGAGGTACTCGGCGTGGTAGGTCGCGTGGCGCAGGGTGGAGGCGTCCCGGACCAGTACGGCCGACGAACTCACCGGCTGGAAGAAGGACTTGTGGTAGTCGACGGTGACCGAGTCGGCGCGCTCGATACCCTCGATGCGGTCCCGGTGCTTCAGGGAGGCGAGCAGCCCGCAGCCGTAGGCGGCGTCGACGTGCATCCAGGTGCCGAACTGCTCGCACAGCTCGGCGATCTCGGGCAGCGGGTCGATGGAGCCGAAGTCGGTGGTGCCCGCGGTGGCGACGACGGCCATCGGGATCAGCCCGTCCCTGCGGCAGCGCTCCAGCTCATGGGCGAGCGCGACGGTCTGCATCCGCTTGTCGTGGCCGACGGGGATGGGCACGACCGCGTCCTGGCCCAGTCCGAGCAGTTTCGCCGACTTCTTCACGCTGAAGTGGCTGACCTCGGAGGCGAAGATCCGCAGTTTGGCCAGGGAGTCGGTCTTGGCCTCCTCGCGGGCCAGCAGCAGCGCCTGGAGGTTGGACTGCGTGCCGCCCGAGGTGAAGACGCCGTCGGCGTTCTCGCCCAGGCCTATTCGCCCCGTCGTCCAGTCGATCAGCTTGCGCTCGATCAGGGTGCCGCCGGCCGACTGGTCCCAGGTGTCCAGGGAGGAGTTGACGGCGGACAGCACCGCCTCACCGAGCACGGCCGGGATGACGACCGGGCAGTTGAGGTGGGCGAGATAGCGGGGGTGGTGGAAGTAGATCGCGTCCCGGAGGTAGACGTCCTCCAGCTCGTCGAGGACCGCGGAGGTGTCCAGCAGCGGCTTGTCGAGGTCGATCGCGTTGACGGCGGGGGCCAGGGCGTCGACCGTGACGCCGGTGAACGGACGGTCGGTGGCGGCGAGTTTGGCGGCCACCCGCTCGATACCTTCGGTCACGGAGCTGCGGTACCGCTCCGCGGTCGTGTCATTGAGCAGGTGCGAGCGCATGGGGAGGTCCTCCGGTGGGGCGGGCCGTGTGGTGCGGGGCGCGTGGGGCGCACGAGGTGCGTGCGACTTAGGTTAGCCTAACCTAAGTTGCACGCATCGAGGGTTGCTTCGACCGTGACTGTGATCACGTGGATCCCAGGGGTGACTACTCGGCGGCGCGCAACTGCTCTTCGGTCATCCCGTGGCGCCAGTAGCCGACGAACGTCACCCGTCGCCGGTCGATCCCGCGCTCACCGACGAAGTGCCGGCGCAGCGCCTTGACGTGGCCGGACTCGCCCGCGATCCAGACGTACGGACGCTCGGCGGGCGGGAGCCGGTCGGCGCGGATGGCACCGAGGCCGTCCTCCTGGACCAGCCAGGTGATCTCGGCGTCGGCCTGCGTCACCAGATCCTGGATGTCCCCGGCGTCGCGCACCTCCAGCCACACCCGGGCACGGGTGCCGGCCGGCAGGGTCTCGAGGATGGCGGAGACGGCCGGTACGGCGGTCTCGTCGCCCCAGATGACGACCAGGTCGGTGTCCTCGGGCGGCCGGAACCGGATCGCCCGGTTGTCGGCGATGGCGGGCCCGAGCAACAGGACACGGTCACCGGCGGCGGCGCGGGCGGCCCAGATGGAGGCGGGGCCCGCCGGGGTGTGCAGGACGAAGTCGATGTCGATCTCGTCGGGGTTCCGGCGCAGGGCGCGCAGCGTGTAGGACCGCATCACGGCCCGTACGTCGTCGGGGAGTTCACGCCAGCCCTGCCACCAGCCGTCACCGAGCTCGATGGGCACGCGGGGTTCAGTCTGCCCCGGGTGCGGCAGGAAGAGCGACAGGGACTGGTCGCGCCCGTCGGAGAAGAAGTGCCGCAGATCCTCCCCACCGAAGGTGACCCGGACCAGAGACGGGGTGAGCCGCCGGGTCCGTACGACCCGGAGGGAGAAGAAACGGAACGGGGCGGCGACAGCGGTGGTCATGGGGTAACTCCTGAATCGACGTCAGGGAAGCCGACCTGCTTTTCAGGGGCGCGGGGAACTGCGCGACCAGCCACGACGGACCCGCAGTCGCCCGACAACCCCAAGTGGCCCTTTCTCAGGCGACCTTCTTGGCCTTCTCGATAGCCTCGGCAAGGCTGGTCAGCAACGGCGTGCACTTGTCGTAAGAAAGAATCGGCTCAGGCGACCGCGCAATGACCTGCCCCGCCTTCACCGCCGGCAGCTTCTTCCACGTCGCCTCGGTGATGTCAGCCGGCTGAATCGTCGAGGAGCGGTCGTCCATCATGATGATGTCCGCCGGGTACTTGTCGACGTTCTCCCAGCTCAGCGACTCGAACCAGCCGCCGCCCTCCTTCTTGGCGCTCTCCGGCGGCTCCACGAAGTTCACGCCGAGGGCCTTGAAGTACTCCAGGTCGATGGAGAGGTTGGTGCCGGAGACGTAGAAGATGTCCTGGCTGGCGGAACCGGCCATCACCTTGATCTCGGGCCGGGACTTGGCGGCCTTGCGCAGCCGCTCCGCCGCGGCCTCGAAGTCCTTCTTGGACTGGGCGACCTTGTCGGCCTTCATGTCCGCGCCGAGGGACTCGGCCAGCTCCCACATCTTCTGCAGCGGCTGGGTGAGCTGACGGTCGTAGACCGAGATGGCCGCGCTCGGGGCGAGCTTGGCGATCTTGTCCTTGGATGCCTCGGGGACGTACCAGAGGGTGCCGGCGCTGTCGAAGGTCGTGGAGATGAGGACCTCGGGGGCGAACGCCGCGTACTGCTCGACGTTGAACTGGTCCCAGACGTTGCCGAAGACCGTCAGCTTGCTGACGTCCATGTCGCCGGCCTGGACGTCCGCCTTGCCGTCCTGGGTCTTGGTCGGGCCGAAGACGCCCTTGACCTCGATGCCGTAGTCGTACAGGGCGGCCGCGACCCCGACGAAGGCGACGATCTTCGTCGGGACCTTGTCGAGCTTCACGGTGGTGCCGCGGTCGTCCTTGAACGTCCAGGGGCCGGACTTGGCAGCCGTCGTGGCCTCGCCCGAGCCACCGTTTTTCGTGTCCTCGTCCCCGCAGGCCGCGAGGACGGCTCCGAGGCCGAGGGCACCACCGGTGGCGAGGATGCCGCGGCGGGTGAGGTGGCTGGCTCTTGCGTTGGGCATGGCTACGCTGCTTTCGAACAGGGCGGATCACCGGCCGGACAATTCGAAGGTAGGTTAGCCTAACCTCAGCTGATGTCCAGGGGTGGGGGCCCTTGAGATCGAAGCTGTGGCTGCCCTATGGGATGCGCACCCTCAGCCCGCGAGCCCCAACTCCCTTGCAATCAGCATGCGTTGGACTTCGCTGGTGCCCTCGCCGATCTCCAGGATCTTGGAGTCCCGCCACATCCGGGCCACCGGATACTCGTTCATGAAGCCATAGCCGCCGTGGATCTGCGTCGCGTCGCGGGCGTTGTCCACCGCGATCGTCGACGAGTACAGCTTCGCCAGCGCCGCCTCCTTCTTGAAGGGCTCCCCGGCGACCAGCCGGGAGGCCGCGTCGCGCCACGCCAGCCGGGCCGTGTGGGCCTTCATCTCCATGTCGGCGATCTTGAACTGGATGGCCTGGTTGGCGCCGATCGGCCGGCCGAAGGCGTGGCGTTCCTTGGCGTACTTCACCGACTCGTCCACACAGCCCTGCGCCAGGCCCGTCCCCAGCGCCGCGATGGCGATCCGGCCCTCGTCCAGGATCCGCAGGAACTGCGCGTATCCACGGCCCTCCTCGCCCAGGAGGTTCGCCGCCGGGACCCGGACGTCGGAGAAGGACAGCTCGCGGGTGTCGGAGGCGTTCCAGCCGACCTTGGAGTAGGGCGCGGCGACCGTGAAGCCCGGGGTGCCGGACGGGACGATGATCGAGGAGATGAGCGGCTTGCCGTCCGGCGCCCGGCCGGTCACCGCCGTGACCGTGACCAGGCCCGTGATGTCCGTACCGGAGTTGGTGATGAAGCACTTGGTGCCGTTGATCACCCACTCGTCGGTCTCCGGGTCCAGGCGGGCCGTCGTGCGTGTCGCGCCCGCGTCCGAGCCGCCGTCGGGCTCGGTCAGGCCGAAGGCGCCGAGGATCTCGCCGGAGCAGAGGCGGGGGAGCCACTGCCGCTTCTGGGCCTCGGTGCCGAAGAGATGGACCGGCATGGCGCCCAGCGAGACACCGGCCTCCAGGGTGATGGCGACCGAGGAGTCCACCCGGGCCAGCTCCTCCAGCGCGATGCCCAGCGCCAGATAGTCGCCGCCCATGCCGCCGTACTCCTCGGGGAACGGCAGACCGAACAGGCCCATGCGGCCCATCTCCCGCACGATCTCGTACGGGAACTCATGACGCTCGTAGAAGTCGCCGATCTTCGGCGCCACGACGTCGTGGGCGAACTCCTCCACCGTGCGGCGGAGTTCCTCCAGTTCGGGGGAGAGACGGTGGTCCATGGCGGTTCACTGCTCCTTGTGGTCCTCGTGGTCCTCGTGGGACAGGGCTCGGACGGTGCGGGACGGGCTGGGTCGGCCCAGTTGCTCGGCCATCCACGCGCTCGTGGCGACGAGGCGATCGAGGTCGACTCCGGTGTCGATGCCGAGGCCCCGCAGCATCCACAGGAGGTCTTCGGTGGCGAGGTTGCCGGTGGCGGACTTGGCGTACGGACAGCCGCCCAGGCCGCCGGCGGAGGCGTCGATCGTGGTGACGCCGTGTTGCAGGGCGGCGTAGGTGTTGGCGAGGGCCTGGCCGTAGGTGTCGTGGAAGTGCACGCCGATGACGTTCGTCGGCACGCCCTCCTCATTGAGGAGGGAGAGCAGTTCGAGTACGTGTCCCGGTGTCGCGACGCCGATGGTGTCGCCCAGGCTCAGCTCGTCGCAGCCCATCTCCCGCAGCGCCTTGCAGACGCGGACGACCTGGTGGAGCGGGACAGCGCCCTCCCACGGGTCGCCGAAGCACATGGAGACGTAGCCGCGCACATGCAGACCCTCGTCCTTGGCGCGCCGCACCACCGGGTCGAACACGGCCAGCGACTCGTCGAGGGTGCGGTTGAGGTTGGCCTTCGCGAAGGACTCCGTGGCGCTGGCGAAGACGGCGACCCGGCGGGCGCCCAGGGCCAGGGCGCGGTCCAGGCCGCGGCTGTTGGGGACGAGGACGGGCAGGTGCACGCCCTGAAGGCCGCTGACGAGCGGGAACAACTGCTCGGCGTCGGCGAGTTGGGGCACCCACTTGGGGTGGACGAAGCTGGTGGCCTCGATCGTGGTGAGCCCCGCTTCGGCGAGGCGGCGCACGAACTCCGCCTTGACCTCGGTCGGGACGGTCGACTTCTCGTTCTGCAGCCCGTCGCGGGCGCCCACCTCGTGGATGCGGACCCGGGCGGGCAGCTCCGCGGCCGGTACGGCCATGGGCAGGGTCATCGCTCCTCCTCCACCGGGTTGACGACCGCCAGGACCTGGTCCATGGCGACCGTCGTGCCGGGTGTGACGTCCAGTTCGGCGACCGTGCCGGCGTGCGGGGCGGAGATGACGTGCTCCATCTTCATCGCCTCGACGACCAGCAGGCTCTGCCCGGCGGCCACCTCGTCCCCGACGGCGACCTTCACGACGGTGACCGTGCCGGGCATGGGCGCGGTGAGCGAATCGGCGCCGGCGTGCGCGGCCCCGGAGAGGGAGGCGGCGACCGGGTCGTGGTCGCGCACGTGCCAGGCGTCGCCGTCGCGGCCGAGCCAGTCGGCGGCGCGGTGGAAGGTGTGACGGACGCCGTCGAGGGTGACGGCCACCTGGTCGTCCGTGACGGTGTGCGTCCCGCGCGGGGTGTATTCCACGGGTTCGGTGATCCGCAGCGGGAAGGCCACGGGCCTGGGCTCGCCGCCCAGCCGCCAGCCGCTCGGCACCGAGAACGGATCCACCCAGCCCTCGGCCGTCGGCCGCAGCGCCTCCAGGCGTACGGCCGCCGCGGCTTCGTACACCTCCTCCGGTACGTCGGTGGGGACCAGGTGATCGACGACGCGCTCGACCAGCCCCGTGTCCAACTCGCCCGCCACGACCGCCGGGTGCGCGAGCAGCCGCCGCAGGAACCCGGCGTTCGTCTGCACGCCCAGCGTCACCGTCTCCGCGAGAGCGGCCCGGAGCTTCCTGAGCGCACTCGCGCGGTCGGGGCCGTACGCGATCACCTTGGACAGCATCGGGTCGTACAGGCTCCCGACCTGAGTGCCCTCGCCGAGCCCGGAGTCGGTGCGGATGCCGTCGCCCTGGGGCTCGCGCAGCCTGAGGACGGTGCCGCCGGAGGGGAGGAAGCCGCGTGAAGGGTCCTCGGCACAGATGCGGGCCTCGATCGCGTGCCCGGTGAGGCGGAGGTCGTCCTGCGCGAAGCCGAGCGGCTCGCCCGCCGCCACCCGCAACTGCCACTCCACCAGGTCCACCCCCGTGATCAGCTCGGTGACCGGGTGTTCCACCTGGAGGCGGGTGTTCATCTCCATGAAGTAGTACGAGGACGGGTCCTCGCTCGGCACGATGAACTCGACCGTGCCCGCGCCCCGGTACCCGCAGGACCGGGCCGCCTGCACCGCCGCCTCGCCCATCGACGCGCGCGTGGCCTCGTCGAGGAGCACGCTGGGCGCCTCCTCGATGATCTTCTGGTGCCGGCGTTGCAGCGAGCACTCGCGCTCGCCCAGGTGGACGACGTTGCCGTGGCCGTCGGCCAGGACCTGGATCTCGATGTGCCGGGGCCGGTCGATCCACCGCTCGACCAGGAGGGTGTCGTCGCCGAAGGAGGCGCGGGCCTCGCGGCGGGCGGCGGCGATCTCGTCCTCCAGCAGCGACAGGTCCCGGATCAGCCGCATGCCCTTGCCGCCGCCGCCCGCGCTGGGCTTGAGCAGCACGGGCGCGCCCAGCTCGCGGGCCGCGTCGGCGAGTTCGGGGTCACGGCCACCGGGCACCACCGGCACCCCGGCCGCCTTCACCGTCTCCTTGGCGCGGATCTTGTCGCCCATGAGGGAGATGGCGTCCGCGGGCGGCCCGATGAAGACCAGCCCGGCGTCGGCGCACGCGCGCGCGAAGTCGGCGTTCTCCGCGAGGAAGCCGTAGCCGGGGTGGACGGCCTGGGCGCCGGTGCGGGCGGCGGCCTCGAGGAGCCGCTCTACCGACAGATAGCTCTCGGCCGCCGGCGCCGGACCGATCCGTACCGCCGTGTCGGCCTCGCGCACATGGCGGGCGTCGGCGTCCGCGTCGGAGTGCACGGCCACGGAGCGCACGCCCAGAGACCGCAGCGTCCGGATCACGCGTACGGCGATCTCGCCCCGGTTGGCCACGAGCACGGTGTCGAACATGGTCATCCTCGAAATCCCCCTCACATCCGGAAGACGCCGAACTGGGGCTCACCCAGAGGCGCGTTGCCGCAGGCGGTCAGTGCCAGGCCCAGCACCTGCCGGGTCTCAAGCGGGTCGATGACGCCGTCGTCCCAGAGGCGGGCGGTGGCGTAGTAGGCGTTGCCCTGGCGTTCGTACTGCTCACGGACGGGCGCCTTGAAGGCCTCCTCGGCCTCGGCCGGCCAGTCCTCGCCGCGTGCCTCCAACTGGTCGCGCTTGACGGTCGCGAGGACCGAGGCGGCCTGCTCGCCGCCCATGACGGAGATCTTGGCGTTGGGCCACATCCACAGGAAGCGGGGCGAGTACGCCCGCCCGCACATGGAGTAGTTCCCGGCGCCGTAGGACCCGCCGACCACCACCGTCAGCTTCGGCACGCGCGTGCAGGCGACGGCCGTGACCATCTTGGCGCCGTGCTTGGCGATGCCGCCGGCCTCGTAGTCCTTGCCGACCATGAAGCCGGAGATGTTCTGCAGGAACACCAGCGGGATCCCGCGCTGGTCGCACAGCTCGATGAAGTGGGCGCCCTTCTGGGCGGACTCGGAGAACAGGATGCCGTTGTTGGCGACGATGCCGACCGGGTGGCCGTGGATGCGGGCGAAGCCGGTGACCAGGGTCTGCCCGAACTCGGCCTTGAACTCCGCGAAACGGGAGCCGTCGACCACGCGCGCGATGATCTCGCGCACGTCGTAGGGGGTGCGGGAGTCGACGGGGACGGCGCCGTAGAGGCCGTACGGGTCCACCTTGGGGTCGACGGAGGGCTCCGGGCGCCAGGGGAGGGCGCCGCGCGCGGGGAGGGTGGCGACGATGTCGCGCACGATCCGCAGCGCGTGCGCGTCGTCCTCGGCGAGGTGGTCGGTCACGCCGGACACCCGGGAGTGGACCTCGCCGCCGCCCAGCTCCTCCGCGGTGACGACCTCGCCGGTGGCGGCCTTCACCAGCGGGGGACCGCCCAGGAAGATGGTCCCCTGGTTGCGGACGATGACGGCCTCGTCGCTCATGGCGGGGACGTACGCCCCGCCGGCCGTGCACGAGCCGAGCACGGCGGCGATCTGCGGGATCCCGGCGCCCGACATCCGGGCCTGGTTGTAGAAGATCCGCCCGAAGTGCTCGCGGTCCGGGAAGACCTCGTCCTGCATGGGCAGGAAGGCGCCCCCGGAGTCAACGAGGTAGAGGCATGGCAGCCGGTTCTCCAGGGCCACCTCCTGCGCGCGCAGGTGCTTCTTCACGGTCATCGGGTAGTAGGTCCCGCCCTTGACCGTGGCGTCGTTCGCGACGATCACGCACTCGCGCCCGCTGACCCTGCCGATCCCGGCGATGACCCCGGCCGCCGGGGCCTGGCCGTCGTACAGCCCGTCGGCGGCGAGGGGCGCCAGCTCCAGGAAGGGCGAGCCCGGGTCGAGGAGGGTGTCCACCCGGTCCCTCGGCAGCAGCTTGCCGCGTGCGCAGTGTCGTGCGCGGGCCTTCTCGCCGCCGCCGAGCCGGGCCGCGGCGAGCTTGCCGCGCAGCTCCTCGGCGAGCGCCTGGTGGGCCTCCTCGTTGGCCCGAAAGGCCTCCGACGCGGGATCAGCCGCGCTGTGAAGCTCCGGTGCCTCATGCATCCTGCGGTCCCCTCACCCAGTGGTCGCCTGTTGGCGCGTGTTAATGAGCGTTAACCATTTCCTCCAGGTTAACGACCGCTAACCTCCCTGTCTAGAATTGTTTTCATGGCCACCAGAACCGACGCCCCCACCCGCCGCGAACAGATCCTCAAGGAGGCCGCGCGGCTCTTCGCCGAACGCGGTTTCCACGGCGTCGGCGTCGACGAGATAGGTGCCGCCGTGGGCATCAGCGGCCCCGGTCTCTACCGGCACTTCGCCGGCAAGGACGCGATGCTCGCCGAGCTCCTTGTCGGCATCAGCGGCCAGTTGCTGACGGGCGCGAAGCGGCGCCTCGCGGAGGCCGACGGGGTGCCCGCCGAAGCGGTCCTCGACTCCCTCATCGAGGGCCACATCGACTTCGCCCTCGACGACCGCCCCCTCATCACCCTGCACGACCGCGAGCTGGACCGCCTGCGCGACAGCGACCGCAAGCTCGTACGGCAGCTCCAGCGGCAGTACGTCGAGCTGTGGGTGGAGGTGGTGCGCAAGGTCTACCCCGACCTGACCGAGCCGACGGCCCGCTCGGCGGTGCACTCGGTGTTCGGGCTGCTCAACTCGACGCCGCATCTGGGCAGGCCGGGGGCGCTGCCGGGGCGGGGGACGACGGCGGGGCTGCTGCATCGGATGGCTCGGGGGGCGTTCGGGGCGGCGGGGGGCTGAGCTGCGGCGACGGGCCCGTCGGAGGGCCTCCGGCTCGGTACTCTGGGTCCATGGGCATGGACTACGCGAAGATGCGCGCGATCGCCGAAGAGCTCGGGGCCTACGCCGAGCAGCTCGAAGGGGCTTGGAGCGTCGAGATCGGGCCGTCCGGGCCGATACTGGCCATGATGTGCCCGTCCAAGCGCCATGAGGGCACGGTCCGCCGCATCTGCAAGCAGCTGGACGACCAGCTTCTCAGCACGCATCCCGGCTACATCTGCGCCAGCGGTCCTGAGATCGAGCATCCCGCGATCGGCCGCATGCGCCTCCCTGACGCGGTCGTCATCCCAGAGGCGGTCCTCGACGAGGAGGGCGTCGCCGTCGACGCGACACAGGTTCTGGCGGCCGTCGAGATCGTCTCGCCGTCCAACCCCAACAACGACTACGTGGAGAAGCTCGACGACTATCCGGCCATGGGCATCGCTCACTACATGATCGTCGACCCACGCACCGGCACTATCGAGGTCCACTCCGATCCGTGCAAGGGCCGCTACATGCGCAAGGACCCGTACATCTACGGGGACTCGGTGCCGTTCGGTCCCTGGACGGTGGAAACTTCCGCTTTCCGGCGGTACGGCAAGGCCGGTAACTGACGGGATCGGGGTGGCCAACGTCACCCTGGACGCCGCAATGTACTCACCAGTATCTTCAGTCTGAGCAAGCGCTTAGACATGTCAAGGTACGTGGAGGTGGCGGCGTGCGCCGTACGGTGTTCAACGAGGATCACGAGGCGTTCCGGGAGACCATCCGCGCCTTCATCGAGGCCGAGGTCGTTCCGGTCTACGACGAGTGGTTCGCGGCGGGCCAGGCGCCCCGCGACTTCTACTACAAGCTCGCCGAGCTCGGCGTCTTCGGCATCCGCGTCGACGAGGAGTACGGCGGCGCCGGCATCGACTCGTACAAGTTCGAGGCGGTGATGTACGAGGAGACCGCCCGCGCCGGTGTGCAGTTCGGCGGCTCCGGTGTGCACGTGCTGCTCGGCCTGCCGTACATCAAGATGCTCGCCACCGACGAGCAGAAGAAGCGGTTCCTGCCGAAGTTCGTCTCCGGTGAGGAGATGTGGGCCCTGGCGATGACCGAGCCGGGGACGGGGTCGGACCTCGCCGGTATGAAGACCACCGCCAAGCTGAGCGAGGACGGCACGCACTACGTCCTCAACGGCGCCAAGACCTTCATCACCGGCGGCGTGCACGCCGACCGCGTCATCGTCTGCGCCCGCACCGACGCGCCCAGCGCCGAGGACCGCCGCCACGGCATCTCCCTGTTCGCCGTGGACACCAAGTCCGAGGGCTACTCCGTCGGCCGCAAGCTCGACAAGCTCGGCCTGAAGACCTCCGACACCGCCGAGCTGGCCTTCGTCGACGTCAAGGTCCCGGTCGAGGACCTCCTCGGCGAGGAGAACAAGGGCTTCTACTACCTCGGCCACAACCTGGCCTCCGAGCGCTGGGGCATCGCCTTCGGCGCCTACGCCCAGGCCAAGGCCGCCGTGCGGTTCGCCCAGCAGTACGTGACGGAGCGCACCGTCTTCGGCAAGCCGGTCGCCAGCTTCCAGAACACCAAGTTCGAGCTGGCCGCCTGCCAGGCCGAGGTCGACGCCGCCGAGGCCGTCGCCGACCGCGCGCTGGAGGCCCTGGACGCCGGCGAGCTGACGCCCGCCGAGGCCGCGAGCGCCAAGCTGTTCTGCACCGAGGTCGCGCACCGTGTCATCGACCGCTGCCTCCAGCTGCACGGCGGCTACGGCTTCATGAACGAGTACCCCATCGCCCGCCTGTACGCGGACAACCGCGTCAACCGCATCTACGGCGGCACCAGCGAGATCATGAAGTCGATCATCGCGAAGGACATGGGCCTGTAAGAAGGACATGGGCCTGTAAGGGGCCTGCAACTACCCGCCAATAGAAAAGGTGCCATGAACCAGGCACTTCAGGGTCTCCTCGATCTGCTCGACCTGGAGCAGATCGAGGAGGACATCTTCCGCGGCCAGTCCCGCTCCGCCGTCGTCCCGCGCGTCTTCGGCGGACAGGTCGCGGCCCAGGCGCTGGTCGCCGCCGGCCGCACGGTCCCCGCGGACCGGCCCGCCCACTCCCTCCACGCGTACTTCCTGCGCATGGGGGACCCGGGCGCGCCCATCGTCTACAACGTCGACCGCATGCGCGACGGCCGCTCCTTCACCACCCGCCGGGTGGTCGCCGTCCAGCACGGCAAGCCGATCTTCGCGCTGTCGGCGTCCTTCCAGACGTACGAGGAGGGCCTGGACCACCAGGCCCCGATGCCGCCCGCGCCCGACCCGGCGACGCTGCCCACCTCCGAGGAGCGGCTGCGCGGCTACGACCACCTCGACCCGGCGGTCGTCGAACGGTTCCTGGAGGCCCGCCAGGCGGTCGACCTGCGCTATGTCGACGAGCCGCCGTACGGAAAGTTCGGCGAGCCCCGCGAACCGCACTCCCAGGTCTGGTTCCGCACCAACGGCAAGCTCGCCGACGACCCCCTGCTGCACGTCGTGCTCGCCACCTACGTCTCCGACATGACCCTCCTCGACTCCGTGCTGCTCGCGCACGGCCGCGGCGGCTGGGCCGTCGGCGACGTGGTCGGCGCCTCGCTGGACCACGCGATGTGGTTCCACCGCCCGTTCCGCGCGGACGAATGGCTGCTGTACGACCAGGAGTCGCCGTCGGCGTACGCCGGGCGGGGGCTCGGACAGGCCCGGATCTACACACAGGACGGGCGGCTCGCGGTGTCGGTGATCCAGGAGGGCGTGGTCCGGGTTCCGCGGTGACGGTCCAGCGGAGGTGTCGTCACACTGCCGGGCGAGGTGGCCGACTCCCCGGAGACGGCACCGGGCTGACCCGGGTTCAGGTGAGCCCCGCCTCCGCCAGCAGGTACGCCGTCATCGGGTCGTAGTACCGCGGGCTCACCACATGGTCGTCCAGCGGCACCACCACCTGCACGGTCCCCTCCGCCTCGGCCAGGAAGAGCGCCGGGTCGTTGCAGTCGGCGTATCCGACGGAGTCGATGCCGTGCTGACCGGCGTACCCCGCCCAGCCGTGGTCGGCCACGACCAGGTCCGGCAGGGGACGTCCCGAGAGCTCGAGCCCGGTGAGGATGGCCTTCATCGGCTCGCCGGAGTGGGTGTGCCACAGGGTGGCGCCGTGTTCGAGGACCGCTACGTCCGCGAACTGCATCACATAGCCCTCGTCGGTCTGCAGGCCGTCCGGGATCACGACGATCTCGCAGCCCGCCGTGCGCAGCGCCGCAGCCGTCGCGCGGTGGACGTCGAGCAGGCCGCCCGGGTGGCCCGTCGCGAACAGCACCCGCTGGCCGCCGTCCGCCGCCTTGCGCAGCCGCGCCGCCATCCGCTCCAGCGCGGCGACCGTCAGCTCGGGGTCGATGGTGTCCTGGCCGTGCCGGTGCTCCGCGTCGTCGCTCACGCCGACGCGCTCCGCCATCACCGCGAGGACGTCCTGCTCGTCGCTCCAGCGGTCGCCGAGTTCCAGGCCCAGCCAGTAGTGGCGGTCGCCGTTCGCCAGCTTGCGGTAGTGGGAGAGGTTGTTCTCGCGGGGAGTGGCGACGTCACCCGCGATACGGGTTCTGACGAGGTGGTCGACGAGCTCGGCGCGGCTGGGTGTCCCGGGTATCGGCATGGTTCCCATTGTGAGGCAGCCGACTGTGGGAACGGCCGCGTCCGGGGCGCGTGCGACGTGGGTCACTGTGCGGATCGGCGCATCACCGCTCGATGTGGCGCAGGGCGAACCACAGCTCCATCCGTACGTCCGGGTCGTCCAGGTCCGTGTCGAGCAGCGCCGCGCACCGCGCGATCCGCTGACGGACCGTGTTGCGGTGCACGGACAGCGCCACCGCGGTGCGGTCCCAGCTTCCGTGCAGGGAGAGCCAGGTGCGCAGGGTCTCGGTGAGCGGGGCCGTCAGGGGCGCGAGGAGCGTGCGGGCGTGGACCTGCGCGTCGTCGGGGGAGAGCAGGTCGGTGAGGGCCGGGCGGTGGGCGCCGTGCCGGACCAGGGGAGTGCGGGTGGCCCGGGCGCGGGACAGGGCGCGGGCCGCCTGGGTGTCCGCCGCCGGCCAGTCCGGCGCCGCCGCCGGTGCGCTGACGCCCAGGGTCCAGCCCGGCTGCGGGGCCGGTTCGCGGTCCGCCGGGACGAGGACGCGTACGACGTCCCGCGCCAGGTCGACCAGTGGGGAGCCGAGGGCCGCGCCCAGCGCCGCGGCCGCCACCGGGTCGCAGGGCTGGGCGTCGGGCCGACCGTGGACCACGAACCGCCGGCCGGTCCCCAGCAGCGGCGCCACCGCCTCCGGTTCGGCGCCCAGCAGCAGCCGTACGAGCGCCGACGAGCGGGCCGCGCCCGACCCGCTCTGCTGCTCGCCGGTGAGCAGGGACAGCAGCACCGCGGCGACCGAGGCGATGGTGTGGTCGCCGGGTTCGCGGTGCGGGGCGGCGAGCCCCAGGACGAAGCCCTGGCCGGCGCCGAGGGCGTAGGCGGAGAGGTGGGTGCCGGCGGTGGTGTCGGTGGCGGAGGTGGGGGTCTTTGGACCGGAGGAGGGCCGTACGACCTCCGCGAGCGCGGCCAGTGATCCTCGGGCCGTCTCGTCAGGCCCCCGCCCCGCCGCCGCGATCCGCGCCCCTTCCGGCCCGTACAGCACCGCCCAGCCACCCACCCGCCGGGCGAGCTGTCGCAGCACGGCCCGTACCGGGTCCGGGTGCGAGGCCGCCGCCGCGAGGCCCTGCTGGGCCTCCGTCACCCGGCGCAGCTCGGCATGCCGGGCCTGCGCCATGAGCTGCCAGACCGCGCGGGCCACCCCCGAGAAGGTGGTCCGGGGCGGGACCTCGAGGAGCGGCAGCTCATGGGTGTCGCACGCCTCGACCAGCGCGCGCGGCACCGTGTCGTGCACGGGGGCGAGACCGAAGCCGAGGGCCGCGCCGCCCGCCGCGACGACCCTCGACACGTAGGCGTCGAAGTACGTCCCCGACCCCGCCGCCTCCGGGATGTGCACCCCGGCCGTCAGCAGCAGCTCCCCGCCCAGCAGATACGGATACGGGTCGGCCATCTCGGAGGTGTGCGCCCAGTGGATCACGATGCCGGGCCCCAACGGCCCGGCGACCTGGCGCAGCCCCAGGTCCTCGCGGGCCAGGAGCGCGGAGAGCGGGACCGGCGGGGTGGGCGGAACGACCGGGTCCGGCATATGTACGTTCCCTCCACCCAGTGCCGACGAGATGGATGAAACGTACACTTCACGGTGGCTTTCCGGCCACCTAGGGTCATTCCTCGCTGTCTTCCCTCGCCGCGTACATCGCCGTCTCCTTGATGACGAGGCCGACCGACGCGGCCGTACTCACATCAGAAAGCACATCGGAAAGCCCATCAGAAAGAAGGCGAACCCCCATGACCGGCAACGAGACGCCCCGTGGCCCCGTCGACTCCTCCCGCATCCCGCGGTACGCGGGCCCCGCGACCTTCGCCCGGCTCCCGCGCCTCGACGAGGTCGGTCGCGCCGACGTCGCCGTGGTCGGCGTGCCGTTCGACTCGGGCGTCTCGTACCGGCCGGGCGCCCGCTTCGGCGGCAACGCGATCCGCGAGGCGTCCCGGCTGCTGCGCCCGTACAACCCGGCGCAGGACGCGTCCCCCTTCGCCCTCGCCCAGGTCGCGGACGGCGGCGACATCGCGGTGAACCCCTTCAACATCAACGAGGCCGTGGAGACCGTCGAGGCGGCGGCGGACGACCTGCTCGGCACGGGCGCCCGCCTGATGACGCTCGGCGGTGACCACACGATCGCGCTGCCGTTGCTGCGCTCGGTGGCGAAGAAGCACGGCCCGGTCGCCCTGCTCCACTTCGACGCCCACCTCGACACCTGGGACACCTACTTCGGCGCCGAGTACACCCACGGCACGCCCTTCCGGCGCGCGGTCGAGGAGGGCATTCTCGACACCTCCGCCCTCTCCCACGTCGGCATCCGCGGCCCGCTGTACGGCAAGCAGGACCTGACCGACGACGAGAAGATGGGCTTCGGCATCGTCACCTCCGCGGACGTCTACCGCCGCGGCGCCGACGAGGTCGCCGACCAGCTGCGCCAGCGCATCGGCGACCGGCCCCTGTACATCTCCATCGACATCGACTGCCTCGACCCGGCCCACGCGCCCGGCACCGGCACCCCCGAGGCGGGCGGCATGACGTCGCGGGAGCTGCTGGAGATCCTGCGCGGCCTGGCTGGGTGCAACCTGGTCTCGGCGGATGTCGTGGAGGTGGCGCCCGCGTACGATCACGCCGAGATCACGTCGGTGGCCGCGTCTCACACGGCGTACGAACTGACGACCATCATGTCCCGCCAGATTGCGGAGGCCCGCGCGAAGTGACCCACGACCACGACCTGGTGCTCCGCCCGACGCCCGCGCAGGTTTCGGCGGCCCTGAACCCTCCCCCCGGCCGCAACGGCGGAGACCTGGTCGTGGAGACGCTGGCCGGCCTCGGCGCGACGACGGTCTTCGGACTGCCCGGCCAGCACGCGCTGGGCATGTTCGACGCCCTGCGCCGCTCCGACCTGCGCTACATCGGACTGCGGGTGGAGAACAACGCCGGGTTCGCGGCGGACGCGTACGGCCGGATGACGGGCGAGGCGGCCCCGCTGCTGCTGTCGACCGGGCCCGGGGCGCTGACCTCGCTGCCCGCGCTCCAGGAGGCTGCCGCCGCTTCGGCCCCCGTGCTGGCGATCAGCAGCCAGATCCCGACGGCGGGGCTCGGCGGCGGCCGCCACGGGTACCTCCACGAACTCCCCGACCAGGCGGCGTCGTTCCGGGGCGTGGTGAAGTCCGTCCACACCGTGCGCACCCAGTCCCAGATCCCCTCCGCCATCGAGGCGGCCTGGAAGTCGGCGCTGACGGCCCCGCACGGACCGGTGTGGGTGGAGATCCCGCAGGACGTGCTGCTCGCCGAGACGTCGATCCCGGTGGTGACGGGCGGCGACGCCTTCCCGGACGAACTCCCCCCACGCCCCGAACTCACCGCGCTGGCCGCCCACCTGCTGTCCCACGCCGCCCGCCCGGCGATCATCGCGGGTGGGGGAGTGGTACGGGCGGACGCCTCGGGCAAGCTGAAGCAGCTCGCCGAGCGCCTCCACGCACCCGTCGTCACGACCCCCGGCGGCAAGGGCGCCTTCCCCTGGAAGCACCCCTTGTCCCTCCAATCCTGGATCGAGGACCGATACACGACCGACTTCCTTCAGGACGCGGACGTACTCCTGGTGGTCGGCTCGGGACTGGGCGAACTGTCCTCCAACTACCACACGTTCAAGCCCCGTGGCCGGGTCGTGCAGATCGAGGCCGACCTCGGAAAGCTGGAGTCCAACCACCCGGCGCTGGGCATCCACGCGGACGCGCGGCTGGCGTTGCAGGCGCTGCTGGAGACGATCACCGAGCGCCAGGACCCCGCCGCGCCCGAGCGCGTACGCACGGTCCTCGCGAAGGTCGCCGAGCGCATCGCCGCGCAGGAACTCACCCTGGAACAGCAGGTGCTGGCCTCGGTGCGCCGTGCCCTGCCCGCCGACTCCCCGTCCTTCTGGGACATGACCATCCTGGCCTACTGGGCCTGGTCCGCCTTCGACGCCAAGGGCCCCAACCACCTGCACTCCGCCCAGGGCGCAGGCGGCCTCGGCTACGGCTTCCCGGCGGCCCTCGGAGCGGCGGTCGCCGACCCGACCCGCCCGGTCCTCGCGGTGTCCGGAGACGGCGGCGCCCTGTACTCGATCGCCGAGCTGGCGACGGCCCGCCAGTACGACCTGAACGTCACCTGGCTCATCGTCGACGACGGCGGCTACGGCATCCTGCGCGAGTACATGACGGACGCCTTCGGCGAGGCGACGGCGACGGCGACGGTGACGGAGCTGACGCGGCCGGACCATGTGGCGCTGGCGGAGTCGTTCGGGGTGCCAGGAGTGCGTACGACACCTCAGACCCTGGAGGCGGACCTGGCGAAGGCGCTGTCCGAGCCCGGGCCTTCGGTGGTCGTACTTCCGGCGGTGCTGCGGATGTTCGCGCCGACGCATCTGGGCTGAGCGCGCCAGAGGGAAGTCGCCGTGTTCCAGGGGCCGTTGACGGCCATGGCAGGATTTTGAGGCATGGAATTCTCCGAGGTGGTCCGTCGTCGCCGGATGGTTCGGCACTACTCCGACAAGCCGCTGGAGCCGGAGGTGGTGGAGCGGGTCATCGCCTCCGCGCTGCGGGCGCCTTCGGCAGGGTTCTCGCAAGGGTGGGCGTTCCTCGTGCTGACCGACCCCGCCGACCGGGCTCGTTTCTGGCCGTTCGTGCCCACCCGGGTCGAGAACACGCCGACCATGCAGGACGCTCCGCTGGTCGTGGTGCCCCTGGCGCACAAGGCGGCCTACCTGGCGCGCTACGCGGAGCCCGACAAGGGGTGGGAGGACCGGGCCGAGTCGCGGTGGCCCGCCCCGTACTGGTACATCGACACGGGGATGGCCGCGCTGCTGATGCTGCTGACTGCGGTTGACGAAGGGCTGGGTGCCTGCTTCTTCGGGATCATGCCCGAGCATCTGGGGCCGTTCCGCGCCGAGTTCGGGATTCCCGACGAGTACGACCCCATCGGCGGGATCACGGTCGGCTACCGGGCCGACGATCTGCCGCCGCAGGGTGCGCATGTCGCGGAGCGCCGGCGTGGGGCGGAGGAGGTCGTCCATCGCGGGCACTGGGGTGGGCGGGGCTGAAACGCATTGAACAGCAGGTGCCGGCGAAGGCGCTGTCCGAGTCCGGGCCCTCGATGGTCGTACTTCCGGCGGTGCTGCGGATGTTCGCGCCGACACATCTTGATGGGGAACGGGGGTAGCCTCCGGGCGAGCCGTCTTGCCGGAGGGAGCGGGTGTGGCCGTCCGCTATTACCTGTACATCAGTGACGCCAAGGTCGACATGCTGCTCTCGCAGATCGATCCGGCGTACTCGCGCAAGCGCGTCACCGAATTCAGCGTCGGCGTGACGATGGCGGGGGCGAAGCGCACCATCGAGGCCGCCGACACCGATCGCGTCACGCGTCTGGAGCGTGTGGTGCGTCACCTGGAGGACCACGCCGACCTCGGCACCGTGGACGAACCGGGGCAGTACGTTCAGGGCGTGATGCCCATGCAGTGGAGCGCACTCGGCGATGGCGCGGGCGACACGGTCTACTTCGGCGGCCGCACCGAGCGGACGGTCGTGGGGGTGGGCGGATCGACCGGCCATGTCCTGGGAACCATCGCGGGCGAGCCGCCACAGGGCATGCCGCTGAGCGCCTCGACGCCGCCCGTGCTGCTCGACCGGCTGGCCGCGCTCACCGAGCAGGACGGCATCCCCGACCCCGACGCCCTGGCCACGGTCGTCAAGGCCAATGCCGCGCTGCGTGGTCCGACGCAGACCGTGGAATTCGTGGCCAAGCGGATGCTGTACGGCACCCACCCGTACCCGGAGTTGTCCCTTCAGGGCGACATGGCGGTCCTGCTGGCCAGCCCGCTGTATGTCGCGCTCGTGGACTGAACGGAACTGAACGGAGGTGACCGCGATGGGGGGCACCACGTCGGAGCGGATCCTGTCGGCCTGCGACGCCATGACGCAACTGGCGCTGCACCCGCTGACGTTGGACATCGACACGTCGGGGGCGCGGATCACGGCGGTGATGGACGAGTACGCGCTCCGCAGACGCAGCCGGGGGCCCTACACCCCGGACAATCTGCCGCCCGAGACGGTGCAGATGATCGAACGGGCCGCGATGCGCCTGCTGATGAAGGCGGAGCGCCCGGACTTCACCATCGAGGGCGGCGGGCGGTGGCCCGCCCTCCTGATGACGCTGCCGGACTGCCGGGTCCAGGTGCGTTACGTGGTGCCCGAGGACGCCCCGCCCGTCTACCAGCCGGACCCGGGAAACGTGACGCTGGGCGGCGACATACGGATCGCCCTCAAGTACCTGGCCGAGTCGCTGCGCCAGGCCGCCGGAAGGTTCCGGGGCGAGCCGCCCGTCACCGTGGCACTGAGCTACCCGGACGATCCCGGCTACGAGAAGAACGTCGCGGGGCTCTCGGCCGAGTTCCGCGATGTCATCCCGCCGGTCCTCGCCGCCCTCGAAGTCGACCGGAGCCGCTGCTCCCGCAAGGAACGGGCCGCACACGACGACGCCCTGCGCGCCCTCGCCTACGATGACCAGCGCGTCGAGCCACTGGGCCGTGCCGGCTTCACCACCCGCATCGGCACGGCCCGCCTCCAGGACAGCGGTACCTGATCCCGATGGCTATCCGGCGGTCTCCCGCAGCGCCCGCGCCAGCTCCCGCGCCGTGCGGACGGCGATCGCCGGGGTGTCCACCAGCGCCTCGTCCACGACCCGCGCCAGGCCGGGCGGGACCGACGGGTCGCGGTCCATGACCGGCACGACCGGCTCGCGCAGGGCGATCGCGACCGGGTCCCGGTCCGGCGGGAAGTCGCGCGGTGTCGCACCGGTGAGCAGCCAGTACAGGCAGGCCGCCGTCGCCCACACGTCCACCTCGGGGCCGGCGTACTTGTAGTCGAGCAACTGCGCGCGCGGCGTGAACGGGATCGTGCCGCCCATGGCCCCGGTCCTGGTGTGCCCGGAGAGCCCCGCGAGTTCGAACGCCTTGGCCAGGCCGAAGTCCGCCAGCTTGACCTGCTGCCGACCGTCGGCTCCCGGCGCGCCCAGCAGGATGTTGGCGGGCTTCACGTCGCGGTGCACCAGGCCGCGGGTCACGGTGGCTGTCGCGGGCGCGGTCGTCCCGGACGTGGACGGACAGGACGTCCGGCGCGTCCCGGGGATCGGTGCCCGGTGGGCGTGGTCCAGGGCGGAGAGCACCTGGTGCACGATCGGCAGGGCCTCGCCGGCCGGCACCCGGCCGCCGTGCCGGGCGGCCAGCTGTTCGAGGGTGCCGCCCGGGCAGTACTCGTATGCGAGGAAGAACCGGTCGTGCCGGTCGCCGCTGTCGCGGACCTCGACGATATTGGGGTGGCGCAGGGCCCGGATGGTGGCCAGCTCGCGGCGGAGGGCGAAGCGCGCGCTCTCGTCCACCGGCCCCGTCACCAGGATCCTCTTGAGCGCGACGAGTTCACCGGAGCCCCGACGCCGGGCCAGGTGGACGACGCTCTGGGAACCACGGCCGAGCTCGCGCAGGATGTCGTAGCCGTCGGCGCCGGCGTCGGGGTCGTCGTGGTCGTCGTCGTGTACGTGGCGGTCGTCGTGTCCGTCGTTCCGTGGCCGGACACGCTCCGGCGCCGTGGTGATCCGCAGGCGGACGCTCCCGATGCGGATCTTGTCCCCGGAAGCGACCTGGTGCTCGGTGAGGCGGTCCAGCCGTCTGCCGTTGACGTGGGTGCCGTAGCTGCTGCCCAGGTCGCGCAGCAGGACGCGGGGCGGGTCGATGTCCAGGCGGCAGTGGCGGCGGGACACGGTGCGATGGTGGTCGTCGATGCGGATGGCGCACTGTTCCGAGCGGCCCACCTCGCAGGTGGTGCGCTCGCGGTAGGCGTACGACCTCTCCTCGGCGCCCGCGATCACGAAGACCGTCACCTGCGCGGTCACCGGGTCTCCGCGGTGCCGTCGCCCGCCGTGAAGTCGTAGTCCCAGTCCAGCTCCCACAGGCGGATCGCGGGGCGGGCGTCGGCCGACACCGCGTTGCGGCCATCGGCCGTGAAGAGGACCGTCGTGACGGTCGACGGGTGCGGTTCGAGGACGTGCACACACCTTCCCGTACGGGCGTCCCAGAGGCGCGGTACCTTGTCGAAACCGGCCGTCAGCACGTAACGGCCGTCGGGACTCAGATCGAACACCTCGCTGAGCACCGGGAGTTCGCACACCGTACGCCCGGTCCCGGTCTCCCAGACGTCGACCGTGTCCAGCCCGCGGGTCACGGCGACACGGCCGTCGGCGCTCAATGCCAGTGGCTCGGGGTAGCTCTGCCTCGTGCATACCTGCCGCAGTGTCCGCACGTCCCAGACCGTCACTCCGTCGTCGCTGGTGGCGAAGAGGCGGCCGCCGGCCGCGTCGAATCTCAGGGTGGGCAGAAAGCTCCCGGGGAAGCGCAGCAGGGGCGTTCCGGTGGCCGTCCGCCAGAGAACGGCTGCCCGGTCATCGCTGCCGGCCGACGCGGCGTACTTTCCGTCGTCGCTCAGCCGGACGGTCCTGACGGGACCGTCGTGTGCCAGCATCGTCCGGATCCGGTGGGGTGCGGTCCCGGGGTCCAGCCGCCACAGGCAGAGCGCCCCGTTGTCGTCGCCGACCAGCGCGTGCCGCCCGGACCGGTCCACCGAGACGCACCTGACCCGCCCCTGGTCCCCGGACAGCTCGCCCCGTCGGGTTCCGGACGTGAGGTCCCAGATGTGCGCGGTGCCCGACCAGTCGGCCGTCACGGCGAGGCGGCCCTCGTCGGCGAGCAGGATCGTGTGGGGCTTGCCCGCCCGTTCGGGGAAGGCGTGCGGCCCCTGCCCCGTCTGCAGTTCCCAGACCCGTACGAACCCGTCGGTGCCGCCGGTGACCATCAGTTCCGCGTCGGGGGTCAGCGCCAGGGTGACGCGCTGAGTGAAGGTGAAGGTGCCGCCGCGCATGTCGTAACGGAGCCACAGCCCCAGCAGCCCGGTCCTGTCGCCTCCGGCCCGGCGTCCCAGCTCGGCCCAGATCTCGCGCAGTTCCGGGTGGCGCTCGTATCCGGGGACGGCGCGCGCAGCCCGCACCTGGGCGGCGGCCTCGGCCGTCCTGCCCTCCTCGGCCAACCGCGCCGCCCGTTCGACCAGGCGCGAGACCTGAGTCTCACCGTCGTCGAGGGCGGCCGCACCGCGGGGCCGGGCGTAGCTCCAGCCCGCGCGGAAGCCGAGCGGTGGCAGGTGGTGGACCCGGATGCCGCCCTGGTTGTCGCCCAGGACCGCGATCCGGCCGTCCCCGCTGATGGCCACGCACCGCTGCTCAACGAGCGCCATGGCTTCACGGGCGGGCCGGGTGCCCATCGTGCGCAGGCACCGGCCCGAGTCCGTCTCCCACACCCGCAGCTGCTGGCGGTAGCTCCCGCGCGGGACCGAGACGGCGATTCGGCCGTCGGCGCTCACCGCGACCATCTGGTGCGGATTCAGCTCGGTGGGCACGGTGCTCAGGGTCCGGTCGTCCCGCGGCTCCCAGATGTGCATCGTCCGCGACGAGCCGTTCACGAGCAGGGCGTACGTGCCGTCGGCGCCCGGCGCGACCACATTGATGCCGGTGAGATACCCGTCCTTGGACCTCACCAGCTGGTGGCGGGGTCGACCGGGCCCGACGTCCCACACGACGAGGCTCCCGTCGCGCGGTGCGGCGGTGATGACGAGATCGGCACCCTCGGTGATCGCGACGACATGCACCGGGGCGGGCCGGTAGTGCACCTCCGGGTCCACCCGGCCGGTGAGCGGGTTGCCCTTCTGGTACGGCGTGGCCGGATGGGTGAGGTCCCGTAACAGCCGTCCGGTGCGCGTGTCCCACACCTGGAACCGCCCGTCGTCACACGCCACCACGCCAGTGCCGGAGCGGTTCACCGCGACCGCGGTGGCGCACGACGCGGGAGCGGGGAGTTCGCGCAGCAGCACCTGCCGAGTCAGGTCCCACACCTCGACGGGGCCCTCGCCACGAGCCACCAGCGCGATGGCGCCGTCCCCGCAGACGGCGATGCCGGTGACGGCGGCCGGCGCGGCGTCCGACCGCGGGCCGAGCTCTGCCCGGCAGCGCTGCTCGGCGGGCTCCCACACCAGCAGGCGCCCGTCCTCGCCCCCGCTGACCGCCACCCGGCCGGTGGCATCCACGGCCAGGGCCGTCACGGCACCGCGGTGGCCGGTCAGCCGGGCCGGCTCCGGAAGTCGCGCGCGGCGCGCCAACTCGGAGCGGGCCATCGCCACTTCGGGTACGTCCGGGGCGGCGGCCAGCAGCTCCCGGGCCGCCTCGTCGGCACCGCGCTCCACATGGACGAGCCCGAGCAGGTGGTTCGCCTGCCGGCGCTCGCCTTCCAGGTTCCGGGCCGTACCGAGCTGCGCCAGCACCTCCTCGTCGGAGAGCCGACCCTGCCGCCAGCGGTAGACGGCCCAGTTGTAGACGGTGGACGGATGGTGCGGGTCGATGCCTGCGGCCCGGCGCCACAGCTCCTCCGCCTCGTCCGCCCGGTCCAGGTCGAGGAGCGAGAGCGCCCGGTTGGACAGCCCGTCGGTGAGCAGCCCGGGACCCTGCGGAGGGAGGCGCGGATACGGTGTGCCGACGACGTCCGCGTAGATGTCCGCCACCGCCGAGGCCAGCTCGCCGAGGTGTTGCGGACGCTTCACCGGCTCGGTCGCGAAACACTTCCGCAGCACATCCGCCAGCGCGGCCGGCATCGGGCATGCTTGCGGCAGCCGTCCCTCCCGCAACGCCGCGAGGACCTCCGGCGCGGCCTGTCCGTGCCGCCAGTGCCTGCCGCCGGTGAACATCTCCAGCACGCACAGCGCCCACGACCAGACGTCGGTCGCGCGAGTGAGCCGGACCCGCGCACCGACCGCGGCGTGCGCCTGCTCCGGCGAGCAGTACTCGGGAGTCAGCCCGCCGTAGCTCACCCCCGGCGGCCCGGCGGTGTGTTCCCCCGGGGTGGCGAGGGCCCGGGCGATCCCGAAGTCGGTGACCTTGGCCGTCCAGCCGTCGGCGACGTCGATCATGACGTTGGCCGGTTTGACATCCTGGTGGACCAGTTCCTCCTGGTGCGCGTGGTGAATGCCCCAGGCGGTCTGCACCGCCAGATCCAGCACGCGGGCACAGGAACCGCCACCGCCGTCGTCACCGCCGCCGTCGCCCGCGTACAGCCGCCCGTCCCGGATGAGATCCCCGAGCGAGCCGCCGTCGACCCACTCGGCGAACACGCACGGATGATCGTCGATGCGGCGGACGTACACGCAGTTGACGACGTTCGGATGCGGTCCGAGCCCGACCCATGTCCCCGCCTCCTGCTCGAACCGGGCGCGCCGGACGGCCGTGCCCGTCCTTTCGGGCCTGGGTACCTTGACCGCGAGATCCATGTTCCAGTGGCGGTGCCGGACCCGGTACACCAGACCCATGCCGCCGCTTTCGATGACGTCGCGCACCTCGTAGAGGCCGAGAAGCAATGCCCCACGCCGCCAGCCCACTGGTGTCATGGGACAAACGTGGCGTGGGGCAAGGGATTTGACAACCGGGACCACGATCCCCGGCCGGGGGTGCTACCAGATCGCCTCGACCCACTCCGGGTGGTCGATGAACGGGTTGCGGTTGTGCTGGTAGCTGTCGTAGATGACCTCGTTGCGGCGCTCCTCGAAGGCGTCCGGCGGGTCCTCGTCGTTCCACTGCTTGAGGACGGAGAGGCGGCCGTGGAACGGTGAACTGCCGTTGCTCACCGAGTCGTTGGGCTCCAGGTCGGCGAAGGCGTCGTCGCCCTCGTAGCGGACGGCCATGTAGAGGATCATGCGGGCCACGTCGCCCTTGACGGCGTCGCGCGGCTCGAAGGAGTTGGAGTCGGTCAGGCTGCCGCCGGAGTTGGTGAAGCCGCTGCCGCCGTTGTCGAAGTCCTTGTTGCCGCGGATGCTGTTGACCTGGACGTCCTCGGGGCGCAGGTGGTGCAGGTCGGTGCCGGGGCCGGTGGCGGTGCCGAAGTCGCCGTGGGACTTGGCCCACACATGCTCGCGGTTCCAGTCGCCGACGTCGCCGCCGTTGAGGGACTTGCTGCGGGAGATGCCGCTGTAGAGCAGCTTCACGTTGCTGCTGTTGTTCGGGTCCTGGTCGGTGACCTTCAGGGCGTTCCAGACGGCCGAGTACGAGATCTTGGTCTGGTCGCTGATGATCGTGTGCAGCGAGTTCTTCAGTGCCGTACCGGTCTTGCCGATCGCGTCGGCGTAGTACGTGTCGTCGTACTCCGTCGTCGTCGCGGCGGCCGGGGTCGCCGTCAGCGCGGGGGTGAGACCGACCAGGACGGCTGCCGTCGCCAGCGCGACCGACTTCCAGCGGGGGTGGCGTATGTGTGTCGCCGGCATGTGGGGTTCCCATCTGCGCGAGGATCTACGCGGGTTGAACGGAGGCGGCAAACGGGAGCGTGGCATGGACATGCGGTCGTGTCGAGGGCTTGTGGGTGTCCATTGGGTGACGGGGAGCGGCAAACCGGGCACGGCTACGCGAGTTGACACGCCGAAAGTCGTCGGGTGACGTCCGACGGGTGCAGGCGGTAGACGGTGGATTGGTCGTTCTGGGAGGACTGGTCGTCCTGGGAGGAGCTGTCCGAGGCCGAGCCGTACTCGCTCGCCTTCACCGCCGTCCCGTTCTTCTGCACCCACTCGGTGACCTCGGTGCTGACGCTGCTGCCTCCTCCTCCGGGGCCGCCGCCCATGCCGCCGTCACCGATCTGGATGTAGTGCAGCTCGCCCTCCGCGCTCTGCGAACTGGACACCACCCGCAGCCACTTGGCGCCGTCCTGGCCGCCCTGCTGCGCACCACCCGGCATCTGACTGCCACCAAAGCCGCCTCGGCCCTCACTCCCACCAGGCCCCCCACCAGGCCTTCCGCCGAGAGAATTCCTCGCCGCGCGCGTACGGTGGACGTATGACCTCCCTACAGGAGGGATAGGACGATGCCCGAGCACAGGGTCGGTACACAGGAAGAGTTCGACGCGGCCCGAGCGGAGCTGCTCGCGCAGGAGAAGGAACTGACCCGTCGAGGCGACGAGCTCGCCCGAAAGCGGCGGGAGCTTCCCTGGGTGCCGGTCGAGAAGGACTACGGCTTCGACACCGAGGACGGACCCAAGTCCCTCGCGGACCTCTTCGATGGGCGCTTGCAACTGCTCGTCTATCACTTCATGTTCGGCCCGCCGTACGACGCGGGCTGCCCGGTCTGCTCCTCGATCGCGGACACCCTCAGCCCCAACGCGGTCCATCTCAAGGCCCGTGACGTGACGCTGATCTGCTCCTCACGCGCGCCGCTCGACAAGCTCCTCGGCTACCGGCGGCGGATGGGCTGGAGCCTCGACTGGGTCTCCAGCGGCGGCAGCGACTTCCATCGCGACCTGGGGTTCGTCTACACCGCCGAGGAGTTGAAACCGTTCCTGGAGGGCGGCTACCCGGCGACCGTGCGGCAGATGGCGCAGGCGTGCGGCACGGACGTGGCGAGTTACGTCACCGAGGGGCCGGGGCTGAGCGCCTACGCGCTCGCGGACGGCACCGTGTACCGGACGTACGTCACCACCGCGCGCGGCCTGGAACCCGCCATGGCCTACTACGGCCTCCTCGACCGGGCGCCGCTCGGCCGCCATGAGGAAGGCGAGCAGATGCACTGGCTGCGGCGCCATGATGAGTACGACGACAAGGGCTAAGAGCCGAGTTCGCCGCCTTTGACCGCCGTGACGAAGGACGACCAACCGGATGCCGGGAAGAGCAGCGCCGGGCCGTTCGGGGTCTTGGAGTCGCGGACGGGTATGCCGGAGGGGTGGTTGTCGAGGACTTCGAGGCAGCTATCGGCGTTGGGGCCGCTGTAGGACGACTTGCGCCAGCCGCTCAGTATGGCCGCGTTCGGGATGGTTCGGTCAGTCATGGTGCCCGTACTCCTTTCCAGTGGCCCTGAGTAGGGCCAATGAATCCTTCAGTGGCAGAGCGTCGCTCAGTGCGAGAGCGTAACGACTCTGCAACTGGCGGACCACGGACGGGGAGTCGTGCAGTTTCCCCATCTCCTGCCCCTCGGTGTACGCGAGAGGCGGCTGGTCCTCGAACCACATCAGCGTGAGCATGCTCCGCATGAGTGGATGGTGGCCTACACCAAACGGCATCACATGGACGCGGATGCGTCCAGTCTCGGCGAGACGAACGACGTGCATGATCTGCTCCGCCATGACGTCCTCACTGGCCACAGGGCGTCGCAGCACAGTCTCGTCCAGCAGTGCCCACACCATGGGTGTCACTGGGTCCTCGAGAATCTTCGCGCGTTCAAGGCGTGTGACAAGGCGCCTGTCACACTCCTCCTTGCTCACCGGAGGGAACACTGAGCCAAGAACCGTACTTGCGTACCTTTTCGTCTGGAGGATGCCTGGGAAGTACGCCAGGGCGAACTCGTGGATCATCACTGCCTGTTGTTCGAGTACGTGCACCGCCTCGAAGTAGTCGGCGACCGCCACGTCGTCCTGCGGTAGAAAAGTGCTCAGCACATCCCCCGTGCCCAGGGCCATGTCCAGCCGCCGCGCGTCCGCTTTCGATGGCACCCGACGCCCCGCTTCGATATGCGCGATGTGCGAACGCGTCATGAACGCCCGGTCGGCCAGCTCCCCCTGCGTCAGCCCTGCCGTCTCGCGCTGCTGCCTGAGCCAGTCACCGTATGTATTGCCCATGGCCAACTCCCTTGTGACGAATGCCTTGTCACACGCAACCCTCTGGCGAGGCTAGCCCGATCCGTCTCAGTCTGTGAGTGGATCGCTACAGAACGCGATACATCAAGTGGAGCTGGAAACGGAGTTCACGACATGCGTCACCGCATCGCCCGTCTCTTCGGGCGCCGATATTCGTCCGGTCCCGTCGGGCCGACCGTCCACCACACCGGCTCCCGGCCCTCGCGGGCGGTATGTCCGGCCGCCGTACTGGGTGTCGGTGTCGGGTCGGTCGGCCTGCCCGCGGTGATCGTAGGGGGCGCCAAGTGACGGGAGGCATGCGACTGCTGCCCTGGACCGGGGCCGAGGGCAAGCCCTGCTATGTCGTGGGCGACGGTGCCGGCACCGTCTCCCGCCTGGCCGACACCGTCGAGAGCGTGCAACTCGACATGGCCGACGGCCTCCTCGACCACGCCGCCGACATGCTCGCCGACCGTCGGGCGACGCCCGCGCAACTCCGGTTCCTGCTCGCCAGGATGAGCGAGGCGCTGACCGACGTCCGTCGCATCGCGGAGAGCCGGGGCGCGAGGGCGCGATAGCGGACAGGGCCGTCAACGCGTCGTCCGCCGTCATCACACCCATACCTCTGCCTGCTCGTACAACCTTTCCCTCCGCCTCACGAGTCAACAGGGCATGAATCACGGGAAATCGAGCGACAGGTCAAGAGGCGTTTCCAGACGTGCGAGAGCGCTCGTCGCGGCAGGTGTGGGCGCGGGCGTGCTCATATCGTCCGTCGCCGCCGCGACGCCCGCCCTCGCCGCCACCACACCCACCGTCAGCTGTACGTCCGCCAAGGCCGGCCTCGCCGACAAGCTGAAGAGGGACATCACCGCCGCCCTCACCAACCGCAGGGGCACCGTCGCGGTCGGCCTCTACGACCGTTCCACCAACACCACCTGCACGCTCCGGCCCGCCACCGCCCACGACTCCGCCAGCGTCGTCAAGGTCACCGTGCTGGCCACGCTGCTGTGGGACGCGAAGAAGCACAACCGGTACCTCACCGACCGTGAGGTCTCCCTCGCCAAGGCCATGATCACCAAGTCGGACAACGCGGCCACCAGCACGCTCTGGAGGCAGCTCGGCCTGACGAAGATCAAGGGCTTTCTCGCCGCCGCCGGCATGACGCAGACCAAGCCCGGCGCGAACGGCTACTGGGGCCTGACCCAGATCACCGTCACCGACGAGCAGAAGCTGCTCAAGCTCATCACCGCCAGGAACACGGTGCTCAGCGACAACTCCCGCGCCTACATCCTGAAGCTGATGGGCCAGGTCATCTCCTCGCAGCGCTGGGGCACGCCGTACGGAGTGCCGTCCGGCGTCTCCGTGGCCGTCAAGAACGGCTGGCTGCAGCGGGCCACCAACGGCTGGCGGGTGCACAGCGTCGGCGCGTTCAAGGGCGGGGGTCACGACTACATGATCACCGTCCTCACCCACGGCAACAGCACCATGAGCTACGGCGTCACGACCATTCAGGGCGTCGCCAAGGTCATCCACCGGGACCTGGCCGCAAGCTGACCCTCCGACCCGTAACGCCGTGGCCCACCTCGCGTCACCCATCCGCCCTACGGTGACCCCATGCGCCTGAGAACCGTACTCGCCACCGCCGCCGCGACCCTGGTGGCGGCCACCTGCCTGACCGCCACCGGGTCCGCCAACGCCGCGCGGAACAACGCCTGTTCGCCCACCGTCTCCATCGACCGCTTCTCCGACGCGCTCGACAAGACGACGTACGACGGCACCTTCGTCGGCAACCTCTCCGCGCTCGCCGTGGACCACCACCGCCGCGGATCCCTCTTGGCCCTCTCCGACCGGTCCGCCCTGTTCCGCCTCGACGGCAGGACCCTCGCGCCGAACGCCGTCGTCCCCCTCGCCGACGAGAGCGGCGCCGCCCTCGACACGGAGGGGCTCGTCATCGACCGGGACGGCACCCGGCTGATCTCCTCCGAGACCGAGCCCTCCGTGCGCCGCTACTCCCGCGACGGCCGGATCCTCGACCGGCTCCCCGTGCCGGACGCGCTCAAGGTCGCCCCGGCGGGCCGTGCCGTCTCCAACGGCACCTTCGAGGGGCTGACCCTGCTCCCCGGCGGCCGTACCCTGCTCGCCTCGATGGAGTACGCCCTGGCAGGCGACAGCTCCGACATCGTCCGTTTCCAGACCTGGAATCGCACCAAACACGGCCGCTTCACGCTCGGACCCCAGTACGCCTACCGAGCCGACGCCGGCCTCGGCGTCCCCGAGGTCCAGGCGACCCCCGACGGCCGCCTCCTCGTCCTGGAGCGCGGCTGGACCTCCGGCGTCGGCAACACCGTCCGCCTCTACCTGGCCGACCCGCGTCGCGCGACGGACACGAGCGGGATCGAGAATCTGACGGGTCAGGACGGCGTACGTCTGGTCAAGAAGACCCTCCTCGCGGACATCGCCGCCTGCCCCTCCCTCGGCGCCACCGCCAAGCAGCCCCAGCCGAACCCGCTCCTCGACAACATCGAAGGCATGGCGATCACGGGGTACTCGAAGGGCCGCAAGGACCGCAAGGGCCACCTGAGGGTGCTGCTCGTCAGCGATGACAACCAGAACGACGTGCAGACGACGCGCTTCTACCACCTGCGCATTCGTGTCTGACCGGTCACAGGTTGTCGTGGAGGGATGAAATCCGGTTCCCCTCGCGTTGGTGCCTTCCGGCAGATCAGGACGAACGGAGGGCACCCGCGTGGCAGCGCAACGGGGATGGGCACGACGGCTGTGGGGCTACGCCTGGCGCTACCCCAAGGACGTGGTCCTCGCGCTCGGCTCCTCGCTCGCCGGCATGGCCGTCATGGCGCTCGTCCCGCTGATCACGAAAGTGATCATCGACGACGTCATCGGCGATCACACCCGCTCCATGACCGTCTGGGCGGGGCTGCTCATAGCCGCCGCGCTCGCCGTGTACGTCCTCACCTACATACGCCGCTACTACGGCGGCCGGCTCGCCCTCGACGTCCAGCACGACCTGCGGACCGAGATGTTCCGGACGATCACCGAGCTGGACGGGCGACGGCAGGACCAGCTGTCCACCGGGCAGGTCGTCGGACGCGCCACCAGCGACCTCCAGCTCATCCAGGGCCTGCTCTTCATGCTCCCGATGACCATCGGGAACTTCGCGCTCTTCCTGATCTCCCTGGTCGTGATGGCCTGGCTGTCCATCCCGCTCACCCTGGTCGCCCTCGCCGTGGCCCCCGCCCTGTGGTGGATCGCCAAGCGCAGCCGGACCAAGCTGCACCCCTCCACCTGGTACGCCCAGGCCCAGGCCGCCGCCGTCGCGGGCGTGGTCGACGGGGCCGTCAGCGGCGTACGCGTGGTGAAGGGGTTCGGGCAGGAGGCGCAGGAGACCGGGAAGCTGCGGGAGGTCAGCCGGCGGCTCTTCGCCGGGCGGCTGCGCACCATCCGGTTCAACTCCCGGTACACCCCGGCGCTCCAGGCCGTCCCGGCGCTCGGACAGGTCGCGATGCTCGCGCTCGGTGGGTGGCTGGCGGTGCGCGGGCACATCACGCTCGGTACGTTCGTCGCGTTCTCGACCTATCTCGCGCAGCTGGTCGGCCCGGTCCGGATGCTCGCCATGGTCCTCACGGTCGGACAGCAGGCCAGGGCCGGCACCGAGCGCGTCCTGGAGCTGATCGACACCGAGCCGTCGATCGAGGACGGCACCAAGACGCTGCCTGCCGACGCGCCCGCGACCGTCGAGTTCGACGACGTGTCCTTCGGGTACGACGACGAGCGTCCGGTTCTCGACGGGCTGAGCTTCGAGATCCGCCCGGGCGAGACCCTCGCGGTCGTCGGCTCCTCCGGCTCCGGCAAGTCCACCGTCTCCCTCCTCCTGCCGCGCTTCTACGACGTCACCCGCGGCGCCGTCCTGATCGGCGGCCACGACGTCCGCGAGCTGACCTTCGACTCGCTGCGGGCCGCGATCGGGCTGGTACCCGAGGACTCCTTCCTCTTCTCGGACACGGTCCGCAACAACATCGCGTACGGCCGCCCCGACGCCACCGAGGAGCAGATCCGCACCGCCGCCCGCGCCGCCCAGGCGGACCGCTTCATCGCCGAGCTGCCCGACGGCTACGACACCAAGGTCGGCGAGCAGGGCCTCACCCTCTCCGGCGGCCAGCGCCAGCGCATCGCGCTCGCCCGCGCCATCCTCACCGACCCCCGGCTGCTCGTCCTCGACGACGCGACCTCGGCGGTGGACGCGCGCGTCGAGCACGAGATCCACGAGGCGCTGAGGCACGTCATGGAGGGGCGTACGACCCTCCTCATCGCCCACCGGCGCTCCACCCTCAACCTCGCCGACCGCATCGCCGTCCTCGAGGCCGGCCGCCTCGCCGACATCGGCACCCACGAGGAGCTCCAGCAGCGCTCGGCCCGCTACCGCCGCCTGCTCACCGACCCCGACGAACTCGGCGGCGTCTCGCCCGGCCACGCCCAGCCGGCCTGCCCGCGGGAGGACACCTCCGTACGGGACGAACTCGACGCGGAGTTCGACGCCGAGCGCGGCCTGACCCCGCGGCTGTGGACCGGCGACCGGGAGCCGAGGGACCTGGCCCTGTCCGAGTCCCCGGCGACGCCCGAGCTGCTCGACCAGGTCGACGCGCTGCCCGCGGCGGCCGACACCCCCGACATCGACGAGGCGCGCGCGGTGCGCCCCGAGGAGTCGTACGGCCTGAAGCGGCTGCTGCGAGGCTTCGGGGTGCCGCTGCTGATCAGCCTCGGCCTGGTCGCCGTGGACGCCGGCATGGGGCTGCTGCTGCCGGTGCTGATCCGGCACGGCATCGACTCCGGCGTCACCCAGGCCGCCCTCGGCGCGGTCTGGGCGGCGTCCCTGCTGGCCCTCCTCGCGGTGACGGCCCAGTGGGTGGCGCAGATCGGCGAGACCCGGATGACCGGGCGGACGGGCGAGCGCGTGCTGTACTCCCTGCGCCTGAAGATCTTCGCCCAGCTCCAGCGGCTCGGACTCGACTACTACGAGCGGGAGCTGACCGGCCGGATCATGACGCGGATGACGACGGACGTCGACGCCCTGTCGACCTTCCTGCAGACCGGCCTGGTCACCGCCTTCGTCTCCGTCGTCACCTTCTTCGGCATCATGGTCGCCCTGCTGGTGATCGACCTCCAGCTCGCGCTCGTCGTCTTCGCGACGCTGCCGCCGCTGATCGTCGCCACGTACTACTTCCGCCGGGCCAGCGTGAAGGCGTACGAACTCGCCCGTGAGCGGGTGTCGGTGGTCAACGCCGACCTCCAGGAGTCGGTGTCCGGGCTGCGGATCGTGCAGGCCTTCCGGCGCGAGCGGGACGGCGGCGCGCGGTTCACGGAACGCAGCGACAGCTACCGCCGGGCCCGTGTCCGGGGCCAGTGGCTGATCTCGGTCTACTTCCCGTTCGTGCAGTTCCTGTCGTCGGCGGCCGTGGCGGCGGTGCTGATCGTGGGCGGCGGCCGGATCGAGGCCGCGACGCTGACGACCGGTGCGCTGGTGGCGTACCTGCTCTACATCGACCTGTTCTTCGCGCCGGTCCAGCAGCTCTCCCAGGTCTTCGACGGCTACCAGCAGGCCACGGTCTCGCTCGGCCGCATCCAGGAACTGCTCCGGGAGCCGACGTCGACGAAGGCGGCCGAGGAGCCGCGGGAGGTGCCGTCGCTGCGGGGCGAGGTCGCGTTCGAGGACGTGCACTTCAAGTACGGCGACGATGAAGAGGCGCTGTCCGGCATCGACCTGCGGATCCCCGCCGGGCAGACGGTCGCCTTCGTCGGCGAGACGGGCGCCGGCAAGTCGACGCTGGTCAAGCTGGTGGCCCGCTTCTACGACCCGACCGGCGGCCGGGTCACCGTCGACGGCGCGGACCTGCGCTCCCTGGACCTCACGTCCTACCGCCACCGGCTCGGCGTCGTCCCGCAGGAGGCGTACCTCTTCCAGGGCACCGTCCGCGACGCCATCGCCTACGGCCGGCCCGACGCCACGGACGCCGAGGTGGAGGCGGCGGCCCGGGCGGTCGGCGCCCACGAGATGATCGCGACCCTCGACGGCGGCTACCTCCACGAGGTCGCCGAGCGCGGCCGCAACCTCTCCGCCGGGCAGCGCCAGCTCATCGCGCTGGCCCGCGCCGAGCTGGTCGACCCCGACATCCTGCTCCTCGACGAGGCGACGGCCGCGCTGGACCTGGCCACGGAGGCCCAGGTCAACCAGGCGACGGACCGCCTCGCAGGCCGCCGTACGACGCTCGTGGTCGCCCACCGCCTGACGACGGCGGCCCGCGCGGACCGCGTCGTGGTGATGGACCACGGGCGGGTCGCGGAGGACGGCACGCATGAGGAGTTGCTGGCGCGGGGTGGGCGGTATGCCGGGCTGTGGCGGACATTCGTCGGGGAGGCCGAGGCTGCTGCTGCTTGATACCGGGGCAGCCGCGTGCCGGACGGAGTCCGGCCAGTCGCCCGAAGTATCGATATGCCGCTACCGCGGCGTGGCTGGGAGGCCCGCCAGGGCCGAGCAGTGCGAGGGTGACCGAGGGAGGTTCTGCCCACGGGCGGGTCGCGGAGGACGGCACGCACGAGGAGTTGCTGGCGCGGGGTGGGCGGTATGCCGGGCTGTGGCGGACCTTTCTCGGGCAGGCCGAGCCGGAGGAGCCGGTCGGGGCGGCGCGGTGAGGCCGTCTCCGTGAAGGTCGCGCAACCATCCGGCATACGTCCTGCGTCCGTACACCAGTACGCTCATCGCCCGTGTACGGGGAGGACAACACGGTGGACAGAGGTGGGATACGCCGACGACTGGCGGTCGGCCTGGCGCTGCTGACCGCGTCCGGAGTGCTCGCGGTGGCGGTCCCGGCGCAGGCGCACGCCGCCGCGCCCACGCGCTGTGAGGGGCGCAAGGTCAAGACGTACCCGTTCTCGACCGGCACCCTGTACGTCTACAAGCGGCGCGGCCACGTCTGTGTCATCACCGTGCCCAAGCGGCCCGGCCGCGAGCAGTGGATGAAGGCCAGCGTCCAGGCCTACCGGGCCCGGCCGGTGACCGACGAGGGCAAACGCACCCGCCGCGCCGGCCCGGTCACCGTGCACGCCGGACAGCGCTGTGTGTGGGTGAAGGGCCGGGTGGGGCGGGGGTCGGTGAGCAAGGGCTGGATCCTGTGCTGAGCGACTGCGTCCCTGGAGCACCGCCGCTTCACACCGGCCGGGCGCAGCCCACCGGCTTCTCGCTGCCCAGCTCGACGTAGAGGGCCGTCGACAGGGGGCACTTCGCCCGCTTGTCGACGGCCTTCGCCACCTTGTACTGAGGCTGGTGCTCGCCCTTGCCGTCGCACGACGTCTCGCGGACCTGGCCGTCGCCGGAGTGGTAGACACAGTCGCCGACGATGGTGCGGGGGCCGCCGCCACCGCCCGGATCGCCGGGGTGGGGCGGGGCGAGGTTGCGCATACAGGCGTAGCCCTGGGGGATCGCCCCGTCGCCGTCCTCGTCGGAGGTGCGGCTCTGTTCGCTGATGTGCAGCACGAAGTCCGTGGTCGCGGGGCACAGCGGCCCGTCGCCCACCTTGCCGGCGTGCCGCGCCACGACCCGCGCCGCGGCCCGCTCGCTGGTGCAGGACACCTCGGTGAAGCTCGTCGTACCGAAGGAACTGCACTCGTCGACGCCGAGGAAGACCGCGCCGTAACCGGCGGGCCGCGTCGGCCCCGTCACCTGCCGCCCGCTCTCCCCGGCGGCCTCCTCGACCCGCCCGTCCTCCCCCTCCGACCCCGACGCCCCCTGGCACCCCGTCAGCAACGCGACGAGCAGAACCAGCCACGCACAGGCCACCCCCACCGCACTCTTCCCACGCATCGCACTCCCCCCGGGTAACCCCGTCCAGCGTGGCCCGTGGCGGCAGGCGCACGCCAGACGTGTGGGGTCCTTTGCGTCGGTTGGGGGTGAGTGCGCCCGTTGTGTGGCGTACGGGGGCTACGTCCCAAGGATCAATGGGTTATACGGGACTGGCTTCTCCTGTACGACAAACCGTGGCCGATCGGGTACAGCACCCGCGTCGGGTCGTCCGCCCGCTGCACCGGAACCGGCAGTTTCCCGCGCGGTGACACCCGCCCGGCGATCACCCGTGCGGCCGCCCGCAGTTCGACGTCGGTCCAGGAGTAGGAGGCCAGACAGGCGCGGACGCCGGGCAGGTGCGCCACGTCGTAGGGGTTGCGGATCGCCACCGCCACCACCGGCCTCCCCGCCTCCGGCAACTGTTCGACCAGCGCCTTCTGCGCACTGCCCGCCGTGACGTTGTACGTCCCCACGACCACCGCGTCCGCCTCCCGCGCCGCCGCGACGGCACGGGCGATGGTGGCGGCGGAGGGCGCGGTGCCGGTCGACAGGGCGGTCGCCGTGAACCCCAGTTCGGTGAGGGCGGCGGCGAGTACGCCGGTCGGGGGTCCCGTCGTGCCGGAGGGGGAGGCCGGGTCGGCGCCGACGACCAGGATCCTGGGGTGGGTGCGGCGGGACAGCGGGAGCAGCGGGCCCTCGTTGACCAGCAGCGTCGTGGTCCGCTCGGCGATGCGGTCGGCGGTGGCGAGGTGGGACGGGGTGCCGACGCTCTTCCCGACCCCGCCCTGGCTGACGTACGGCTCCTCGAACAGCCGCAGCTTCGCCTTCAGCCGCAGGATGCGGAGGATGGACTCGTCGAGCCGCGCCTCGGTGAGTTCCCCGTCCTGTACGGCCTTCAGGACGGCGTGCCACGCGATGTCCAGGGACGGCGGGTTGAGGAGCTGGTCCACGCCCGCCTTGAGCGCGAGGACGGGGACGCGGTCGTCGCCGTACTTGGTGCGCACGCCCTCCATGCCGAGCGAGTCGGTGACGACCACCCCGTCGTAGCCCAGCTCCTCGCGCAGGATGCCGGTGAGGATGGGGCGGGAGAGGGTGGCCGGGTCGCCGGAGTCGTCGAGGGCCGGGACCATGATGTGCGCGGTCATGATCGAGTCGATGCCGGCGCGGACGGCGGCCCGGAACGGCGGGGCGTCCAACTGGTCCCACTGCTCGCGGGTGTGGGTGATGACCGGGAAGCCGTAGTGGCTGTCGACGGCCGTGTCACCGTGGCCCGGGAAGTGCTTGGCGGTGGCCGCGACCTGACGCCCGTGCTGGTATCCGGCCACCTCGGCGGCGACCATGCCGGCCACCGCGGCCGGCTCGGCACCGAAGGAGCGCACGCCGATGACCGGGTTGGCGGGGTTGACGTTCACGTCGGCGACGGGGGAGTAGTTCTGCCGGATGCCGAGCGCCCGGAGTTCCCGTCCGGCGATCCGGCCGAGGGTGCGGGCGTCGCCGCGCGAGCCGCCGGCGCCGATGGCCATGGCGCCCGGGAAGAGGGTGGCGGGCTCGCCGACGCGGCAGACGATGCCGTGCTCCTGGTCGGTGGAGACGAGCACGGGCAGGCCGCGGGGCTGGGCGAGGGAGGCGCGCTGGATGCCGTTGGAGAGGTCGGCGATCTGGTGCGGGTCGCGGGTGTTGTGGGCCCAGGTGAAGTAGATGATGCCGCCGACGCGGTACCTGGCGATCAGCTCGGCGGCCGTGCGGACGCCGAGCTCCTTCAGGTTGGCGTCGATGTCGGCCTGGTCGGGGGCGGTCGCGGAGTGGCCGTAGACCCGCGTCACGAAGAGCTGGCCGACCTTCTCCGGCAGGGTCATGCGGGCGATGAGGGCGCGCAGTTTCCGGTCGTCGGCAGTGGCCGCGCGGGCGGTGCCGCCGAGCGCCAGGGCGGTGGTGAGGCCCGCGCCGGCCGCGAGGACCGTGCGTCTGGCGGGTGGTGCGGTGTCTCCCGAGTGTCGTCTGCTTCCCGTGCTGGTGTCGGGCACGTGCGCTCCTTTCGGAGGTGGTGCACTGAAGGAAACTTCCGAGAAGTCACCAATAACCGGGAAGTTTCTGCCAGTCAAGGGAATGGACCGTAACCGAAGAGGGGCCGCCATCGGCGCAGTTGGAGGGGGGCGCGCCGATGACGGCGTGCTGCCGGCCGCGGTACGGCGGAGAGGGTGGTCAGCGATCGCAGCCAGCAGCGAGGGCCGACACCGCACCACGGTGACTCTCCGGCAGCATGCGGGTTGGACGAGTGGGGAGGGGGGCGGGTTCCCCGGGATGGCCGGAATCCGCGAAGTCGGTACGCCCGGGGCCGATGTGACGGGTGGGCAACGGACGAGGGTCCGGTACGGGTCCATCCCGTGGACGCCGTGGCATCGGCCCCGGCGCCGGGGCGATCATGAGGGCATGCCCGAAGTCGACATTCCCGGTTCCAAGTCCATCACCGCCCGCGCCCTGTTCCTGGCGGCCGCGGCCGACGGTGTCACCACCCTCGTACGGCCGCTGCGCTCGGACGACACCGAGGGCTTCGCCGAGGGCCTGACCCGGCTCGGCTACCGCGTCGGGCGGACCCCGGACACCTGGCAGGTCGACGGCCGCCCGCAGGGACCGGCGGTCGCGGAGGCGGACGTCCACTGCCGCGACGGCGCCACCACGGCCCGCTTCCTGCCGACGCTGGCCGCGGCCGGCCACGGCACCTACCGCTTCGACGCCTCGCCCCAGATGCGACGACGTCCACTGGCGCCTTTGAGTGCGGCCCTGCGTGACCTGGGCGTGGACCTGCGGCACGAGGAGAGGGAGGGCCACCATCCGCTGACGGTGGTGGCGGCCGGCGTCGAGGGCGGGGACGTGACGCTGGACGCGGGCCAGTCGTCCCAATACCTCACGGCCCTGCTCCTCCTCGGCCCGCTCACCCGCGAGGGCCTGCGGATCACCGTCACCGACCTGGTCTCGGCGCCGTACGTCGAGATCACGATCGCGATGATGCGGGCGTTCGGCGTGCAGGTGCGCAGGGACGGGGACGTCTTCCTGGTCCCGCCGGGCGGCTACCGCGCCACGACCTACGCCGTCGAGCCCGACGCCTCCACCGCGAGCTACTTCTTCGCCGCGGCCGCCGTCACGGGCGGCCAGGTGACGGTGCCGGGCCTGGGCGAAGGGGCGCTCCAGGGCGACCTGGGCTTCGTCGACGTACTGCGGCGGATGGGCGCGAACGTGACCGTGGGCCGGGAGGCGACGACGGTCCGCGGCACGGGCCGACTGCACGGCGTCACCGTCAACATGCGCGACATCTCCGACACCATGCCGACCCTGGCCGCCATCGCACCGTTCGCCTCGGGGCCGGTGCGGATCGAGGACGTGGCGAACACCCGGGTCAAGGAGTGCGACCGGCTGGAGGCCTGCGCGGAGAACCTGCGGAGGCTGGGGGTGGCGGTGACGACCGGCCCGGACTGGATCGAGATCCGGCCGGGGGTGCCCGCCTCGGACGGCGCGGAGATCAAGTCGTACGGCGACCACCGCATCGTGATGTCCTTCGCGGTGACCGGGCTGCGGGTGCCGGGAATCTCCTTCGACGACCCGGGGTGCGTACGGAAGACCTTTCCGGGCTTTCACGAGGAGTTCGGGGCGCTGCGGGCGCGGTTGGACGGGTTCCCGAGCGGTCCGGGACGATCGGCGTCATGACCGCCTACCTCATCCTCCACGGCTGGCAGAACCACCGCCCCGAGGGCCACTGGCAGCACTGGCTCGCCGACCGGCTCACCGAACTCGGCCACCAGGTCACCTATCCGCAGCTTCCGGACCCCGACGATCCCGAACTCGAGGTATGGCTCGCGGAGTTGGGCCGGCATCTGGCCGGGCTCGACGCCGGGGCGGAGCGGGTCGTGCTCGCGCACAGCCTGTCCGCCGTGCTGTGGCTGCACGCCGCGGCGCGGGGGATGCCGGGGCTCGGTGCCGTGGACCGGGTGCTGCTGGTCGCTCCGCCGTCGGGCGAGGTGCTCGCACGGCATCCGGAGGTCGCCCGATTCGCCCTGCGATCCCTGGAGTTCACGCTTCCCGGCCCCACCCGCCTGGTCGCCGGCGACGACGACCCGTACTGCCCGGAAGGCGCCCGCACCGTCTACGGCGACCCGCTCGCCCTCCCGACCGACATCCTCCCGGGCGCCGCCCACCTGGACCTGGACGCCGGGTACGGGCCGTGGCCCGCGGTGCTTGGGTGGTGCCTGGATCCGACTGCGCCGATCTTGGGCCGGCCGGTGTAGTTGGCTGGGGTGGGCTGGTGACTGGGTCCGATGGTGCGGATTGCGGCTCGTCGGGTCGGGTTGGTGGCTCGCTCCCGTCGTGCCGGTCGTGGCTCGTCGGGTCGGGTTGGTGGCTCGCTCCCGTGGTGCTGCTCGTGGCTCGTCGGGTCGGGTTGGTGGCTCGCTCCCGTGGTGCTGCTCGTGGCTCGTCGGGTCGGGTTGGTGGCTCG